>JAJEAV010000005.1 GCA_022822625.1 Gammaproteobacteria bacterium | reverse complement strand
GGGTAGATTTCTAAAGGAGCCATATGGAGAGGATGTTGCTCCAATACATAAATGGCTGGAAAAGTCGGGACATCTGATTTACTCTACAGAGGGATCATTTTCTGATGAGGTTAGTCAAAAGGCCATTCAGAAGCTTATGAGTTATGCCCAGGCTGGTAGAGCATCTGCGATACCTTCCAAAAGTTTTAAGAATTTTGAAAAAGAATTGCGTAATAACCCTGAAGTGCAATCCGATGACCATCATATTCTGGCTTTGGCTAAATATTCTGGCGCTCGGGTATTGTTCACGGGTGACTCAAGGCTTATGAATGATTTCAGAAATAAAAACCTCATCGATAGCCCAAGAGGGAAAGTTTATTCTGATTGTCGTCAGGCCATATTACTCAAGAAATCTGCGTGTCGAAGAACGTAGAATGCAGGTTTAGGAAAGAATGTCCTCAAACTGAATTTCTCTCATTGCCCGAACTTCAAACCTGACAGTTTGACAATCTGTAGGCCAGTAGATAATCTTGACATGAATAGATGGGTGCCTTAGACCAATCAATGCATTAACCTGACAAGGGGGTGAATCATGGCAATTTATGCAATAGTCCCTTTCCGTAACGATTCACTAGACGATCTGAAAAAGAAGTTACAGGATGTCAGCAAGTCTGCGTATGTCGAGCATGAACCAAATGTGTACTTTGTGGAATTTTCAGGGTCACCAAAAGACCTTTCATACCGTATAGGAATCTCCGATTCGGAAAATTCTGCTACCGGAGTAGTCATTAAAATAAACGGTTATTACGGACGTGCAAATCGCTCCTTGTGGGACTGGCTTTCCCAAGAAGAAAATTTGAAGTCATGAATGTTCATAATTCCAAACTGGAGACTCCTCCTGCGAGAGACCCTGTTCAAGTTCCTCCCAACTCCTCTGGGGGATTATTAGAAGGAATTAAGAAAAATGGTAGGGTTATTAGCCTTATTCTTGCTGTATTGGGAATGCTATGGTCTGGAGTGTATTTCTTTGACCAGAAGTTTTCTGCCGTTCATGTCGAATTTATTAGATTTGACGGAAAAATTGACGATGTTGGAAATAGAATCGACACCGTAGTCGATTCTATACACGAAAACTCAGAGAAATTGGCAAGGATAGACAAACGAATAATAAACATGGAAGAAGATATCGATGCAATCAAAAAGGATATTGATAACATTGAAGAAAAACTAAACGACAGCAATAACTCTACTCCCGTCCAAGCTGTGCTTGAATTCTAATGTCCTTCATGTCTAATAATAGGGAACTCTCCTGTATCTGAAGATGGTCAAAAGGGATGAATGATGGGTGGTCGTTTATCGCCACTTGATTGAACGGATGCATGAACGCGGCCCGCATTTTTGCCCACGCTCATCTCTGTCGTGCCGTGCTTTTCCTCATACTCGACCTGTGGGCTGGAAGGTCGACCTACTAATCTTGATCTTACCGGCCCCGAACTGGTTATCTCTTTACTCTACCACTTCACATCATCCTCCGGTCCAGCAACCCCTCGTAGCTCTCCTCCTCGTAACGGCACACGTAACGCCGAAAGGTGCGTGAACATACCCCCCGGCAGGGATGCCGCTTCTTCCTGGGTGAGACGCCTGTCCGTCCAGTCTTCATGGGCCTCTTCAAGTCTCATCAGTCTGGTCTCCTGCAACCATTTTGCCCGCTTCATGGTTCCTCCAGAAACCGGACACTTTATTTGCTCTTAACACTCGCAACATTCAGGCTTGCATTCATAGTTTTTTGGCTGTTACGATAATGCGGATCGGAGCAGGAAAACCTTCTATGGTCTTCTCAGGATTATCGGGATCCAGAAAATCAGCCAGGGATTCAAAGGTCATCCATTCTGTACTTCGTTGCTCGCCAACCGTTGTCCGTGAAATATCAATCACTTGAATATCTCCAAAACCACTCTCTTCTAACCACCCATTCAATATTCCTTGTGAGGGAATCAACTCAATATTTGGCATTTTTGCGTAAGGACCCTCCGGGTACAAGATGGGTAATTCATTGTTGTTGATCAAGATCAATGTCTCGAGAATGAGCTCCCCACCCTGGCGTAATGCTCGAGCAAGTTCAAGCAGATGCTGAACCGGTTCCCGGCGATGATAAAGAACACCCATTGAAAAAACACTATCGAACTCGATGCCTTTCTCTCGCATTTGTACCACTGGAAATTCGTCCGAACGCAAAGGCAAAAACACAACCGGAAGCCCTGGCACATAGTTCAAAACCGCATGAAACTGGGCAAGAAACAACAAGGAAGGGTCAATGCCCAATACAAATCGGGCCCCATCACCCAAAGCCCTGAACATGTAGTAACCATTTCCGCAACCAACATCCAGCACCAGCCGATTCATGAGAGGAGTTATTTTTCCCTGAAGACGCGACCACTTGAGGTTCGAACGCCATTCAGCATCGATCTCAATTCCAAAAATATCAAATGGCCCCTTGCGCCATGGGTGGAACGCCTTGAGAATATCGCGAATGACCTGTTGCTGTTTCTTCGAGAACTGATCCTGATGACCAATCATCACTGCATCGGAGGTTAAATTCGCAAGGCAGGTCTCGATTTCAGGCAGTGAATAAAGCAGGGCCTTCCACTCGTTCAAGAGTCCATGTCTGCGGTCTTTCCACGCCTTTTCAACTATCTTCCGCAAATCCTCCGTAATCGGCTCGAGTGGGGATTCAACCAATCGAGCTACCAGATTACGAGGGCTCAGCATTAGGATTCGTTATCCGATTTGATGGCAAGAAAAGAGACGAAATTCAACCCCTGAAACCATTGATGAACAGATTCAAATCCGGCATTCAACAACCTCTCTCGATGACACTCAACGGTATCAACCTTCATGACCCGCTCAAGCGCCATACGTTTTTGACTAATTTCCAGCTTGCTGTATCCATGCGCCCGCTTGAATTCATCATGCAGGAGATTCATGACTTCATTCTGATCCGGGTTATCCAAAATCACTTTTTCTGACAAGACCAGTACACCAGTTGACAGAAGCCCATCATGAATTTTCTGAATCAATCGATCGCGTTCGGCCGGGTTAACGAACTGCAATGTCAAATTCATCGCCACGACGCTGGCATTGTTGATCGAGACTGACTGGACATCATCGTTAATCAGGGTATAACTTGTTTCAGAAATCTGACTATCGAGATTCTTTTGGCAACCATTGAGCATATCTCGTGAGTTATCGACACAAACATAATGCACCCCGGGGCAATCAATCCGGGAATGCATCATGAGTGTTGACTGTCCAAGCGAACAACCGAGGTCATAAACGTTGCTGTTTGGCTTTGCCCTCATTCCTGCGATACAGCCAACCATGAATGCCAGGGTCTCATAACCGGGAACTGATCGACGAACCATATCCGGAAAAACCCGGGCGACCTCAGGGCCAAACGCAAAATCCCTTAATGAGACACGCTTCGATGCATAAATCTCATCCGAATTGTTCATGTTGGAGGCATTTGTCCTGATATCCAGAAAGCACTGGGGCTGAAACCGAACAGGTCTTCATTCAAACCTGCTCAAGTTCGATTAATGTTCCAATACCATCCTTGGGATGCAGAAAAACAACCGGCTTGCCATGCGCACCAATTCTGGGTTTCCCTTCTCCGAGTACCCTGAGGCCCTGTTCGACCAAACGCTGTATGGCAACCTTGATGTCTGTTACCTCATAACAGACATGGTGCATTCCTCCATCAGGATTGTTTTCCAGAAAACGCCGGACCGGAGAATTTTCACCAAGAGGATGAAGCAGTTCGATCCTGGTATTGGGCAGGTTGACGAAAACCGTAGTAACTCCATGTTCTTCAAGATTAACAGGGGCTGATACATCGGCACCGAAAGCCTCTCGATACAAGCGACTGGCCGCATCGAGATCAGGGACAACGATAGCTACATGATTAAGATTTCCAATCATGGGATTCAATTTTAAAATTCATGATGACAACTCGAAGAAACGGTTCACCAGCTTCCTTGCTGCTGTGATGTGACTGCTCGATGTTTCGGCGTCCTTGCTGACCGAATCCGCTGTGGATAAGCGCTGGTCCTTATCGAACTGATCAAGAATCATCTCACGAGCCTCCATACGAATCCAGTCACACAACTGCCTCTCCCGATTTTGCCGAAACGCACCAGTTTGCTCAGTCTGCTTACGAAACTCAAGGATTACTTTCCACAACTCATTCACGCCCTCACCTTGAAGGGCGGAGGTCTTCAGGACACAAGGCTTCCAGCCTCGGTGCCGGGGCCGCATAAACTCAAGTGCATGGCGAATATCGATTTCCGACAAGGCTGCCCGTTTTTGCAGATCGCCATCGGCCTTATTGATGACGACGATATCAGCAAGCTCCATCACACCCCGCTTGATTCCCTGTAGATCATCCCCTCCCCCGGGCAGCAACATCAATATCGAAAGATCGGCCATTTGGCTGACCATGGACTCAGCCTGACCAACTCCAACAGTCTCCACGAATATCACGTCATACCCTGCTGCCTCAAGCACCAGAATAGATTCTCGGGTACGCCTTGCAACACCCCCCAAAGACTTTCCAGCAGGGCTGGGCCGAATATAAGCGAATGGATCCAGCGCCAAAGTCTGCATTCTTGTCTTGTCCCCCAGAATCGCGCCGCCCGATATCATGGAGCTTGGATCAACTGCCAATACCGCAAGCTTACTGCCCGCCCCAATTACCTGATGCCCAAGAGCCTCTATCATTGTTGATTTACCAGCCCCGGGAATACCGGTAATCCCAATTCTTAGGGAATTACCCGTCTGGCCGGTAAGATTTTCAAGTATCTGTTCGGTTTCCTGCCGATCTTCGAGTCGAGTCGACTCGACAAGCGTAAGCAGTTTGGCAAGTACCTTGCGGTCTCCCGAGCGTAATGCGTCGATATTCACCATATGGAGTAGCAGATTCGAGTCTCAACAATACCTTACCTGAATTCAAGAATCGGTTGATCCACTTCAAGTTTATCACCTGGTTCAACCAAGATTCTTGCAACAATACTGGATTGCTCTGCTTGCAACGAATTTTCCATCTTCATGGCCTCAATCACTGCAAGTTCTGCACCCGGCTTCACCTGTTGTCCAACTTCGACCAACAGTGAAACGAGAAGCCCCGGCATTGGCGAAAGCAGATAACGGGAGTGATCGGGAGGCCTCTTGACTGGCATCAACCGATTAAGTCGGGCAGTTTCAGGACGGCAGACCATCACTTTCCCGACATGGGAATCACAGACAATATCATACCGGAAGTCCGATTTTTCGATCTGGAAGCTGATGTCTTTATCACCCACCTTGCCTACGTAAACGGGGTCCGCAATCGTCCAGTCATCGACCACTTTGTAGCTATTCCCTTCAAACGCAACAATAATGTCGTTATCATTTTCATCTTGCTGAATCTGGGTCAAATACTCCACATCTCCGATAATCACAACCCAGTTCAAATTGACATGCAGACCATATCCCTCTATTTGCCCAGATATGGTGCCGGCCCGGACATGGTGTCGATGATGAATCGATGAAATTGCGCTTACGACATAAGGAAGCAGGCTCGCGCCAATCGGCTCTGTGCTAAAGTTGTTCGGGTACTCCTTCTCAATAAAAGAGGTGTTGAATTTCCCTGAACGAAAATCAGGCTTGTTCAGGATTGAAGATAGAAATGCGATATTGGTATCAACACCCCGAATGTAGTATCGATTGAGCGAGTCAGTCATGGCTTCCATTGCCTGTTCCCGGGTTTCGCCCCACGTAATCAGCTTGGCGATCATCGGGTCGTAGAATATGGAAATTTCCGAACCTTCTTCAATACCAGTGTCCAATCTCACATGCTGCGAAGTCGGGGGTATCTGATATTTGCGAATGCGCCCGGTCGAAGGCAAAAACCCACGATCCGGATTCTCGGCATAAATCCTGGATTCCATTGACCATCCATTGATTCCCACATCCTCCTGTTTAATGGTGAGGTGTTCACCGCCCGCAATTCGAATCATCCACTCCACCAGATCGATACCAGTAATCATTTCCGTGATTGGATGTTCAACCTGCAGACGTGTATTCATCTCAAGAAAATAGAAATTTCGCCTCTCATCAACCACCATCTCAACCGTTCCCGCCGACTGATAATCGACAGCTTTGGCAAGAGCAACAGCCTGTGCCATCATTTTGCCTCGGGTCTCATCATTCAAAAATACGGAAGGAGCTTCCTCGACAACTTTCTGATATCGACGCTGAATCGAGCATTCCCTTTCGTTCAATGCTATGACATGCCCATGGCTATCAGCCAACACCTGAATTTCAATATGCCGGGGATTGATGATGAACTTCTCGATGAAAATCCTCCCGTCTCCGAAGCTCGACTGAGCCTCACTGGTTGCCCGTTCAAACCCCTCACGACATTCGGTATCATCATGAGCAATGCGCATACCCTTACCACCGCCACCGGCTGAAGCCTTGATGATCACCGGATACCCGACCTCCCTTGCAATTTCTACTGCCTGACTGGCATCAGCTACAACTCCATCAAATCCCGGAATGGTATTAACTCCGGCTTCTGCGGCAAGTTTCTTTGAAGTAATCTTGTCTCCCATGGCTCGAATTGCATGGGATTTTGGGCCAATGAACGTAATACCCGCTACTTCCAGCTTCTCTGCAAAATCTGCATTCTCGGAAAGAAATCCATAGCCGGGATGAATGGCTTCGGCACCGCTTTCCAGACAGACTTCAATAATACGATCGCCATTAAGATAACTTTCCGTAGCCGACGATTTTCCGATACAGGTTGCCTCGTCAGCCTCGTGTACATGCCTGGTATTCCGATCTGCCTCCGAATACACTGCGACTGTGGCAATACCCATACGCTTGGCCGAGGTAATGATGCGACACGCAATCTCTCCCCTGTTTGCGATCAGAATTTTCTTGAACAACTTGCTTGTCTCAACCTGCTAAAGCGGAATATTTGCGTGCTTCTTCCACGGATTCTTGATCGACTTGTCTTTGAGCATGGCCAAGGAACGGCAGATACGCTTTCTCGTGGCATGAGGCAAAATCACATCATCAATGAAGCCACGACGACCAGCAACAAATGGATTGGCAAACTTTTCACGGTATTCAGCCTCTCTCAAGGCAATTTTCTCGACATCTCCGGATTCTTCCCGAAAAATAATTTCGACTGCCCCCTTGGGCCCCATGACCGCGATCTCGGCACTTGGCCATGCCAGATTGACATCGCCTCTCAAGTGCTTGGATGACATGACATCATAGGCTCCACCATAGGCCTTGCGTGTAATCACGGTTATTTTGGGAACCGTACATTCTGCATAGGCAAAAAGCAGTTTTGCTCCATGCAGAATGATGCCACCGTACTCCTGGCTCGTCCCTGGCATAAATCCGGGGACATCGACAAAGGTTATGATCGGAATATTGAATGCATCACAAAACCGAACAAAACGAGCACCCTTGATGGAAGCATTGATGTCCAGACAGCCAGCCAATACCATGGGTTGATTGGCAACAATGCCAACCGTTACCCCTTCAATCCTGGCAAATCCAATAACAATGTTTTTGGCATAGTCCGGCTGGATCTCAAGAAAGTCTTCTTCATCCACCACCTTGTAGATCAATTCCTTGATGTCATAGGGATGATTTGGATTGTCTGGGACCAGTGTATCCAGAGACATCTCGATACGTTCAGGAATATCCGATGTTTCTCTTGTCGGTGGCAAAGACCGATTGTTCAGTGGCAAAAAATTGAACAGTCGGCGTGTCATCATCAAGGTATGAACATCATTGTCAAACGAAAGGTCAGCAACCCCGGAGCGTGTGGTATGGGTGATTGCACCCCCGAGTTTCTCGGCAGATACCTCCTCGTGGGTAACCGTCTTGACCACATCCGGGCCGGTCACAAACATGTAGGAAGTATCCTCAACCATGAGGATGAAATCCGTAATCGCCGGAGAATATACGGCACCACCTGCACACGGACCCATAATCAGGGATAATTGCGGTATCACACCAGAAGCCATGACGTTTCGTTGAAATACCTCTGCATATCCGCCAAGTGATGCTACGCCCTCCTGGATGCGGGCACCGCCCGAATCATTGATGCCGATAATGGGCGCACCAACGCTCATGGCCTTATCCATGATCTTGCAGATTTTTTCGGCGTGAGACTCCGATAGAGAACCCCCAAATACGGTGAAATCCTGGCTGTATATGAAAACGATTCGATTATTGATGGTGCCATAACCGGTAATTACACCATCACCGGGAATATTCTTGTTATCCATTCCGAAGTCTGTGCAGCGATGCTCCACGAAGATGTCCCATTCCTCGAAACTGCCCTCATCAAGCAATACCTCAATACGCTCACGAGCCGTCAATTTCCCCTTCTTGTGCTGAGCATCAATGCGATCTTGTCCGCCGCCAAGTTTTGCCAGAGTTCGTTTACGTTCGAGTTCGTCAATAATGTCTTGCATAATCCTGTGCCAGGCCAGATAGATAGGGCCTAATTTCACTCATTTGGGTCCTTGCCAACGAGCAAGTCTAACACCCTTTCAGCTGCTTCCGGGATATTCGTCCCCGGACCAAAGATGGCACCAACACCGGAAGCATACAGGGAGTCATAGTCACTCTCGGGAATCACTCCCCCGCAGATTACCTGAATATCCTGACTATCCTGCAACCTGAGTTCTTCCATCACGGCGGGTACCAGTGTGCTGTGTCCTGCAGCCTGGGAAGATATACCGATCACATGCACATCATTTTCGATAGCCTGACGGACTGCTTCATCAGGTGTCTGGAACAAAGGACCGATATCCACATCAAAGCCAATGTCGGCAAATGCCGTTGCTATCGTTCTTGCTCCTCGGTCATGACCATCCTGCCCCAACTTCACCACCAGCATACGGGGTTGACGTCCTTCCCGATCAGCGAATTCTGCAACCCTAGAACGCAATACATGAAATGACTCATGGTCTTCAAGAGCACGTGCATAGACCCCTCCCAGCGATTTTGGACTGGCATTGTATCGTCCATAAACAAATTCAAGTGTGCTTGATATCTCTCCCAGGGTTGCTCTCACACGTGCTGCATCTACTGCTTTTTCCAGCAAATTACCTTGATTAGTCTGCGCAGATTTCCGCAAACCATCAAGAGCTTCGTGAACAGCCTCTTCATCCCGGGATGCCTTGATTTCCTGCAGACGTTTGATCTGGGATTTGCGCACTGCATGGTTGTCAATCACTCGAATATCAACTTCCTGTTCCTGTTCCAGTTGATATTGATTGACTCCGACGATCACTTCTTCACCCTTGTCAATTCTGGCTTGCCGTATGACCGACGCCTCTTCAATTCTGAGTTTTGGCAACCCCGCTTCAACTGCAGCCGTCATGCCGCCAGCCTCCTCCACCTCGTCAATCAACTTCTCTGCCTCATGAATCAATGAATGGGTCAGACTCTCAATATAATAAGATCCCGCCAAAGGGTCGACCACATTGGCCATTCCGGTTTCATGTCTCAAAATGAGCTGAGTGTTGCGTGCGATGCGTGCCGAATGTTCGGTCGGTAGTGCCAGAGCCTCGTCAAACGAATTGGTATGCAATGACTGGGTACCTCCGAGGACTGCGGCCATGGCTTCGATAGTGGTACGTACAATATTGTTATGTGGATCCTTGCTGGTCAAACTGACACCGGATGTCTGGCAATGCGTCCTCAAGATCAGGGATTTCTGGTTTTTTGGCGAGAAGTGTTGCTGCATGCGCTTGGCCCACAGATTGCGGGCTGCCCGCAACTTGGCAACTTCCATGAAGAAATTCATGCCAATCGCAAAAAAGAAAGACAGTCTCGGGGCAAATTGGTCAATATCCAAACCGCCATCAATAGCAGCACGCACATACTCGATACCGTCAGCAAGCGTATAGGCCAATTCCTGGACTGCCGTTGCGCCTGCTTCCTGCATATGGTATCCGGAAATCGAAACCGGATTGAATTTGGGCATGTTTTTCGCGGTATAGGCAATGATGTCCGAGACGATTCTCATGGATGGGCGTGGCGGATAGATATAGGTGTTTCGAACCATGAACTCCTTGAGAATATCGTTCTGAAGAGTACCGGACAGCAACTTGCGTTCAACTCCCTGCTCTTCGGCTGCTACGATATACATGGCCATCACGGGCAATGCCGCGCCGTTCATGGTCATTGATACGGACATCCTGTCGAGTGGAATTTCATTGAACAGGATCTTCATGTCTTCAACCGAATCAATCGCGACACCGGCTTTCCCAACATCACCGGTCACTCTGGAATGATCGGAGTCATAGCCACGGTGAGTTGCCAGGTCAAACGCTACCGACAAACCGGTCTGCCCGGCAGCAAGATTGTTTCGAAAAAAGGCATTGGACTCTTCGGCCGTAGAAAATCCGGCGTATTGACGGATTGTCCATGGCCTTCCTGTATACATGGTTGCCTTGGGGCCACGTGTAAAAGGCGGGAACCCCGGCATGCTGTGCAAGTGATCTATCTGATCCAGGTCCTGGGCAGAATACACGGGCTTGACCAAGATTCCTTCAGGCGTCAGCCATTCAATCTGGCTGGTATCCCCGGCCTTGATTTCGGTAGCGGCAAGATTTTCCCACTCGTTTATTCCTTTCTCCGGGTTATTGTTCTTATCGTTGCTCATAACTTATGCTTTGGTATCCGTGTCACGAAAAATCCTGGGCAAATTTTGGCATGTAACTCGGGTATTGTTTTTCGGAAAAGAATTGAAAAAATCCCCATAAGAAGGCACTTCTCCAACGACCCTTCCAGTTTCGGTTCCACTATTCATTTCATTAATATCACCAATTCAATCTTGGCTTTATCTATAAAGACACTTGCCTGATATCCTATCAACAGGATCTACAACTGAAGTTAGGAATTATATATGTGAGCGACGATTTGCACTTTTCTGCGACATCTCCAGCAAGACACGCATGATGTTCTCCGGCGAGTCGAAAAATATATTGGCCATGGGCAACTAGTCCAGTACTTTCATCGCCTACGCCTCCTCTTTTCTCTATTCGACACCAAGGGCAAGAGCATCTTTTCATACAAGCTAAACAGGTGCCCCACTCTCTCTTGCTCTGAACTGAACCCTGAACGCTTATACAGGCGATCAACGGCGCGGTCCAGTGTTGAGTGGGCTTGCCGGAGATTCGAAGGCATCAGGTCAGGATCGTACAGATCGGCTAGTGTCGCATTCGGATGAGAAGCTCGTGCATCAAGAATCGCCTGGGCAAGCGATTCCAATTTGGACAGGTTCGCACTTTCAGGAGGCAGAGGAAAAGTATTGTAGACAAGGCCAATAGAGTAGCGATAGCTGTTCCCCAGTCTCCCGCCTATATGGTGCAACCATGCCATGTGCATTGCTGATGTAAGCAACGCGAAGTCAACCAACGTTGCATCTTGAAGAACAGACACGAGATTGCTTGGAATGGTCGGTGGTTGCAACCAACCTACTGGCACGTATTTCCGTCGGTACGAATTTACTTCTGGAATAACTAGAAAAGGGGCAGTGGGAATGACATTAACGTGATAGAGTGTTGGTGTCTCTGCGAGCCTGCGTGTTGGCGCACTCTTGCTGGCCTTTCTGTAATCGCGCACGGCACGTATCCTTTCCCGCACTTGAGGCAACTTTGCCAGTATATCGGGGGAAATGTTATGCATGGACAATATCCATCGCTTCTGGCTCTGCAGATATTCACGTGTCCCAATAAATGGACGGAGAAGCAGTTCGGCTTCAGGCTCTACCTCAAGAAATGCAGCACGTTTCTGCTCATCAAAAATATAATGACCGCCATCAATTGGCTTGGATCCAATGATTAATCTCTCCATACCATTGATGGGAAAACTTTCCTCCTTGACCACAAGACGAGAATTCGAGAGACCACCGGCATCAAACAGGTAAGGTGACAAAGTTTTGTGAACGCTTTCTTCAGGCTCACTGTTGATATCGGGATAGCTGAAAAGGCGCTTTTCAGGCCGCACACTTTCCTTTCGGTCAAGCCCAAGAATTACAACATGCACATGTGCCTTGCCCCGTGCATCCGACTCCCAAGTGAAGGTTCGGTGTGCAAATGCGATCTCAAGACCCTGCCTCCTGAATAAAACTGGCCATAGTTGAGCAACCTGTTCACCTTGCGTGATCGAATTGGTCGCAACAAAACCGATTCTGGCATTGCTGTTTGCAACATAGTATCCTGCCTTGATGAACCATGCAGCAACATAATCCAGAGTTCCACCACTATTACCGAGATCTGCAATGCGACGCACCTGTTCCCGCTGTTCTTCCGACTGGAGTTTTGCACCAATGAAGGGGGGATTGCCGAACACATAGGAGCAGTCCTTCGAGGACAGCAAGCTTTCCCAGTCAGATTCCAATGCATCCTCATGGATGATGTTCGGCGACTTCTCAAGCGGAATCCGCACGTAGATCTGGCCGAACTCCCGGCTCAGCCGGTTGTTCATGATGTGGTCCATCATCCACAGTGCAGTTTCTCCGATCCTGGCCGGAAACTCCCCAATTTCAATACCGTAGAACTGGTCCACATCAATTACCGATAATTTACTCGGAATTAGATCAAAATTTTCGAAATATATCTCTTTCAGCACCTCTATTTCCAACATGCGCAATTCCCGATACGCAATGATCAGGAAGTTGCCGCACCCGCAGGCCGGGTCGAAGAAGGTCAAGCCGCCAAGCCTCGCCTGGAACTGCTGGAGCGCTGCAAGGCGGCCTCGGCCACGACGTGACCTTATCCGTTCGAACTCGGTACGCAGATCGTCCATGAACAGGGGTTCGATCACCTTGAGGATGTTCTTTTCGGTGGTGTAGTGGGCTCCCTGGGTGCGGCGTTCGGCCGGATCCATCACCGACTGGAACAGCGCGCCGAAAATCGCGGGCGAAATGCTCGACCAGTCGAAACGGCAGGCGTCCAACAGCTTCCCGCGCATTCCCGCGTCAAAGGCCGGTATACGCAAGGGTTCTTCAAAAAGATCACCGTTGATGTAGGGAAACCGTGCCAAATCCTCGTCAAGCGTTGCCAATCGCTCCGCCTCCGGGGTATTCAGCACCTGGAACAGTTCCATCAGTTGCGCCCCCAGGGATGCGCCGTCCTCACCCGTGCGGGTCTCGAGCCAGTCCAGGAAAATGTCTCTCGGCTCGAATACCCCGGTGTCGTCCGCAAACAGGCAGAACACGGTCCGGACAAGGAACCGCTCGAGGTCATGGCCCCGGTAGCCTGCCTCCGCGAGGGCGTCGTGCAGGCGTCCGACCAGTTCCGCAGCCTCAATATTCGCCGGATCTTGATCGCGGAATACTCGACGTTCCAAGCCAAGAATGAAACCGAACGCCTGGACATGCTCGGGCAGGTCCGAAAGCGGAAAGGATATGGATTCCCTCTCGGCCAAGTCATGGAGTTCAAAATTTTGGAAGTCGCTGACCAAAATATAGCGCGGACGTTCGCGCTCGGGCAGGGCATCGAAATATTCACCGGCCTGCTCGTAGGCTTTGTTCAGATCCCGTCCGGCGCTCTTCTGCTCGACGATGAGAACGCGAGGCCAGAACAGATCGATGAACCCCGATCGGTTGTCCAGCTTCGCAACATGCCGCTCGTAGCGGGCCACGGACTGGCGCTGGACGCCGAAGACCTCGAAGAAATCATTATAAAAACTCTGCGTCTCTCCCTTCTCATAGGATGCGTCGCGCCAATCCTCGGCAAAAGCGGCGGCACGTGCTCGGATTTCGTTCCAGGATAGACGCATTAAGCAACCCCAGTTAATAAGCCATTGCCCTTCTTGGGCATCCGGTAAGACAGAAAGCACCCCTGTATCTTGACGCCATTCTGCACATCTGGGCGATCGTGTCGACAGGGCACACGTTTTTCCGCTCTGTGATCTTATTCATATACCGATGAAGATATCTCGCACTCATCTTGAGACAAGTCCCTTGTGTTCAAACTTTACACTTTACTATCGAACAGAGATTTCATCCCGTATGTACAGGCTACGCCTTCATCCGGGAATAGAAGGGGTGCTGTACTTCAGGGTGGAACTCAAGCTTGAATTAAATCAGGTGTAGGTAAATCAACCTACCGTACTTCTTCACAGAAACCCTGGGGCTGGGTGCCCAATAAAAATTCCAGTTCATTTTCACTGATTTCATGGATATTGGCTAGGTGTTGTCTCAGTGCGATACGACTAACCTTCAACTTATCTGCTAATCGACCCACCGCCTCCTTCAAGCCTTTGCGGTTCTTTCCAGCTCGTAATTCAGCACGCCACGGGGGCATCAACAGCATCGCAGCAAAAGCGTTGGCACGCTGTTCGATTGATGGTGATGCCCAGGGTGTACTGCTATGAGCTAATGGCTGAGCACGACTACGGTCAAAGAGGATGTGACACAACTCATGCGCTAACGTAAAGCGTTTGCCACGTGGCGAATTTCGGACATTATCCGAATTAACTAGAATTGTCGGTCGCAAATTACTTCCGGCAAGAGCAACCCCGCGAGGACCTTGTTCTCCAAGATTAACGTCGCGTACCTGAATGCCCAGATTTTCAAGCATGCTTTCGATCCGCGTGTTTGATGCACCTGGTGCAGGATCAGCCTGATCCAAAACATCCAACGCTAATGAATAACCATTGGCCCAAGGCGACGCTGTTGTCCAGGCGGGTCGATCAGATACAAGACCCGACAAGAGGCTTTCACTAACATCATCAACTTGTGCATTAAAATATTCAGCCAGTAAGGTTACAGCAGCTTCAGGTGAGATATCAGGGGATAAATCTCCGAACATCGCTATCTCCGGCGACAAACTACCCAACCATGGTGTATTCGATGGTGTATTCGTTGATTGATCTGAATGCATTAATTCCAGCGGCCCCTTTAGTTTCTCGGTGGCAGCCTGGAATTTTTTCGTCAATGGTCCCGGATCAGGACGTGAATCAAGATACCAGGACAACATGTAAGCCATTGTAGATTCGCAAACTGTCTGCCTCCACTGAAACCGGAGATTTTCAGTCCATTCGGTTGAGTTTTTTTCATGTTCTTGCAGAAACCAGTTCACGACAGAAAAAAGTGATTCCGCCACAGCATCCACAGATGCCCGAGCTACTCCATTTTCCATCACAAACATTGCATCGTCAGCACCAGATTGAACTCGATCACCCCAGGAGAATTCCAGATTATCGCCAATCCGTTGAATAAACAGGTCAGGTACAATGCCACCGTCCGATGCGGCCCTGAGCGAATGTCGCTGTGCCCAATACTGCCACGGAATAAACAGGTCAATGTCATCACCTGCACTCTCAAGCATTGAGAGATATGCTGCTCGTGCTGAATGTGATCTGCTATCAACGTGGGGCAACCGTTTTTCATGAAGGAGCGGCATCCAGTTATCGACTATCCAGCGAAACAATGGCGCCAAAAACCATTGCACTTCATCGATTTCTATCAGTCCGCCCTCTGTTTTCAACCGGAGCTTACATAGATTTACATCTGCAACCCAAAGACGCCATTTCCCCCAAGAACCCTTACAGTCTTCCGGCTCTGCACCATGAATTATTCCAGGAGCGTGTTGAATTTCCAATGCAAAAACGGCCCTTTCCCCAAAAATATAGAATTGATCTTCATCCACCGACATAACGTCCTCCGAATGCGTCTCGGACTTTTTCACGACTTTTGTAATCCCGAATATCTCTGCGCTTAATCAGACCCTGTTTGAGCCAGCGCTTTTTCAGATTAGGATCCACTTTATCCCATGCTTCCGGATATCCGTGCCAAATCTCTCCATCTTTAGTAATCCTTGTCCTGCGTGCGTTACCTGTAATGTATTGCCGACTTGTTCAGCTGAATCGAGAATTTTCTGTGCATCAGAATAGCTCATGGGAGGACACTTTACACCCGGATTTTGTGCAGTAATAGGCTCAGAGTATCTGCCACTTCTCTCATAAATACGTTTCACACTGGTCATGGTGAATTACAGTAATTATTGATGTTACACGTGTATGATATTTGCCTAGAAAACATTCCATGGTTCAAAAGCTGACACAATTTTATCAGGTTGGAAAACAGCATGGACATAAATTCACAATCCGTATGATTTGCAGGAATATCGATACCATATAGCCATCAAAGTTGTTCAACCCTGAGTATTGCCATACTCCAGAACCCTTCGGGCAAGACTCGTATAAGACACCCCTCCGACACTCTGCTTCTGCCTTGAGGGCATCCAGCAGGTCGTATTGCATATGGCCTGACCCTTGATTGGAAAACAGATTTTCAGTTCGGGGGAAGTAGGTTGCAGTCACTTCGGAGCAGAACTCGGAAGCTTAATCAACGCTTGACTTTGTCAATCCATCACTTCACGGATGCACTGGTCCAGAAATTCATGAAAGCCCGGATCGTTCTGCCCCGAAGCAACACAGTGCCCCCACGGAGATGAAAAACACTCATGCCGCCCTCCCCTTATATGAATGACCTCTAATTCGTTGTCTTCCGGCCTGAAATACAAGTCGTCACTGCACGAGATAATAATTGTCTTGGCACGGATTGAACCAAGTGCCTTCTCCAAATTCTTGTTGTAGAGATTGTTGTCGCTGATATCGCCTCGTTGCCAGGTATCTAGCTTGGCTAGAAGGTTATTGGCATCCCAGTTCAGGTGATCCTGTTCCCAATCCAGCAATAATGCCTCGGCAGAATCAAAGCCAAGTACCCGATACAACCCCTCACGATAAAATGTCTGTGAATAGGCCCATCCAGCATAAATCCTGCCAAACGCCTTGAGACCTTCTTCTGGGGGGCTCCGATAATTCCCCTCATCAAATCTGCCGTCTGCCTTGAGCGCAGCTTTGACGCCCTCCAGAAACACCCAGTTATGCACCGATGTTTTCGCGGATGCACAATAGGGAACAATGGCTCTCACCAAATCCGGATACTGGGCAGCCCACTGATAGGATTGACAGCCAGCCATCGACCATCCTGTAACCAGGGCAATACCCTGGACTCCCAAGTGCCTGGTCAGTAAAGCATGTTGCGCCCGGACATTGTCATACAGCGTCACCACAGGAAAATGTGCTCCACCGAATGGACTGTCCGTATTACTGGGGGATGTTGAAATACCGTTCCCGATCAGATTGATGGAAATGATGAAATGCCGGGCAGGGTCAACCGCTCTGCCTTTCCCAAAATACCCTTCATTTCGTTGGTGACTGCCTGTATAGAAAGTTGGCAAAACTACCGCATTGTCCCGATTTTGATTTAACTGACCATAGGTCTTGTAGGCCAGTATCAGGCGAGGTAAAACAACTCCGCACTGAAGTTTGAAATTATTGATAACGAATTCCGAATGAATGCTCATTGTCTAACTCTATGACTTATGTACCACAGTTTACCAGTGGCCGGTTAACGAGATTAGGTTCCCGTGCATCTGATTGATAGGATTGAAATAAATGCCTTTATACGATGTCCGAGGCTTCAGAAATAGCTGTTGCGTGCGAATCAGGCAGTGATCAATCAGGAACAGGCTCGTCATGTACGAAGGACAACTCATTTTCGCTCAGATCGTGTCTCATATGTGTTGGAAGCCCTTCATCAATACGTATCTCGACCAGAGAAACCAAGGAGCAAGGCATTCGCATGTGTGCAACAATGGTTACTCAATGAAACCTTCACAGTAGGCTTGCGGGATTTGATTGTATGTCTGTAGTCGCATCAGAGCAAATTGTATCATTCTGGCTTGCCTTGCGGCGTGTCGCATGGCACCTCACGAAACTAGCGAATTTACCCTGATACTGGCCTCTCACCACCTCTGCGGAATATACATCGCATAATATAACGGCATCACGATATTCGTTTGCTCTGATGCTGGAGACCCCTGTGTGCCAGTCAGTTTGAACGTCTTTTTGGGGCCACATTTGCTGATGTAGGATTGTAGGGACTTGGCTCGGGTACGTTTTCCGCTCTTGACTTCTATTGGCGCAATCTCCCCTTTATCATTGGCAATAATAAATTCGACTTCTGCGCGGGCATCATTCCATGAATAGCCAGGGTCAAAACCAATAGCGGCAAGTTCCTGCTGGACAAAGTTTTCAGCAATATAACCTTTGTACTCATAGCTCTTCTGCTTGATTTCCCTGTATCCGGTGCCAAGCATATGATTCAGCAACCCCACATCGAACAGGAAGAGTTTGACCATGTTCTTTTTTTTGTAAGCTGCAAGAGGTGTTCTTGGCATCCCTTCGACTGGAAAATTGGCAAGGGCAAGACGGCAGCAGATTAACCAGCGTATCGCGTTTTCGAAATCACTGTAGCGTGATTTGTGTTTATAGGTATTCTTGAACTTGAAGCGTTTTACAGATTGGTCCATCACCGCAGAAAGCTGTGCCGGGATGCCGGTAAAAACGGACTCAATCAGAAGGGCATCAACCTTGTCAGAATACTTGCCAAAATCCCTGCGATATCCCTGCAGCAGATTCGAATGGATTTCACGAACTTTTTCCATACCTTCCAGAATACTGATGCTTTTGTATCGATACCAGGCGGCAACGGCTTCCGGCATTCCACCGGTAAAGTAGTAGTCAGTGAGATTATCGAGAAGCCGGGTATGAGCTACAGCTGAATGAACCTGCGCTTCAAACGCCTCGATCAGTGCCGATTCTTCCGATGCGTAAAGAAATTCTCGATACGTCATTGGACGCAAGTCATATTGTTCGACTTTTCCAACAGGGAAGGTGCCCAGCAATCCTACATTGGAACCGCTGGCGGCCACAAAATAGGTAGGCGCTTTCTCGGCAAAATATTTTAACGATGTAGCGGCACGCTCGCATTCACCTATCTCATCAAGAATCAACAAATCCGTCTTTGGATGAAATCGCTGGCCAGTCATGATCTCAATATTCATCAAGATATCATGTGGTGTCAGGGAACCATCAAAGGCTTTCTTGAACTCTGGATTTTCCAGAAAATCAACACGTAAGGTATTGGCAAACTCTTTGCCAAACAGGTTTTGCAGAAGGTATGTCTTTCCTGTTTGGCGTGCACCGTCGATGAGTATGGGCTTGCGCTTGTTCGTGTTTTTCCAGGCAATCAATGACTGTAATAAAGTACGCCTCATGCTTGACCCTGCCAAGATGTTCAAATAAGAAAGTATGTTTCTTTGTTTTTCGCCAATTAGTGGAATTTTAATACATTTATATGCGCATTAAATTGAATATTTCATCTTTTATATGCACATTTATATGAGATTCTAAACTTGTTCAACCCGGCGAAACTTTCCATCCGAATCCAGCAGGATCAAAACAAGACAGGAGGATCTTTTCAACGAACCACAGGCATGGTTCCCTGGGCAGGATGTATTTCACTTTGGGGATCATGAGGAAGCAAATGTTCGGCGCCTAACGCCGGCTTCCAGGTACTTGCAGATTGATTTTCGAGTGTCGTGAGGCTTTTCTTGTAGAGATTCAGTGCAGTTTCCGAATCACCCATTTGTTCGTAAACTGAAGCCAACTCAGAAAACACTTTATCACTGGCACCCTGTTCCATGACTTTTTCATACCACGATATGGAAGTCTTGCCATCTTCCTTATAGCGATACAATCGGGCAAGTGCCAGCATTAGTTCAGAATCGTTTGGACGGGTTTTCAGCAATTTCTGGATAAATTCGATCTGATAAGGAATAAACGGACTTGCGACTTGACCATATAAATTCACCAGTTTCGAATCGTATTGCTTGTTGAGCGCCCTACGTAACATGGTTTCGGCCTCTTTGCTCTCGCCCTGCCGCATCAGGTGCCTGACCCATACCAAAAGAATGTCGGGGTTGCGCTTTTGCTTGGTCGGCAATGATTTCCAGTTAAGCGGAGTTTCCGGAACATCGGAATCCGGTCCATCAGTAGTCAGTAGTCTACTCCAGGTTAGTTGCTCGCATTTTTCGATCTCATCGGAAGGAAGTACCTTCAATTTCCTGATGGCCGGCAATATCGCCCTTAAAGCCTGCCAATCTCCAATAGCCTGATAAACATCAGCGAGCAGACGGAGCAAGGGTTTGTTTTTCGGGTTTTGTATTTTCTGGGCCTCAAGTACCTGTCGAGCCTCGACATACTCCCCGGCATGACAGTGAAAGCGGGCTCGGGTGAGTTGAATCGATAAACGGTGTTCAGGCTGACTTTCCAAAGCCTGGTCAAGATACATGTCCCGTCGTTGCAGACTGCCTTGCTGCAAGGCCGCATAGGCCGCGCCCAGATAATGAATGAGCGGCATTCTGGAATTTTCGACTTTCTTCAGCAAACGTCCTTCGGCTTGGTCCCAGTGTCCTTCTATGAGACCTGTAAATCCTTGCATGCAAGCCCTGTGGGCAGCCTCCTCGTCCATTTTGTTTTTGAGTTTTTGAAGCTTTTTGGGAGCTCGAATGATATTCATCAACAGGTTCAGAAGCAGATATAGAACAATAAATGCAAGAAACAAAATCAGAATCAGGACCAGAAGCGGCATGCGCACTTCATACGGGTCACGAAACAGGAGTACATAGCCTGGATCTTCAAGTGCCAGTACCCCAAGCCAGACAGAGGCACACAGAACAACCAGACAAAGGATAACCAGTTTCATAGTGACTGACTCGAAATCAACGTTCCATTACGGCTTGCAGGGCAGATATTGACCTTGATAAATCACCCGAAGGATCTGTCGGCAGATTATCAAGAATATCATCAAGCATGCCAATCCATTCAATTGTGATATCTGAGTTCGTGTCAAAGTTGTCAAAAACCCATTTCCTCAGAATATTCAGGCGCTCTGCAACGAGCACGGACTGTTGACGAACCAGTGCAGACTCCGCAGACTCTATGAATAGATGGGTTCGCTCGTATATCAACTTCCGGAGATCTCCTGATAGTAGCGGACGAACCGGCCGGTTGTTCTTTTCGACCTGTATGAGATCAGTAAAACTATCCAGGAATCGTGCTCCAGCATCAATCAGTGACTGAAAAACCCCTCCTGATTGCTGGTCCGTACCCGTACCTGTTGTTTTCGGACTTCCTTCTTCGGAATCGATATTGGACTCGGACGCTATCGGGTCGCCGAGTACGGGAAGGTGGGGAACACGGTCATTCAAGACCCGCAACTGTTCCAGCAAGAACAATGGTTCGACCGGAGCACTGCTTTTCAGGTTCTGAATATCTTGGGCCAGAAGCCTTCTGACTTCGGAGTAGTTCGAATTACCCAACGCATCCAAACGGGCAGATGCTATTTCAAGTGCAGCCAGTGCAAGATGATTTTCTCC
Source organism: Gammaproteobacteria bacterium (assembly GCA_022822625.1). Lineage (GTDB taxonomy): Bacteria > Pseudomonadota > Gammaproteobacteria > Arenicellales > Poriferihabitantaceae > Poriferihabitans. The sequence continues at coordinate 119,593 of JAJEAV010000005.1, read as the reverse complement.
AGTAAAACGAAGTCGATGATCAGCAACCAGCAAAAGGTGTTCAATCTCCTTCAGGGTCCAACTTTCCACTCCCCCCTGAAAATAGGATTTAGTCCGAGCTACTTCCTGGGAAAGTGATTCCAGTTCTTCCTTGAACACCTCGATTTGACCCGTCATCTCCTCCAAGGACTCTGCACTCAGTTGTCGTATCGAGTCTTCCTGAGAAGCGATTTGCATCCTCAATGCCCCTAGCCTTTCCTGATTTGCAGCTTCCAGTTCTGCTGAACTCAACCGGAGATTGGTAACACTTGTTTCAAGTGTTGACTGAGTATCCAGAATGGTTTCTACTCGTTGTTCAAGGAATTCAATCTGATCATTCTGCCTCATCCGTTCAAGCCTTGAATCAAACTGCGTGGTATAAACCGCATAGCCCGCCGCAAGCATTGAAAGTATCCCTACCACTAGTGCAATCGAAGACAGGATGGGGGGCGATGACTGACTATTATTGACATGAGTAGTACCGGTACTTGTTCTATCAGTTGAGTCCGGTGCAGAGAATTGTCGAGATTCCTGAAGCGACACAGGTGTAGAGGGTGCAGAAGATTTGTCAGCATCAGCAACCTCATGTGACATCCTCGTTTTGGATGTATCTGTCTTTGCTTTGCTGGCTCTGGCTGCCTTGGCAGTTGAAGCACCGGGTTTCATTGCCGATGCTTTGGCCTCGTCATCACTTGGTGTAGATGTGGTGCTCGAGTCAGCAGATTCCTTGGTTGCAGACCGAATTGTCGTACCGGTCGATCTCTTCCGAGCTGGTGGTTTTCTTTTCTGGGTTGAGGGTTTTTTGCCACCCGTGTTGCGGCTCACAGTCATATCGGAGTCTGTATGGTTGGATGTACTACCGGACTACATATCCTTTTCACGATACCTTGCCGATTTTTCGATTCTACCAGACAATTTGCAGGTTCAGTGGTCAAGCCTCCGCAATAATAGTGTCAAGATTCTGTGCTATCATTCCTGCACTAAGTGGAAAAATTTTATTCATGGGTAATAATGACCCGCCGTTGGACTGAGTAAACATTTATGACCGATTCCATGTAATTGCTGCATATCCACTGGATATACTCCCTGATAGCGACCATCAAAAGATAATTAGCTCATAAACATTTCTCGTTGATCTTAGGCTATGAACGCTAAATACTGTGCACTTCATAGCAACATGGAGATAATTTGAAAAAGTGTAATTCAATTTCCGGGAAGTTAAAGCACAAAAGACGTTGTGAGCGGAAGAGGGCACGAAGAAAATGGTTAAGTAGGAGAAATAAACGAAAACGAAATAGATCTTTCGAGCAATCCAAAAGACGATCAAATCGAGGGAGTAGTGACAGCAGGTCACAAAGAGAAAGAGTAACAATACACACTCCTCAACGGCTAGACGCAATTGAACAAAGCGATGAAACAATTAAAGTATGTGAGTTAATCAGGAAATATCGTGAAAATGGCGGTAAAGAAATCTTTGTAGATATGTCCTCTATGAGGGAATTCACTCTCTCAGGAGTTATCGCTCTGGCAGTAGCCATAAAAACAAAACCGACTCATTCAAAGAAAATTCCTCCTTCTAGTATTGAAGGAAATCTTCCTATGAATGAGTCAGTGGCAAGCGAATTTATTGAATCGGGATTTTTCAGAAATTTCACGATTGAGGGACAGCAATTGCCACAAGCTAAAGCATCTTGGATAAGTCAGCGGGAAAAGAAAGTAGGATCACAGAAAGCGGACAAGCTTATCAAGTTTGCTAACGAAAATAATATCCATATGCCTCAAGAACAGAAAAATGCAATCTGGCAAAATCTGGTGGAATGTATGACCAATACTCATAATCATGCTAAGGGGAAAGATGGGAATCCTTCTGGAGATGGTGATACCGAACAGTGGGTTGCAGGTGTAATGTGTCGTGAAGGCGAGGCCCAGTTTACATTTATTGACATGGGAGTTGGTATTTGCAAAAGTGTACAAGCAACCAACTATATGACAATGATCAAAAATACTATATCCGGGTATGGCCCCGACAAACTGGTGAGAGATGCTTTCGATGGAAAAATTGGTTCATCAACTGGCCGACCAGGGCGGGGGTTAGGCTTGCCAAGAATGAGGCGTGATGCCCAGTTCGGATATTTGCAAAATCTTAAAATTCGAACTGGAAAGGTAGAAGGAGATATTGCAAAAATGCAGTATCGCAAGGTAAAGGAAAGTTTTAATGGCACCATAATTTCTTGGTCAGCATCTACAAACGAGGAGTAATCTATGAAACTTAAGGTGATGGACAAATTAAAATCCCTTCCAGGCCCTAGATACAAAAATCAAGGCCCGGGTTCCGGAGAGGAATTTAGAGGGAATGTATTGCTCCCGGCATTCGATGATGCAGTTGAGCACGGCGAAAAATTAATCATCGATATGGATGGCGCACCTTACGGTTATCCAACATCATTCCTTGAGGAGACATTTGGCGGGTTGGTGCGGCTTCGAGATTCTAAACAGGTCAAGGAACATATAGATATTCAGTGTACCGATGAACCACTTCTCGTAGAAGAAATTGCACACTATATTGAATTCGGTGCAAGCGAGAAAACTCCTCCTTATGAGCCTGCAGAGCAAAACACATGACCACAATATGTATACCCCTCTTTCAGACTCTCGCTCCACCAGCAATTACAGCATTCGCTATCGTTTGTGTGGGTTACTGGGTCAACACAACAATCAGGAGAAAAAGTCAAAGAGACGCTGTGCTCATCAACTACTTGCAAGAAATTCAAAGAAACATACATCAATATATTTGTTCAGCGGTTGAAACAGACAATGAACACAAGCGAGTAGCTTCACTACGCAGCCTCTCCAATGAAATATATCATTTTTTTGACTTGCCGATTGATAACGTGAAAAAAAGTCATCAAAGGAAAATACAGATGAATGGATTGTATTTCAAATTCAAATCTTCTCTCACGGATATAATTGACTCCCCTAATGAACAATCTAAGGAACAAGCACGAACAATCGGAAATTCATTGAAGCAAAACCTATTGGTGGCAATTTTTGAAATTTGCGAGTCTGGAAAATAGAGCCGAGTAGGTGGGAGTTTATGGTTATACATCTACTCGGAGTTTTGCCCTATTATTTTAGGATTGGAAAACACTGCCCTAGTTGCCAATTTGCTTGAGGTGTGATCACAATAAGTGTTTCCGAGGAGAGGCAATTCAGAATCATTACACTTCCGAGTGGAACTCGGGTGAGATTGTCGGTTGACTGATTCACCTTATGGCAAACTGCTTGAGACTCTTACAAACCGAAGCAGTTCCCGGAGTGCATACGCTCACATTGTGAACCTTGTTTCGTCTGCAGTAATTGGCAATTCTTGGGCTAATCACAAGCACATGGGTTGTCTCAATAAGAAACCTATGTTGAGTACCGAGTAATTCAAGCAATGCATCAAGGATGTTGTGACTGGTGATGACTACCACGTCAAACCCCCTCGACCTCCACGCCTGGATCACCTCATCAAATGGTTGACCGGTAATCTGTCTGCGATAGCTCATTACGGGCAATACCGTTGCACCCGCCTTTTCAAGATCTTCGGTTAGTTTTTCCCGACCTTCCTGGCCTCGAAATATCGCTATATGCCTGCCAGACAATTCGACCTGCTGCAGTGATGCAAGCAAGCCTTCCGAAGTGAATTCACTCTCAGGTTCAATATCAACCCGAATACCATTGTCCCTTAATACCTGACTGGTGACCGGGCCGACGCTACAAACCAGGGTCGAACGGGGCCAGTTCAGGCCCAAACTGCGCATGCGGGCCAATACCGATCTTGCTGCTGCTACACTAACCATAATGATCAGTCCAAACTTTTCCATATCTCGCAAAACCTGATCCAGGGCTTCATGACTCTCTGGCGGGACAGTCTCAACCACAGGAAAATGAAGGGCTTCAGCCCCCAGTTGGCGAATCTCCTCGACCAGCTTATCACCTTGAGGACTGGGCCTCGGCACCAATACTCGAAGTCCAGATAGCCGGCCGGAATCAGACATCATTGAAACGCCCGAGAATCTTGTCAGCACCCTGATCCATCAAGTCTCCGGCAACCTCCTCGGCCAACCTGTTGCTCGACTGATACGGACCGATACGATCAGACTTGAGGAGATTCGAACCATCCAGCTCGCCTACCATTGCCCTTAACCTGATCTTCGCCTCTTCCTTTTGAATCCACTGTTCGGCAAATACAGCTACCGGAGCATGACAACCCCCGTTCAATATTGCATTCACCTTGCGCTCTGTAGCAACAAGAGTCGCACTATCCGGATCATTGATGGGCGAGATCAAACCCCTGGTTTTTTCATCATCGGCACGACATTCGATACCAACTACACCCTGCCCCACAGCCGGCAAACAGATATCAGGACTGATCGCCTGACGAATGCGATCTTCCATACCCAGTCGCTTGAGTCCTGCCATTGCAAGAATAATCGCGTCATATTGACCACAATCGAGTTTTGACAATCGCGTATGGACATTTCCGCGTAGACTGGAAAACTCAAGATGGGGGTATGCAGCCTTTAATTGTGAGGTACGCCTTAAACTGCAAGTGCCGACAATACTGCCCCCGGGCATGTCCTCCAGCGAATCATATTGATTCGATATATAGGCATCTCGGGGATCCTCCCTCGGACAGACTGCCGGTATGATCAAGCCGGCCGGGAGATTGACCGTCACATCTTTCATGGAATGCACGGCTAAATCTGCCGTACCATCCAACAATGCCATTTCCAGTTCCTTGAGGAACAAACCCTTGCCTCCAACCTGATGAAGAGGAATATCCAGGGTTCGATCTCCCTCTGACACAACCTTATGCAAATCAATCGCCAGATCCGGATATAGTTGTTGAAGGGACTCCTTGACATAATTTGCCTGCCAGAGTGCCAAAACGCTCTGGCGGGTGCAAATTCGGATCTTCTGCATGTTCAGATACCGTCTCGAACGGAGAACGGATTCAATCGGCTAATGCCACTACTACCAGAAATTACTGCTTGTGACGATAATGAATTCAAGGTATCCAGAATGATCAATCAATTATTTTTCGATACCTTAAGTCGTAACGACTTGATTCCTTCCTCTTTCAGGACCTTGTCGGCATTTCTCATTTCTTCATAGACGGAGAAAGGCCCCAGCCGAACCCGATAGAATTCACCTCTATCCTGAATGGTAACTCTCTGGATATTGGAAGTTAAGCCAGAGAGCGCCAGCCTAGCCCGCAATTGTTCAGCATCCGACTGCCTCTTGAATGAAGCAGCCTGAAGAACGAAGTGGGTTTCACTGGATGTGACGGGTTCTGGCGGCGGTACCGACGTCGCCGAATCCGGATTGTCAATAACCAGTTTCGTTTTCGAAGTGTCTGTCTCGACACTTGCCTGTTCCTGATCAGGTGTAACCAGCGGCTTAGCTGCGATTTCACGATAATCTTCCGGAATCAATACTTCAACTTCCGGCAGTACCGTATAAAAATCATAGATACTTGGCTGCCCATCCGAACCCGAATCTGCGTTGGAAACCTGTTCCTGATTATCCAGTACCTCGCTCTGTTTGGATTGATCCATCAGTCCACGAATTTCCTTGCCAAAATCCGACTTTGGAACCCCGGCCTGTAACACTACCATTGTTAGTGCGCCAACGCTGACCCCAATTGCAAATGAAATCAGGGTATGGGGCATACGGCTGTCCGATACCGAACGACGTGCTGATTTTTTCTTTCTGTTTACCATAATGTTAGCCGTACAATCACATGCTTGTTGGAGCAGAAACTCCGAGAATTCCGAGCCCATTTGCAATCACTACCCGGACTGCATCAATCAAACCCAATCTGGCCAGGCGCAATTCATTCTCACTGGACAAAAACGGATGTCCATTGTAGTAAGCATGAAACAGTTGGGCCAGATCCCGCAAATAATATGCCACCTGGTGTGGAGTACGGTTTTGCGCGGCATTGGCCACCGTATCCGGGAATTGAGAGAGGATTTTCAATAACTCTATCTCTTGTTTTTCAATCAGCAGATGATAAGTAGGGTGTCGATTTTCTGGGGTTTCCATTCCCTTGTCCTTGACCTGCTGAAAAACACTTGAGATGCGTGCATGTGCGTATTGTATGTAAAACACCGGATTTTCAGCGCTCTCTGACTTGGCGAGATCAAGATCAAAGTCCATATGCTGATCAGAGCGCCTGAGCACATAGAAAAACCGCGCCGCATCATTGCCTACCTCCTCCCTTAACTCACGCAAGGATACAAACTCTCCACCACGGGTTGACATGGATACCTTCTCGGAACCCCGGTACAACACCGCAAACTGCACCATCAAAAACTCCAGTCGATCCGCCGGATTTCCCAAGGCCTGGAAAGATGCCTCTATGCGTTTCGTATATCCGTGGTGATCAGCGCCAAATATATTGATGACTTGATCGTAGTTTCGCTCGGCCTTGTTGTAGTGATAGGCGATATCGGAAGCAAAGTAGGTTTTACTGCCGTTGGCCCTCACTACCACACGGTCCTTGTCATCCTCAAAATCGGTGGAGCGGAACCAGACTGCGTCGTCTTTCACATAAAGGTAACCGTTTTCTTCAAGACATGCCAGTGCCGCCTCAATATCTCCGTCATGTACGAGTTGACTTTCGTGAAACCATCGATCAAAAACCACCCCGAATTCCATAAGATCCTGCTTGATGTCCTGGACCATCAATTGACTGGCTACGTCAAATAGGATCTGATAGTCAGCCCCCAGTTCGTTCCTGGCACGTTTGATCAATTCGTCAATGTTTTCTTCATCATGCCCTGGCAAATCCAGAAACAATGTTTCAGCATGCACGGCAAATCTCTTTTCATGCTCCTCAAGAAGGCGTTTTGCAATATTTCTGACATAGCCCCCCTGATATCCCCGGCTGGGGAATTCGTGCACGAGTCCCAGTTCTTCCAGATAGCGGACCCAGATACTTACGGTCAGGATATCCATCTGGCGCCCGGCATCATTTACATAATACTCCTTCTCGACCTCATAACCAGCATACGACATGACCCTAGCCAGGGCATCGCCATATGCCGCACCACGCCCATGCCCCACATGCAGGGGCCCGGTTGGATTGCTTGAGACAAACTCTACCAGCACACTCGGCCTATTCTCGAGTCGAGATCTGCCGTAATCAGGACCTGCCTCCCGGATTTCATCGATCAGGTCCAGATAGGCCTCTGAATGCAGGTAAAAATTGATGAACCCAGGCCCGGCAATTTCACAGCGCTCCAGAATTTCACAGTCGGGCATGGAATCGACAATGCTCTGTGCATACTCTCTCGGTGAAACCTTCTGTTTCGAAGCCAGTTGCATTGCTATATTGGTTGTGAAATCACCATGCAATCCACTGCGCGGCCTCTCAATGACGATACTCTCAGGAGTAACCACACCTTGCGGCTGCAGATTTGCAAGGGCTTGATGGACGAGTTCACGCACTTTATCTTTCATGAATACGATGGCAGCATGCCGATTTAGAGGGGACAAACCGAGTGATTGTACTCGGATAAGGAAATGAATCAGAAGCAGAACGGGGGTTCTCTAGACTGCTTGACCGTTCCTGCTTCACAAAACCGGATTCTAGTATGTCGGGTCGTACATAAATTCCTCAATATGACTTTCGATATTATCAGGGCGAGATAATTGGGCAATGCCCTTGTTCCAGGCATAGGTCGCAACCGCTGTCGCTATATTGAGTGAAACACGTCGAATTTTTTCCACTCTGGGATAGACGGAGCAATGCTCAATATCCTCATCGGTCAGAGATTCTGCAAGTACCTTGGCAGCAATCAGGAACATGTCATCCGGAATGAATCTTGCCTTGCAGACAATCGCACCGAGGCCAACACCTGGGAAAATATAGGCATTGTTCCCCTGCCCCGGCCTGATTAACCTTCCATTATGAATGACGTCATCAAATGGGCTTCCGCTTGCAAAAATTGCCCGGCCATCAGTCCAGTGATAGGCTTCTTCAGCCGTACATTCAGCCCGACTGGTTGGATTTGACAACGCAAAAATACCCGGCCTCGACTTGATTGATGCCATTTTCTGGATCAGCTCCGGGGTGAAGGTTGCCGGCGTACCCGTTGCTCCAATCAGTATATCCGGACGATGGATATGAATCGCTTCCAGTAGTTCGCACTCTTCCACATCGTGTGCATAGCGTTGGATGTAATCCGGCAAATTGGGCTGCCCCTTGCGAACCAGCCCCTTCCGATTGAAAAACCACAGTCTCCGGACGGCTTCATCTTCACCAAGCCCACTTTCAATCAGGGCTTCAACAATCAGATTGCCCATCCCGGTGGCTGCCGACCCAGCCCCCAGGAACAGGAATTTGAGATCTCGAAAACGAACCCCTGAAAATCGGGTCGAGGCATATATACCGGCTAATACTACGGACGCTGTTCCCTGAATATCATCGTTAAAACATAAGACCTTCTCGCGATAGGCATTCAAGTGAGAAAATGCATTATCGGCAGTGAAGTCTTCAAACTGAATCAGCACGCCGGGAAATGCATCCTGGGCCGCCTCAACGAATTCATCCATAAGAGTGAAATATTCATCGCCCTGTAATCGTGGCTGCCGCAACCCAAGATAGATCGGGTCTTCAATCAGCTTTTCGTTGTTCGTACCAACATCAAGCATCACCGGCAATGTCTGATCCGGAGAAATTCCAGCACAAGCGCAATACAAACCGAGCTTGCCAAGCGGAATGCCCATTCCATTGGCCCCAAGATCACCCAGTCCCAGAATTCGCCCACCATCCGTAATCACGATAATTCGCACATCACGGTTAGGCCAGTTGTCAAGAATCTTGCGGATTCGGCCCCGGTCCCGGGCGGTAATGTAAAACCCTTTTTCGGTACGGAATATACTGGCAAATTCACGACATGCCTGCCCTACGGTCGGGGTATAGACAATTGGCAGCAGTTCCTGAAAATTGTCTATGATCAATCTGAAGAACAATCGCTCGTTACGATCCTGCAGCATGGATAGAAAAATATATTTCTCAATGTCGCTTTCCTTGCGGCGCATGTTTGCAAGTACTCGTTGGATCTGGGTCTTCATGGTGCCAACAGCTGGAGGCAGGAGACCACGCAAACCATACTGGTCACGCTCCTGTTCAGTGAATGCGGTCGACTTGTTGTGTGCGGCGCTATGCAGCAAGCCAACGCCCGTTAACCCATGATTATCCTTGCCCATTGTTCCTCTCCAGACCAATGCTTGATTGTACCTTTTCAAAATAGGCATTCTTCATCGCATCTTCAAAATCCTGATTTCTGTCATATTGATAACCGAATACCGGCTTCCACAAAGCATGCGGTTCCATGCAAAGATAAAAGAATACACGCCCATGCCAGTTGCTCAGTGCACCATATACAGCACTGAACATGTCAATCTTGACATGCTCGGGATAGGATAGTTTTCCTGCACATTCTTCAAGTGGCATTTGCAGGATCTTGCTCTTCAGGTTTCGTTTTCGAATGGTTTTCATAACCGATCGGGTATAGGTCAGGGTTCCCAATGAAACCATGGCGACCTGACCCGGATCAAAGCGCTGTACCAGAGTATGCCCAAGGTCTGTATAGTCCGATTCCCAGTCCGAATAATGAACAATCGGATGAAAATGAAACCCCACCAGAGTCCCTTTCCTGGCGATTGCATGTGCAGCATCCAGACGTTGCTCCATACTGGCTGTTAAATGCTCCTCATGATCAATAATCGCCTGGGTATTTAACGACCAGGTACAGATTACATTTTTCGGAACCGGATTATCCAGCAACCATCCGATATTTCTGGACTTGGTCTTGAACTCGAGCAGGACATTTGGATTCTGTTCGGCAAACTCACAAAGAGACTCGAGTACCCCCTGGTGGTTTCCCCACATCAGTGAATCGGATGACTGTCCCGTTCCAATGTGGTAAAGCTGATCTTCCCTGAACTTCAGCTTTTGCAGCTTGGATGCAAAATCCGGGTCAAATGCCACCTGGTCTCCATGGTAAAATGACTGGATACTGCAATAACTGCAGTCAAATCCGCACTGTTGGACCGCATCAAGGGTCATCAGGTTGCAGCAACGGGTTCTTTCTGAAGCCACCGGACATCTACCCAGTCCCAATTCCTTCCCGGTCCGATTAACCAGTTTTGGCTTCACTGTCAATGGCTTGTCATTGACAGTGAAATTCCGATAGGACTTGGTTCTACTCTTCAGCTCTTCGTGGATAGTCTGGATTCTTGAAAGCACCCTTTTTTTATTTCGTATCGGCTCAGGGTGTAGAGGAACCTTGGGCCAATCGGCTGAAATACAGGCTTCCTTCCACCGCAGTCGATCAAGTGCCATATCGCTCACCTTGCACAATTCCTGTTGTGTAAAGCGCATCTCGTAAGCCTTGTTGCGAACAAAGTCCTGTGCCTGCTCATTCAGCAAATGAAACGATGAATGCTCTACAATCTTCTCGAATTTTGTCTGATAGATAGAATCGGAGTACATGAATGCTTGGTGTTCTTATTGAGTCAGCAGATATAATCCACTTTATGGATAATAAGAAATCCCATATCGCTTCCAGAGTCAAAAATGCCGTGAAACCACGGAAAATCCAGGCTGTTTTTGTCGAAAACCGGAATTGGGGCAGTTATCATCTTGATTTTATCACCAATTTACCAAGACAACCGATTTACCGTGAAAGAACCGGGCACCCACCCTCTGTTAACCGTAACCTGACCGACATTTGTTCGGCAACAAATCCTTACAATTGAGAATTGACTGATTCAGCAGTTTCCATAGATCAGATTGACCAATGCTTGCCGCAAATGCAATGTACACTTTGCGGCTATCCACGCTGTTGGGAATATGCAGAGGCAATATCTCACGGAAACGCGGAAATCAACCAGTGTCCACCTGGACGCACTATAACAATCTCTGCCTTGGCGGAATTACTGGGTCGCCCTGAGATTCCCCCCAATGAAGAGCATGGCATTCATGATGAAAAACAGGTAGCATTGATCCGTGAAACCGATTGTATCGGTTGCAAACTGTGCATCAAGGCCTGTCCGGTGGATTGTATTGTCGGCGCTGATAAACTGATGCATACGGTGATTGCCCAACAATGCACAGGATGCAGGCTCTGCGTCCCTGTCTGTCCGACCGATTGCATTGAACTCTTGCCTGCAAAGAGTATCAAGGGATCTCCCAGTCTTTGGCCAGACTTCACCAGGGAACAGGTAACTCGAGCCCGTATTGATGTTCACCATAAACTTGACAGGGGAAAGAAACATGCCTCGGAACAATCATCAGATATGACACCGATCGGTCGAAAAAGACTTCAACGAGAAATTCAGGCGGCCGTTAAGCGCAAAAAATCCGAACGTAACAGTGTTTCATGAAATCTGCTGCAATTTCTGAAGTCTTCGCCAGACTGGCTAAGAACAATCCTGACCCAACTACTGAACTTGAGTATCACTCCGAATTTGAATTGTTGATCTCGGTGATTCTGTCTGCCCAGGCAACCGATATCTCCGTGAACAAGGCCACCGGCAACCTGTTTCAAATCGCCAATACCCCTTCGGCAATCCTTGCACTCGGCCTAGACGAACTAAGGGAGTACATTCGAAATATCGGATTGTTCAATACCAAGGCAAACAACATCCTGAAAACCTGTGCAATACTGCTTGAAAAGCATGACGGGGAAGTCCCCCGAACCCGTACAGAACTTGAGGCATTGCCAGGAGTGGGCAGAAAAACTGCCAACGTTATCCTGAACACGGCATTTGGGGAACCCGTGATTGCGGTTGACACTCATATCTTCAGAGTCGCAAATCGAACCGGGATCGCCCCGGGAAAGAATGTTGATGAGGTTGAGAGCAAACTGATGAAGCGAGTTCCAGATCAATTCAGGAAAGACGCTCATCACTGGCTAATTCTGCATGGACGATACGTATGTGTGGCACGCAAGCCGAAATGCGAGTCGTGCATGATCAATGATCTCTGCAAAAGCGCATTCAAATTCATTTGACTACAGTCAGATCCAAAGTACAGCACACCCCTGTCTCCGGATGAAGGTCCACATGCCACAGGCATTGCGTATGAGGTTGTCCCCAAATCGGCAGTAAAAACAATGGATGAAGGGGTATAATTTCTCAAATTGGCACTTGCAACTCCCAAACACCAAAACCACTCTCAACCAAGGAATGACCCATGGATATCAAGGTTAGACACGACTTTACACAAACACTAAAGGATCATGGGTGTCCGCCTCTGCGTCGGGCAAGACTCTCCGAACTGCAAATCAATACCGGCTATTTATGCAATCAGGCCTGTGAGCACTGCCATGTAGAAGCCGGCCCAAAACGAACCGAGCTAATGACCTGGGAGACTATGCAACGCATACTCGAGTGGATTGACGACAACCATATCGACTCAGTCGATATCACCGGTGGCGCACCCGAACTGAATCCCTGTTTTCGAATTTTTTGTGATGCCCTGAAATCCCGCAATATTACGATTACGAGCCGATGCAATATCACGGTCCAGTTTGAAGAAGGGCAGGAAGATCTCGCGAGTTGGTATGCCGAAAGAAGGATTCGCCTGGTTTGTTCACTACCCTGCTACAGTCGCAAGAATGTTGATCAACAGCGCGGCAAGGGCGTGTTTGACAAAAGTATTCGAGGGCTGTTGAATTTCAATCAACAGGGCTATGGAATCGACCCTGAACTAACACTTGATCTTGTCTATAATCCCATTGGACCCTATCTGCCACCCGATCAGTCATCGCTTGAAGCCGATTACAAGCAAGCACTTTCCGAGGATTTCAATATTGTATTCAATCGGCTTCTGGCACTCACCAACCTGCCAGTCAAGCGATTTCGTCATTTTCTGAAGAGAACCAATCAACTGGAAGACTATCAGCAGCTTCTGGTCGAGAACTTCAATCCTCTTACCGTTGAAAACCTGATGTGTCGACATCTGATCAGCGTCGACTGGCAGGGATATATCTATGATTGTGATTTCAATCAGATGATGAACATGCACCTCGGAAGAGGAAAACCCACCAAGCTGTGGGAACTTCAGGCCGGCAATTTAACTGACAATCTGATTCGGATTGGTAAACATTGTTATGGTTGCACTGCTGGTGCCGGCAGCAGTTGCGGCGGAACTCTGAGCTAGTCGTACGCTGTTGAATCTATACCTGACTGAAAATCCACAGCAACACCATATATCTACCTAGCTTGCCAAGAAAAATCATCAGCGAGCATAACACTGCCGGTAATCTCAGATAACCAGCCGCCAGGCAGAGAGGATCACCTACCCCCGGCATCCAGGAAAACAACAACGCTACCGGTCCCCATTTCCCTACCCGGTCCAGTGCTCGGTCTTCAAGTTTCAGTCTCTGCTGAAGTCTCTGGTGCCAGGATGTTTTCGATAGTCCCTGCTTGAGTAGCCACCCGAGCAGGAACATAAGGCAGCCTCCTGCCGTATTGCCGGCTGTTGCAACGCTCAACAAGACAAGTACAGAATATTTATTCGACTCATACAGGTAATAAAGCAGTAATTCCACACCGAACGGAGCAAGTGTGGAGGCGAGTACAGAACCGAGAAATAAGCCAGCAAGCTCCATCATTTTTCGGACTGACAATCCAGAATCTCATCAGGGAGATCGTCAATCAATAGCACTGAAAGAACCAGGAGCAGGCCGAATTGATCAGAGTAGTAACTCGATAAAGGATGCTACGCTACGCGCAAACTCTGTCTCAAGAGGAAATGACAACATGCCCATGACTGAATATCCCAGTATCCATGGCATCAGATAAAACCGGATCATGTAGAAAAACCAGGCTACATACAGAGGTATCAGTCCCTGTACCAGAAAACCCGGTGTAATCGGCTTGAACAATCGAATCAGCGGGTCCGTGTATTTGACAAAGACACGCATGAAGAAGAACTTGCTGTCATGGGGTAGAAATATCCCCATCCCGAAGCGCCCGATCAGGGTCCACATGATCATTCCCATGATGTAATCAAAGGTCAGCAGCCAAACTGGAAATTCTGCATACATGATGAACGATTAAGAATTGGGAGGCGATTGATGGGCGAATAGGATGAATATCCTTAATTTGTGAAGCGAGTATATCGAAAATCAGTGGTTGAAGGTAAGAGAAGTCTTGTCTAACAAGGACAAGCTTCCAACAAACCGTCATAACAGCCAATCATTGAATCGAGCAAGCGGGCAGTTTGGGGAAGCCCCAGAGGCAAGGAGCTGTACACCATGTCTCATGATAGAAAAAAACCGGGGGCAAGCCCCCGGTTTTGCAAACATTGAAACTCGGGCTTTACTTCGCAGTCTGAGCTTCAATTACAGTCTTGCCAGAGGGTACACGGGTATCGTCTACCATAGCCTGGATTTCCGCATCTGGTTCTGGAGTCATCAGAGAGACAACAATCATGCAAACCAGGCTAACAGGCATTCCGATTATGCCGAATCGCAGATGGTCGATGCCAATCCATGGATCCATTCCAGCGAACCTGACCATGTACAGGTACCATGTTCCAGCCACGAATCCACCAATCATACCGGCTATTGCGCCTTGACGATTCGCTCGTTTCCACCAGATACCCAGTACGATCGGGAACAGCAGTCCAGAACAGGCAAAATCAAACGCCCATGCCACCGCACCCAGGATGCTGGTCAGTTTCAAGCTTGCAACAAATGCACCTGCCGCACCGATGGCCAGCAACAAGGCACGGGCAACCAGAAGACGTTTCCTTGTTTCTGCATTCGGATCAATGATCTTGTAGTACAAGTCATGCGAAAGAGCGTTCGCAATAGCCAGAAGCAGGCCATCTGCCGTTGACATCGCAGCCGCCATGCCGCCCGCTGCAACCAGACCCGAAATAACGTAGGGCAACCCTGCAATCTCGGGGGTTGCGAGTACCACGATATCCCCGCGCATGAAGAACTCGTTCAACTGTAGAACCCCATCGCCATTGGCATCGATAATCTGCAGGAATCCAACATTGCTCCATTTTTGAACCCATTCCAGAGCATTGACTTCCGTGATGGTCTTGCCGATAAGACTGGTTGCCAGAGTTGGATCCAGAATCTGCAATTTCACGAAGGTTGCAAGTGCAGGAGCCGTGCTGTACAGCAAGAAGATAAAGAACAACGACCATGCAACAGATTGACGCGCAGCCTTGACGGAAGGCGTCGTGAAATAACGCATCAGAATGTGGGGTAGGGAAGCTGTGCCCGCCATCATGCACAATACCAATGTCACAAACTTCCAGCTAGCGAGCGCACCTTCACCAGCTGCAGCATAAGGAACGGTCAAGGCCTTCAGACCTCCTGCCGCACCGCTTACTGCTTCAAGCGTGCCCAAGCCATGCAATTGCTCGAGTTCGGTAATTCGGGAAACGGCATCGCCATAGACCAACTGGGGAATCAAGCCAAAACCCTGCTTGTTTGACATCCAGAACACCGGCACAAGATAAGCGATGATCAGCACGATGTACTGGGCAACCTGTGTCCAGGTAACCGCACGCATGCCTCCCAGCATCGAGCATAGCAAAATACCCAACAGTCCGAACCAGACCCCGACTTCAAACGGAATCTGCAGGGCTCGAGCTGCGATGGTACCGGTTGCATTGATCTGGGCTGTCACATAAGTAAATGAAGCCACAACCAGAATGACTACTGCACAAAAACGACTGACCTTTCCACCATAGCGAGTTCCGATGAAATCGGGAACCGTGTAACAACCAAACTTGCGCAGATATGGGGCCATCAGGGAAGCAACAAGGATGTAGCCTCCAGTCCAGCCAACCACGAAAGCCAGATAACCATGACCACCGAAGTAGATGCCGCCGGCCATGGCAACAAACGATGCTCCCGACATCCAGTCCGCTGCGGTCGCCATTCCGTTGAATACGGTAGGCACCTGTCTGCCTGCCACATAATAGGCGCCAACCTCCATGGTTCTGGACAGCCAGCCTATCGCCGCATAAATAAATACCGTGAAAGCTACGAATAGGATGCCAATAGCATCAGCACCTACTCCCATCTGCTCAAGGATTGCCATCAAGATGACAAACAGGAGGAATCCCCCAGTATATGTGCCGTAAATCTTGGGCAGGTTTTCAATAAAATCGCCTTTAAACATTTTCATTCCTCCTCGGCAAATCCATATTGCTGGTCGATCTTATGCTGTGTACGAGCGAACCAGAAAATGATTATGACAAAAGCAACTTCGGAACCTTGTGCAGCCATGTAGAATCCAAGCGGGAATCCCATGAAGGAAAACGCATTCAATGCGCCCGCAAACCAATGTACTACAAAGGAGAAAAATACCCATAGCGACAAAGTAATAATCATTAGACGCTTGGTGCTTTTCCAATGCATTAACCTATTATCGGCTTCATTCATAAAATAACCTCCGACTGGGTGTATATTTATCGGATCGGAGTCATCCGACACCAATCCGTCCTGTTATTTGTCGTTTTACTTCTTATTTGAACAGACATGTTGCGTATAATACTTCCCTCAAGGACAAATGTCATCCTAAATTTTTCATCAAGAAACGATTCAGTTTCCGTTCAGCAGGCACAAATTACGGATGGATTTTGATAAAAGCCCTCCCACTGAATCGTTTTCGGCGCTTCAATCGTGGGTAAAACGTAACATTGGTTTATTGTTTTCCAAAGATACCTGGATTACCCTTGGTGATTACATCGGGCTCGGACGTCCGGTCAGCAATCAACCTATTACTACGCCCCGCGAACTAGTTGCCTTTGTAGCCAGTCGATCCAGCCATGTGGCCCAAAGCACCCTTTACGGATACTTGAAAACCCGTGCAGGCACACGTTTTCCTTCACTTTTTGAAAACAAGGACATGCTGTCATCCATTAACCAGGCGAAATGGCATGTCTATGTTGCCTGCATCTCTGATCTAGCCGCCTACATGGGAGTTTTACTGTACCTGCGAACGGGTGCAGAGAATTCCGTAATTGTCCAGTTAATGAGCGAAGTCGTCGACCGGATTATTGAAGATATCGGCATGCCGGAGGAAGCCGGAGAGGATCTCGGTGAATCGTTTAAGGCCATGACAACCCGCATTGGAAATATGGACTTCTCAACGCATGAAGATGGCGAAGACATATTTTCGGCAAGTCCCGGTGCTCTCTATCGATGGGCACCGATTGCCGACAACCTGAAACGTTTTGATAAAATTCCAGTCGAGAACTCTGTACGTTTCAAATGGAAAGACGTTCGAGACAGGGCTCGTATACTGCTGGATGCCGGAAAGCTGCTCGCCAACACGCACCCTGATCAATCAAGCTAGACAGGGTCGCAACACCAGGCACCAATGAATTTTCCCTGTTTCACGATGATATGGCGAAACAATACGGAAAAGATCCAAAAATACCGATAAACAGGCCAATCTTGGGGATCATGCTGCAGCGGGATGTTTGCATCGCAGGTGAATGGCCTGAATCGCTTCTTCAAGTTCATCAGATAGCGTTATATCAATGCTGTCGATATTCTGTTTCAGTTGATCCAGACTTGTCGCCCCAATGATGTTCGAGGTAACAAACGGCCGGGTATTTACGAAAGCCAGTGCCATGTGAACCGGATGCAGGGAGTAATTCCGGGCAAGTTGGGTATACTGAACAATGCATTGTCTGGCCTGCTCGCTCTCATATCGCGTCAGAAAATTCGGAAACAGTGCTTTCCGGCTACCTTTTGGGAGCTTTCCGTCAACATACTTGCCGCTTAGGGATCCCATCGCAAGCGGGGAATAAGCCAGCAGGCCAATGTTTTCACGAAAGGCGTATTCACTCAACCCGTGTTCATAAACCCGGTTAAGTAGACTGTAGGAGTTCTGGATTGATACGATCCGCCTGCATCCCTGTTTACTGGATTCAAGATACTGGCTGATGCCCCAGGGAGTTTCATTGGACACTCCGATGCACCGCACCTTCCCGGAATCTACCAGTTCAGTCATGGTTTGCATGGTCTCAAGTATCGACGTCTCTTCTTCCGTCTGCTTATGCACATAAGATGCACCGGCTTCCCCCCATAACCCCAGTCTACGGTCTGGCCAGTGAATCTGATAGAGATCAATGTAGTCGGTATTCAATCTTTGCAGACTGCCGTTGACCGCTTCAATAATTTGGGTTCCATTAACGCGGGTTTCACGCCCCCCTCGAACCCATGACCGATCGCTTCTGCCCGTAACCTTGGTTGCAAGCACGACACCATGTCGTCGTTTTGTCCGCTTGAACCAGTCTCCTATGCAGCGTTCCGTTTCACCTTGGGTCTCTTCACGAGGCGGTACTGGATACATCTCGGCAGCATCCCAGAAATTGACCCCGTGTTCCAGGGCGTAATCCATCTGGGCCAATGCCTCTTCCCGAGTATTTTGTTCGCCCCAGGTCATGGTTCCAAGACAAATCAGGCTAACATCGATCCCTGAATCCCCTAATTTTCGATATTTCATGCTTTCTCCAAAATTTGTCGCGACAAAATTGAGATATTATTGCCACTTTACATCCGTCTTTCATTTGCATGATCATATCAGAAAGGACAATCAGTCAATTCAGGCAATCTGGGGCTGTTGTTCTACGCGGATATTTCAGGGATTGGGTCGAGCCATTGCGGGAAGGCATCGAAAAGAATCTTGCATCGCCAGGCCCATACGTCCGTGACTACACCGATTCCGGACAAGGTCGTTTCTTTGGCGACTATTGCAATTGGCAACGCATTGACGAATATCGTGACTTCCTGTTCAGGTCACCGGCTGCCGGGATTGCCCGTGAACTTATGGGGACTCAAGACGTTAGACTATTTCATGAGCATGTATTGGTCAAGGAACCGGGAACATCAATACCGACACCCTGGCATCATGATCAGCCCTATTATTGCGTGGATGGTCAACAAAACTGCAGTATATGGCTGGCACTCGATCAGGTACCGCGCCGGACATCGCTGGAGTTTGTTGCGGCGTCTCACCGTCTGGATAGAATGTTTCAGCCCGAGCGATTTGACAAGAGCCCGCTTTATGAAGATTCGAAATTCGCAACGATACCTGATATCGATGCGGAACGTGATTCGCATGACATTCTGAGCTGGGAACTCGAGAGTGGTGATGCCGTGGCCTTTCACTTTCTGACCCTGCACAGTGCTCCAGGCAACCACTCTTCTGACCGGCGAAGGCGTGCCTTTTCCAGTCGCTGGATAGGTGACGATGCGGTATTTGCGGTTCGGGAAGGAAAGACATCACCGCCTTTTCCGAATTGCCGCCTTCAGCATGGCGAACCAATGGACGGTGACGATTTCCCGCTGATTCCCGTTTAGGAAAAGTCAGTGGGACTTCTGTTTGTCTGGCTGCATATGGGTGGGTATCGGGGGTGAAGCATCGAAAATCATGTTGTCCGCATTCAAAGCACAAAACTGGCGGCTTTTTGCTCGGGAAATCAGGGTGACCCCCAGTTCAACCGCGAGTTCATAACCCATGTTTGTAGTACCGTTTCTAGACACCAGAACCGGGATTCCCATAAGGGCTGACTTCATGACAATTTCCGAGGTAAGCCGCCCCGTGGTATAGAATATCTTGTCATGTCCGGGCATGTTGTTTATCCACATCTCGCCAGAAATCGTGTCCATGGCATTGTGCCGTCCAACATCCTCAACAAACATCAGCACCTTTCCTCCCCGACATAGTCCACAGCCATGCACGGAACCAGCTGCACGGTAGGCCTTGTTGTAGTCCTTGACCCGATTCAGGACCTCGTAGATTTCAGACTGTCTTAATGTGGTCTTGGGCAAGCGGTGCTCATATAGCTTGTCTAAAGTGCAACTCAGTATTGTCCCCTGGCCGCATCCGGTGGTTACTGTCTTCCGCGAGGTATCGAAACCTTGCAGGCCCTTGCCATCTCGGGTAACAACTTCAGCAAGCTCACGATCCCAATTCACCTTGACTGACCTGATCTGACCTGGATGTTGGAACAGTGCCTGATTTCTGAGATAGCCCAAAACCAGGAGTTCCGGCTGACTACCCAGGGTCATCAAAGTTACCAGCTCTTCACCATCGACCTTGATGGTGAGCGGCAACTCATCAACTATGTTAACCTGTTGATCCATGCCATACTGATTCCTGGAATCCACCTGATGGATAGACTCCAGTCCTTCATTGGTGAGCACCGGTAACAGGTCAATATTGAGGTCAGGGCCGTTATGGCTGGTTTGCTCAACAGAAACTTCCGAAGACGGGACGGTTCGTGTCATAATAAAAGGGAGAAACCAAGCACTAAATTTCGTCCGTTGATGATTTGTCCTGCATTAAACGAGGAAAACCGAGGTATCCAGGTCACCCAACCGTTTCATGTATTTTATTGATTTTAGCATTATTATCGAATACTGAAATCAAATAATCGGTACATTTTACTTTGTGTTGTCTCATTCTGCTGTCTTAAATTACCGCAATCTCATGCCTGTTGACCAAAGCAATCATGTCTGACATCCAGCTTGAAGCCTCTGAGCGTAAAATTGTCATACCGGTTT
The DNA here is from genome assembly GCA_022822625.1 of Gammaproteobacteria bacterium. Classification (GTDB taxonomy): domain Bacteria; phylum Pseudomonadota; class Gammaproteobacteria; order Arenicellales; family Poriferihabitantaceae; genus Poriferihabitans. The sequence goes on along the minus strand of JAJEAV010000005.1, from coordinate 98,960 downwards.
CGGTAGTACTTCAAAGAAAACTGGATTCGGAAAGTCCCTGGGGACTGCCTCAATGGTCAGCCTATGCCATCATTTGTGAAAACAAGTCCGGAGGGATAGCAGACAAGATGCTGATTCATGATGATGGTGCCTATGTCCGATATCTCTGGACCGGCATGTCCGTTCACTTGTACAGGGATGGGAATGAGGGATATTGGTATAATCTGCTTTCAGAAACACCTTATTTGTTTGTTGTATGCGATGGCAGCCCGAATGACATGGAAATCGAACCGGTCTTCGTGACCGCAAACCAGGATGAAGCTACCGGTGATATGGAGGCAGAACGAATCGTGCTTGAAATCGTGATGCCTGACAAAATGTGTCATATCGTCGAACGATATGTGGTCACCCATTACGTCCCTGAAGTAAAGAAAAAGCGCAAACGCAAAGACTGGTTAAGTGAATCCCAATATGTCAAAAAAACAGACAACAGATACTGATCAAGAAGCTTTTCTGTCGCGTTGGTCCAGACTCAAGACAGAACACGCCGAGCAGACTTCTGAAAAAGGGCTTGCCGGAACTGAAGAGACCGAAGATCAGCCGAGTTCCGGAGAAAACGCAGAATGTGGGGAAGAAACCCGAGTTCTCACCGATGAGGACATGCCCCCTATCGAAAGCCTCGATGAAAACAGTGACTACTCGGTATTCATGTCAAAAGGAGTCAGTGAAAACCTGCGTCGCATGGCTCTTCGAAAACTTTTCTCTCAGGGGGGATTCAATATTCGGGACGGCCTGGATGACTATGATGACGACTTCACGACATTTGAATCTCTGGGCGACTTGGTCACCTCAGACATGAAACATCGTGAAGAGATGAAAGAGAAGATAAGGCAGAGAGAACTTGATGAAGGGAAACAGGAATCTGTTGGTGACGATGAAGTTCCCGATACTGTTGAGGATGAAGTCGAAACAGGCACCGAGGATGACAGGGAATCAGGAGCAGATTCAATCGTTGATGATACCGACTCCGACAAGAGTGAGACAAACGATCCATCCCCTTAATCCTCTTAATCCTTCTTCTTGTCTTCACGCATTACATTCGGTCGTTGATTTGATTGTCACTCCAGATTGGGACATCGTCTCGTTATCCGTGTCTCGGAGACGCCCTTTCTTCATGGCTGAAAAAGTCTCACAAGTCCCTGAACCTGCATATCCCCCGAGGGTTGGTTGAATATCTCTCAAAATCATAATTCCAGAACTAGAATTACCGCCCATTGAATTGAATCATGGTCAACTACCGTCTGATGATATGATTATCCCATGAATCAAGACTTGTTTCCCAAACCCAAGCCTGCCAAACCATCTTCTCTGGATGTATGGCTGGACCGTACTGATCGCGCTGAAGTTGGACGCGAACCTTTTTTTCGTGGTCGTGACGCGGAATATGAGATATTCCGGAAAACCGTCAAAAGCCTCAATGATGGCCACATTGGCGGCAGAACGATGATTTTTCAGGGTGCTCCCGGTGCCGATAAAACAGCACTTATGGGCGAATGCATGGAAGCGATTCGCCAGCATTCGACACTGGATAAGCCCTGGGTTGCTGCTTCAATACCCCCTGGGTCTCTACGCTATCCTGAAAGCGTTGTTACGGCCATGATCGAAGCAACCAATCTGGAAAACAAGCGCCTTCTGGAGAGTGTTCCCGGTACATATTCCCGCTGGTTCAAGAAAGCATTGAATCAAGGTCTACAATTGCTCCAGGAAATTCAACATGGGAATATCTCGATTCAGGGCGTGACAGTGAGCAAGAAACAACAGTCAGGAAGTGCCGATGGATTGTTCAGGCATGCCTCTTCGTTGCTGAAGAATTATCGCCTCGTGATATTTGTGGATGAAGCCCAAAACATCAAGCAGAATGACAAGACAGAAGATGTTCTGGATTGCCTGCACCGTCAAACACAAGGCATTCCACTGGTAACCATTTTTTTGGGCTTGAGTGATGTCGAGACCATATTGAGTAAATGCGGTTTGTCGCGACTTCCAAGAGGCAGGGTGAAAACACTGGGTGTACTCTCACATCAAGAAACAGTGAGTGCTATCAAAAGTGTTTTTGCCGCTTACGATTTCAAGGGATCTTCCAAAAACCGTGAGGAATGGCTGGATACCTTGGCCGAGCTTTCCCAAGGCTGGCCGCAACACATTAACAGCGTATCAGTTGCCGCATGTCAGATTATCCGTGATCATCATGGAAACTTGAACAAGGACTTGCTGCCGCAGGCTCTGGAGCTTGGCCAGAGGCTGAAGAATGAATATTATGTGAGCAGGCTCAAGCGATGTTCCGAAGATCCAGCAATTTACCAAAATCTCGCCATAGAGGCAAACAAGGTGCCTAACGGGGCCTTGTCCCGCTCCAGATTACGCAATCTGGCAGGTCCTTTGCTGGAACACCCGCAAGCCTTTGATGACTTTCTATCCAATGCCTTGCATGCAGGTGTTCTGATGGAGACAGAAGAACTTCCCAAACATTACCAAATACCAACTCCATCATTTGGCGATTACTTGCAGACCCTGCCCATAGACTAGCCCGGATCTCAATTGTACATTTGCCGTTACATTCTTGAAGTGTTTCGAGCCGGCCCTACCCAAGCCAATAAACACGTCAGTCACTCCGAACAGGCAATGCCTAGCAACAATTCCTATTCGACGTAACCAATTCTTGGTAGAAAATCCCTCCGTTATCTCATCGAAAAAGGCGAAAGGGAGCGGACGGGGCGACTGGGAGCTGGATGAAGTACGCGAACAAACCAAACTTACGAAGAATATGCCGTTTTGCCATTACCAGGATTATGGCTCTGACGATGGTATTGAGAAAACTTGCCGCGGTCATATGCATACCGAATTGAATCCGGACCATAACGGTCTTTGAGACTATCCAGCAAACACTGACTAGGCTGGATTTTCCAGTTCTCGCCCAGCGATACACAACCAGTGGTCCCAGCACACTGGGTATAGCGAATCTGAAGCGGTACATGACCATTCCTATGTTGCTTGAGTAATTCAAGCAAACACCTTACTGCATTATTATCAAGCGAAGTCTCCTGCCATACCAGCTCCAGGGCGATCAGGCCCTCGTTTCTCAACTCCTCCATATCCATAAGCATGTTCGCATTCAACTGATAACGGTCCATCAACTCATTGTGACCCCACTCGCCAATGGCAATCAATACCCTGTCTTTTTCGATTTTTCTCATCAATTCCCTGTATTTTTCGGGAAACAATCGAATCTCCATTTGGCGCTCGGCATCTTCCAGGGTTACCAGTCCAATTCGACCCTTTCTTGATTCAATGTTCCGAGTACCCGTGACAATGCCCGCAAACATTCCTTGCTTGCGATTAGTCAGATCAATGTCGGAAAAATCTTCCGGTATCACCTGCTTCAACTCCGACTTGTGAAGATCAACCGGATGTCCGGTCAGATAAAATCCCAAAACATCTTTTTCATGGGCTAAACGTTCCAGTTCCGGCCATTCAGGAAACACCTCGGGTTCAGGGCGCATGAACTCCTGGTCGGTCATGACAAACAGGTCTGCCTGACCCGTAGTCGAATCATCCTGCTTCTTTGCGGCCGCACTCATCATGTCCGGAATGTTTGCAACAAGAGAAGAACGGTTAAGCCCCATGTCATCCAGGGCCCCACTCTTCGCCAGCGATTCCAGTGTTCTCTTGTTCAGGCTTTTGGAATCAGAACGTTCGCAGATATCATATAAATCCTGATAACCGCTATTGGCATCTCGCTCATCAGCCAGGTCTTCAACCAGTCTTCTGCCGATTCCCTTGATTGCCCCCAAACCATATGAAATTGTCTTCTCGTCAAGCGGGCGAAAATCATAATGACTCGTGTTGATGTGAGGCGGCCTGACTTCCAGTCCCATTGATCTGCATTCGGCCAGATAGATAACAACCCTGTCCGTATTGCTGATTTCCGCGGTCAGGGTTGCGGCCATGAATGCAGCCGGATAATGAGTCTTCAGCCATGCTGTCTGATACGCAATCAGGGCATATGCTGCCGAATGTGATTTATTGAACCCATAACCCGCGAACTTTTCCATCAGATTGAAAATATCAGTAGCCAGCTCTTTCTCAACCCCCCGCTTGATCGCACCCGATACAAAGGTCTTGCGTTGCTTCTCCATTTCTGCCGGCAACTTCTTGCCCATTGCCTTGCGCAGGATGTCGGCTTCTCCCATGGTGTATCCGGCAAGTGTCTGCGCAGTCTCCATTACCTGCTCCTGATATAGAATCACCCCGTACGTCGACTCAAGAGTCGGCTCAAGACGTTGATCAAGATATTCGACCTGCTTTGTACCCGCCTTCCTGTCAATATAGTCATCCACCATCCCCGACTGAAGAGGCCCCGGCCTGTACATCGCAATCAGGGCAGTCAAATCTTCAAACGTGGCCGGACAGGACCTTACTATCAGGTTCTTCATGCCTTGTGACTCAAGCTGAAAAATTGCCGTAGTACGCCCACTTTGAATCAGGCGATAAGTCTGTTCATCATCAAGTGGCAGGCCATCTATATCTAGCGCCTCCTGGCCGCTTTTGACTCTTTCCTGGTTGATCAGCTTCATGGCCCTTTCAATAATGGTCAGGGTTCTGAGTCCCAGAAAGTCGAATTTCACGAGACCGATTGACTCAAGATCGTCCTTGTCAAATTGCGTAATCGCCTGATTCAAGTGAGCATCGGAATACAACGGCGTGAACTCAATCAGCGGACTGGGGGCAATCACTACGCCACCAGCATGCTTGCCAACGTTACGCGCGATACCCTCGAGTTCCATGGCCCGGTCAATCAGGGACTTCACCTGAGGGTCTTCCTGATAACGCCGCTCCAGTTCTGCTTCACCAGAAAGTGCCTTTTTCAGTGTCATGCCCAGATCAAAGGGAATCAGTCTGGCAATCTGGTCAACAAACCCATAGGGAAGTCCAAGTACACGACCAACATCTCTCACTACAGCCTTGGCTGCCATGGTACCAAAGGTGATGATCTGGGCAACTTGATGCTTTCCATAGGTTTCCGAGACATATTCAATAACCCGATCACGACCGTCAACACAGAAATCAATATCGAAGTCCGGCAGCGAGATTCGGTCAGGATTGAGAAAACGCTCAAAAATCAAACCATGCATGATCGGGTCAAGCCGGGTAATTCCCATGGCCCAGGCAACCAGAGAACCGGCCCCTGACCCACGACCCGGACCAACCGGAACCCCATTGTTTCTCGACCATTCGATAAAGTCAGCCACAATCAGGAAGTAACCGGAAAACCCCATTTTGGTGATGACTTCAATCTCCATCTCAAGACGCTTGATGTAGACATCATCAATCAATGGATTGCCCTCGGCATCACGTATCCCAGACTGATTGAAAAGTCTGGCCAGGCCCTGTTCGGACTTTTCCCACAGCAGTTGCTCTTCAGGTCTATCTCCGGCTCCCGGAAATTTAGGCAAGTGGTCCCTGTCAAATTCGATGAATAGATTGCAGCGTTTTGCCACTGCCACGGTATTCTCGATCGCTACTGGAACATCCTTGAATAACTCTTCCATCTCGGATGAAGAACGAAAATACTGTTCGGCTGTGTATTTTCGTGGCCGTTTTTTGTCCTCCAGAATGTTCTTGTTGTTGATGCAGGTCCTGATCTCGTGTGCTTCAAACTCATCCCGATTCAGGAAAACCACGCGATTCGTGGCAACGATGGGTATGCCTGACTGAAGCGAGTACTTTACGGCAAGCGCGAGGTATGACTCCTCCTGCTGCCAGCCAACCCGGCTAACCGCCATGTAAAGACGATCATGAAAAATCTTCTGGTAATCACTCAGTACATTGAGACATAACCTGTCATCCAGTTCTTCATCCAGAGTAGCCAGTGGCCCTTCCCGATCATCAAGCACACACAACAGCCCTTCCGACCGATCATTGATCTCCGTCCATTCAATATGGGGATTTGATGACCTATCACTATCCAGATAGACGTCAGTCAGCAAACGACTCAGGTTAAGATACCCCGCATTGTTCTGGCAGAGCAGGATTATTCGATGTTGATTCCCGGAATCTGGATGGGTAACCCGGACATCGCAACCGATAATCGGTTTTACTCCGGCCTTCACACAGGCCCGATAGAATTTCACTAGGGCATACATATTGTTCAGGTCAGTCAGGGCAACTGCCGGTTGCCCGAACTTCTCGCATTGCCTCACGAGATCATCAATTCGGACAATGCCATCAGACAACGAATACTCGGAGTGAATGTTGATGTGAACAAATTCCTTCATTGGCAGATTATCGACTTAACCGGGCCGAAACTCCTTCTGTGCAAATCGGTGATACCCAAGGTGTGAAGTGCCTGGACATGATGAACCGTGGGATAACCCTTGTGTCGCTCGAATCCATATCCGGGGAAACGCCCTGCCAACGCCAGCATGTAACGATCCCTGGCAACTTTCGCAAGAATGGAGGCCGCTGCAATTTCCTCGTGCAACTGGTCCCCTCTGACAATTGCCTCACAGGGAAAATCCACCTCGATCACATGGCACCCGTCTACCCGAACCAGTCCAATTTCGCGGCCCAGTCCATTCACCGCATTCTTCATGGCAAGCAAACTCGCTTGCAGTATATTGATCTCGTCGATCACCTGTACGGAAACCTGCTCAACATTCCAGGCAACCGCTTGCTGCTTGATCTCGAGTTCCAGCGCATTCCGTCTCTTGTACGAGAGCCTTTTTGAATCATCCAGACCGCGGATTGCCCGATCTCCGCTCAGTATTACTGCTGCCGCGAATACGTCCCCGGCAATCGGCCCCCTGCCTGCCTCGTCGACACCGGCGATCAACATCTGTTTCTACCAAGCATGTCTGCCACACACTGTGCAGCCTTTTGACTCGCATTCGTCCGGAGCCGGTGACGCAACGCACGAAATTCCCCCTCAAGCCATTTGGCCTGTTCAGTATCGTTAACCAGTTTTCGAACAGTATCAAAGATGTGTTCCGATGTCGCACGACCCTGAATCAATTCGGGAATCACTGGTTTCGACAGAAGATGATTGGGCATTGAATAGCAGTCAACCTTTCTCAATATGCTGAAGACAATCCAGGTTGCGAGCGAAACCCGGTAAACCACAACATGCCGACGTTCCATCAATGCGGCTTCCAGGGAAGCAGTGCCCGAGGCCAGTACTGCAAAATCACTCGCTTCCAGCACCTCTCGTGAACGACCATCAACAAACGTGACAGGCAAATCCCCAACCTCTCCAAACTGGTCATGAAATACCTGCCGCATCCGAGGGCTTGCAAATGGCAATATAAACCGGAAAACCGGATCTGACTGAAACAGCAATCGAGCGGCTTCAATCATGATTTCACCATGTCTCAGTATCTCGCGACTTCGGCTGCCAGGCATTAGTGCAATCAGGCAATGCTCACCCTCGATATCAAGCCCTAGCCTTTGTCTGGCCTTTTCCCGATCTGGTTCCTGAATCTGATCGGCTATGGGATGCCCAACAAAACTGGCCGGCACCCGATGCTTCTTGTAGTAGTCGGCCTCGAACGGGAACAGCACCAGCATTCGATCAACAGACCGGCGAATTTTGCGAATTCGATACTCCCTCCATGCCCATACGGTCGGACTCACGTAATGCACGGTCGGTATTCCACGTTTCCTGAACTTCCCTGCTAGCGTCAGATTGAAGTCAGGCACGTCAACCCCAATAAATACATCGGGTTTTTTTGAAACCAGTGTACTGTACACGGAGTGTCGAACCCTGAGTATCGAGACCAGACGGGTGGGCAGGTCGTCCAGCCCCATCAAGCCAATCTCCCCCATCTCATGCAGTATCTCACACCCCGCTTCACGCATCCTGGGACCGCCCACTCCGATAAAGCGGGCACTCGGATAAAGAGTCCTGAACTCGGAAATCAACCCTGCCCCCAGAGCATCCCCGGACAACTCTCCGGCAACAATGCCAACCAGCACTGGCCGTTCTGAATTCATGCCGATGGTTCACCTGCGAAAGCCCGCACAAGCCGACAATTCTCACAACCCAAATCTGTCTGGTACACAAACCCCATCAGCTAGCGAATGATGCTGCGTTTTGAACAAGTCATGAAGTCAACGAACGAGTGTACATGCGCATCGTCTGAAAGATTACGGATTTCTTCCACTGCGGTAGCCATGTCCAGGCCATTACGGTAAAAAATCCGGTAGGCCTGATTCAAGAGCTGGATCGTCTTGCCGTCAAATTCCCGACGCTTGAGCCCCGTATTGTTGATTCCGTGGGGTTCGGCCGGATTGCCGGCTGCAACAATATAAGGCGGAATGTCCTGTAAACATACACAGCCGATGCCCGTGATACAGTGCTGCCCGACCCGACAAAACTGATGCACCAGGGTAAACCCCCCTAATATGGCATGACTTGCAACCTCCACATGACCGGCAAGACTTGCGCCATTTGCAAAAATGATCTGGTCACCCAGAATACAGTCATGAGCAATGTGTGTATACGCCATCAGCATATTGTCGCTGCCAATCCGGGTCAGCCCCAGCCCTGCTATCCTGGCATCGGTCCCCCGGTTGATGGTCGAATATTCACGAATCGTATTTCGATCGCCGATCAACAACCGGGTAGGCTCGCCCTCATAACCCTGATGTTGAGGCATTTCACCAATCGAGCAATACTGGAAAATCCGGTTCTCAGCACCAATATCGGTATGCCTGCGAATCACTACATGCGGACCAACCCAGGTATCCCGCCCGATGCTTACGTCCCCCTCAATAATTGAATAGGGCCCAACAACGACCCCATCACCAAGATTCGCAGAAGGGTCAATGATGGCTGTTGGATGAATGTCAGCCATCTTCCGATACGACCTGATAGGTAAATATTACTTCAGCCACTGCCGCAACATGTCCATCAACCCCGGCTGTCGTCCGATACTTCCAGATTCGGCGCTTGTAGTTGGAGCGATTGACATTGAGCATCAGGGAATCTCCGGGTTCTACCTGTCTCTTGAACCGAACATTATCAATACCCGCAAACAGAAAAATAATCTCGTCATCAATCTCATCACCGACATCCAGGGCGGCATGGATGGCCGAGGCCTGAGCCAGAGCCTCCAAAATCAGCACTCCCGGGAAAACCGGATGCTCTGGAAAGTGCCCCTGAAAGAATGGCTCATTCACCGTAACGTTCTTCAGCGCCGTCAATGATTCCTCCGGCTGATAATCGAGCACACGGTCTACCAGCAAAAATGGATAACGGTGGGGCAGAATCTTCCTGATCTTATGGATATCGATATTCCCGGGATCTGTCATGTTTTCCTCACTCTATCGTTGCGATAGCTTCGCCCCGTTATCATGGCTTGCTGTTACGGTCATTCGGGACTGGAATGATTTTCCGGGTTTCGCTCTAATCGACCCAGTCTTCTGAGCATTGCGAGGTTTTTTCGCCAGGTCTTCGCCGGCTGGGCAGGGATCATTGATGCATATTCACCCGGCTCGACAATACTTTTGGATACCAGCGTATTGGCCAGAATATCAACATTGTCCGCAATCTCGAGATGACCCAGAATGGCAGCTCGACCGCCAATCCGGCAATTGGCCCCGATTCTGGCACTTCCCGCTATGCCGACACAACCGGCAATGGCGGTATTTTCACCAATTCGTACATTGTGTGCGACCTGAATCTGATTATCGAGTTTCACGCCGTTTTCGATTACCGTATTCTCAAGCGAACCCCGGTCAACTGTCGTATTGGCACCTACATCAACACGGTCTCCAATCTCAACCCCTCCCAGTTGCTCGACTCTCTGCCAAGACCGGCCATTTCGCGCATAGCCAAAACCGGAAGAACCGATTACCGCCCCGGACGATATCACGCAGTCACAACCAATCGTGGCAGAACCCATTATCACGACACGATCTTCAATCACCGTTCTGGGACCGATCAATACTTCGCCTCCAATGCAGGCACCTGACCCGATCTTCACGCCATACTGGACAACGACCTGATCACCAATCGTGGAAAATGGACCGATGCATACACCATCAGCGATTGACGCCATCCCGGAAACTGAAGCCTGAGAGGAAATACCCCGGTTCCAGTTATTATCCCTGACAAACAGTCGACTCGCCCAGGCATAGGCAAGGTAGGGATCTTCAACAATTATCCGGTTGTTCGAGAACAGTTCCGCATGCTCGGGTTTCAGAATAACCGCTCCGGCCTCAGTTGTCGGGGTCTTCTGGCTGGACCCGCCTGTATAAAAAGTCAGCGACCGGCTTGAGGCAACCTGTATGCCATGTAACGAGTCGACAGTGAAATCCGGATCACCCAGCAATTGACCACCTACCTTCTGCGCAATGGTCGACAGGCTTATCATTACGGCAATCTCGAATGTCTAGAATACCAAACCAGTGATTCGTGACTTCACGAATCACTCCCGTTCCTCGAACATGCGCTCGAGTTCCTGGAGAATCGTGTCGGTCAGGTCAATACTGCTACTCGCATAGACTACTTGCTGCAGCACCAGGTCAATCTCTCGCTCTCGGGCAACCCGAAAAATCACCTCGGTAATCATTTCCTCTAGTCGGGCTATCCCCTGATTGCGGTTCCTGCTGTAGTCATTATTGTAAATTTCCTGTTCCCTGCGCAAGGAACGCTGCAACTCGGACAACTCCTGGAGCTTGGAGTCAACCTCCTCCGAGGTCATTAACAGTGAATTCTTTTTGAGGTCCGCTTCTTCGGCAACAAAGTTGTCCATGCGCCGTTGCAGATCCTGTCGCCTGACTCCAAACTCCTCTTCGAGTTCCTGCATCTCGACCTTGCCCTGTGGCGACTCGTCAATCAGTCTCAGCGCATCAACATAAGCTATGCTTTGAGCCATGAGCTGGGTTGGGAGTACCAATACTCCAATACACAATATGAAGATGAATCTGAAAATCGATTTCATGGTTTACGGATACCGATGTCAATAAATGATTGTTACGAAAGAAACTGATGAAGACAACATTCCTACCTGAATACCGTCCCTAACGAGATCTGCAATTCCTGAATTTCATCGCCATCCTCTTCGTTGAGCGGCACACCATAACTGATGGTCAATGGACCAATTGCCGAATACCAGCTGAAAAACATTCCTGCAGAATAACGCATATCGCCTAGTTCCACGGAATCATCGGCACCCCACACCCAGCCGCTGTCGGAAAACAGGCCAAACCGCTTGTCCTTGGCTTGTGCTCCAAAAGTCGGAAACAGAAACTCGGCATTCAACAGCAGACGTCTGCTGCCGCCAGTCGGCTTGGGGGTGATACCGGCGTTTTCCATTTGCTCTGCCTCCGGTTTGGACTTGGGACCGAGCGAGCGAGCACCATATCCCCGAACGGTTCTTGAACCCCCAGCAAAATAGTTCTTGAAAAACGGCAAACCACCGTTATCTGCAGTCTCACCGTAACCATCTCCATAGCCGAGACTCAAACTGCCCTTGAAGGCCATCCTGTCGAGAGGAATGTAGTAGGATCCCTGGAGGTTTATCTTGTAATATTCAAAATCACTTTCCGGGATACTCAACTCGATATTGGCAAGACCCGTACTGCCATCGGTCGGGAAGAAAAAGTCGTTTCGACTGTCACGAAAGATTCCCGCATTGACGATCAGCTGATCGGGGGCTGGGTGCTGTTCGATCACTCTCCTGTACTCAAATGGAGTCTGATCACCGGACTCAAGCTCAAGACTCTCATAGGAAAAGCCAACATTGAATGAATTGGTTTCCGAAATCGGTATACGGTAGTTCATGCCGACTGAATTGGACGACAATGCGTATTCCGCAGTGTCAATATCGCTGGAATCAACATCCTGGATTGCCAGACTGATCTTGCGACTGATCCCGTCCTTCGTCAGATAAGGATTGGTGTATTCAATCGAAATCTCCTCGGCAGCATCCGAATTGTTAAAGGCAAGAGCAAGCTCCCTGCCGGTACCGAACAAATTGCGCTGCTGGAATTGAAGACCAAACAATACACCGTCGTCATCCGAATAGCCGGCTGATGCAAGTGCCGATCCCGTTGAACGCTCCTTGACTACCACTTGCAGGTCAACCTGTTCCCGAGTACCTGGAACCGGAACGGTTTCGATCGTAACCGACTCAAACAGGCCCAGACGCTGTATGCGGCTTTTTGAAATGTTGATCAGGGCAGAAGAATACCAGGCTCCTTCGAGTTGACGTAACTCCCTCCGGATAACCTCATCCCGGGTATAACGATTGCCAATGATGTCAATGATTCGTACGTAGACCCGGCGATTCTCGACTACGGTAATCACAGTGTCTATAGTCGAAGTTTCTTCCTGAACCACTGACTGCATGCGAATGTCGTGAAAGGGAAACCCCTTTGCCGAAAAATAATCCGAGATGGCACTTTGTGAAGCACTGATCATGGCCCGCGAAAATATGTCTCCGGGTTCCATGACAACGAGTGACTGGACTTCCTCCCTGTCGGGATCCGACACTCCTTCAATGGAAGTTTCCCCGAATGCATACTGTTCTCCCTCGTCAAGCACGATGTTGATGAATATGTCCTGCTTGTTCGAACTGATCTCTACCGAGGATGAAGTCAGCTCGAATTCATAATACCCGCGATTGAGGTAGAACGCCCGAATGCTCTCGACATCGGCTTCCAGTTGTTGCTTGGAATACTGGTCCTTTCTGGAGAACGGGTTGAATCCGCGCTTGCTTTTCAGACGCATTTCATCCAGCACGTCATCCAGGTCCTCTTTTTCAACACCAATAATGCTGATCTGCTTGATACGCGCTTTCTGCCCCTCATTGATATCGATGGTCAAGTCAACCCGGTTGTCATCAAGATTCTCGACCGACGTCGCTACTGACGCCGAATACTGGCCCAGTGAATGGTAGATGTTCTGCAGACCCCGCTCAAAATCATTCAGGGCCGGCTGCCGGAAGATACGGCCCTCGACCAGCTCCGCATTCACGAGACCCTGTTCAATATCCTCGGTCTTGACTTCTCGATTGCCATTGATTATGACGCTCCTGATCGAGGGGCGCTCAATAACCTTGACTACCAATGTGGTCCCCTCCTGTTCCAGCTGCACATCCTGAAAGAACCCGGTTTTGAACAGTTCCTTGATGCCAAGACGGGTTTCTTCTTCGTCAACTTCATCGCCTACCTTAAGAGGAAGGTAGTTAAACACGGTTCCCTCTTCCAGGCGCACTAGCCCCTCTACCCGGATATCGGTAATTATAAAAGGTTCAATGGCATGCACCAGCCCTGCCAGAGCAAGAGAAACTGCCAGCAACATGAATTGTCTTTTCATACTTTTGCCTGTTCCTTGACGTTGGGATTAGGCCCCAGAGAATTGGACATCAAGGCTCCCTATGCAAATCATGCCTGCAGTCATCCGCTGGAATGGCCTGAATTCGGGCCCGCCACATGATGTCAGAATCATAATTTTCTGGTAAATTGGAAGCCAACCTTAAAACATTCGCATTATATCGTTATAAAACGCCAGAATGGTCAGAAATACAATAGCCGATATTCCGATTTTCTGGCCGAACAGCATCGCTTCTTCCGAAGGTTTTTTACCGGTGATGCCTTCATACAGGAAATACATCAGGTGTCCTCCATCAAGAACGGGTATCGGCAACAGATTGAGCAGGCCAAGACTGATACTGATCAGGGCAAGAAAAGACAGGAATTCTGTCATCCCGTTCTCCGCAGTTCGACCGGCAATCCTTGCAATTGTAATCGGCCCGGACAAGTTTTCGGCAGACATTCGTGCGGTGATCATCCTGCCAATTGATTTCAGGGTTACCACGGTCAGCAGGTAGCTTTGTTCAACTGATTGCCACATTGATTCAAGGGGGCCGAGTCGAAACGTCATGGCCTCCGGCTCGGGGCGGTAAATCCCAATTCGACCCTGGAGAACACCATTTACATCAATAATGTCCGGTACGATCGTGACCTCAAACTCGCTATTGTCACGCATCACCGTCAATACGACCTGTTCTCCCGGTCGTTCGGCAATTGTGCTGGCCAATCCAGCCCAGTCATCGATCTCTTGATTGTCAAGAGCGGTGACAACATCACCCGAAATCAGTCCAGCCTGCTCGGCCGGCATGCCGGCAACCGGGTCGACGATCCTGGCAGGCGGAGGTGGCGGCCCAATACCCATAATCGAGGTTATCGGCAGTCCCAACAGCCTTTGCTGGTCAAGAAGCCCGAAGTCCACCTCAATTTCCCTGAGGTCGTTTTCAGGGGTTTCAACCAAAAACTCGGTTTTACGTCCCTGCATTGCCCGATTCGTGAGATACAGTTGATGCTGACGCCAGGCCTTGACCGGACGGCCATCGATTTGCACGAATCGATCACCCAGCTGAAAGCCGGCCTGTTCAGCCATGGACTGTTCCAGCATCTGCCCAACTACTGGCGGATAATCCCGATTGCCAATCATCAGTGCCAGCCAGATTGCAATGACGGCAAACAGGAAATTGAAGGCCGGACCGGCGAACACAATCAACGAACGTGCCGTGAGGGACTTGTTGCTGAATTCCAGTTCCCGTTCATGATCCGGAACTGGACCTTCCCGTTCATCCAGCATCTTGACATAGCCACCCAGTGGAATCATGCCAATCGAGTATTCCGTGGGGTCGTTTTTTCTGTGCCAGGTCAGGATGGGCTTGCCGAAACCAATCGAGAATTTGAGGACTTTCACACCACACTTTCGAGCGACCCAGAAATGCCCGAATTCATGCACACCAACAAGAATGACGATCGCAAGGACAAATGCGAAAATTGTGTAAACAATGTCTTCCAAGATTCTGTACCTGTCTTTTGGATCAATCCGACCGGAACGTCGTTGTTCTCTTCTGGAGCATTGACTGGCAAAACGCCCGGGCCTCTCTGTCCGCTTTCAGTGATCGCTCGAGATCAACCTGATCGTCGAGGGATGCATTCTCCATTGCCGCCTCAACCATTGGTACCAGCTCATCGAAACGAATTCGATAGTTCAGGAATGCATCAACCGCAACCTCGTTCGCTGCATTCATCACGGCCGGCGCGGTGCCTCCTTGCTCAGCCACCTCCCGGGCAAGCCGCAATGATGGAAATCGAACTGGATCCGGGCGGGCAAAATCAAGGCCAGCGATTTCGCTGAACGCAGGTGCATCAACCCCCGATTCAATCCGCTCCGGCCATCCCAGGGCGTTGGCAATCGGAATTCTCATGTCCGGCCTGCCCATCTGGGCAATCACGGATCCATCAAGATATTCAACCATGGAATGAATTATGCTCTGCGGGTGAACGACAATCTCCACTTGCCTGTGGCCGACGCCAAACAGGCAGCAGACTTCTATCAACTCCAGCGCCTTGTTCATCATGGTCGCTGAATCAACAGAAATCTTCTTGCCCATATCCCAGTTGGGATGGGCAATGGCCTGCTCCGGCGTTACCTCCGATATTGTATCAAGATCAATGGTACGAAAGGGACCGCCGGAACCCGTGAGCAGGATTTTTCGCACTCCCATCTCGTTTGTAATGCGGGGAGAGCCCAGACTTTCAAAGGTGCCGGTCCTCGGCAAACACTGGAATATGGCATTGTGTTCACTGTCTACCGGCAACAACAGGGATCCATGCTCCCGAGCGATCTGAACAATGTATTCGCCCAGCATCACCAATGGCTCCTTGTTGGCTATCAATTGCCGTTTTCCAGCCCTGGCAGCAGTGATGACCGGCTGCAGCCCCGCAGCTCCAACAATACCATTGACAATTGATTCTGCCGACCCACAAGCGATGCTTCTAATTCCCTGCTCACCCGAGAGTACCTCAATATCCAGCCCGGCACGCCTGATACGATGGTCAAGAACTCCAGCCGCCGCCTCGTCCGACATGGCAACAGTCTGTGGAGAAAACCGGACACACTGCTCGTAAATCTTCTCCACGCTGTTTCTTGCAGACAGGGCAACAACATGGAAACGGTCAGAATGACGAGACACCACATCCAGGGTCGATTGTCCGATTGACCCGGTCGACCCCAGGACTGCAACACCCGTCGTCATCGGACCAGCGACCATCCGGCAGCCACTATCGGCAGGGCCGCGATCATGCCGTCAATGCGGTCAAGGATTCCGCCGTGACCGGGGAGAATTCGCCCGCTATCCTTGACTCCGGCAATCCGCTTGAGTCGACTTTCATACAAGTCTCCAACCACGCTGACGACAGCAATGACCAGTCCCATGCCAACCCAGAGCAGTAATTGACCCTGATCCAGCTTCAGTATTGCAAAACCGGCAATCCAGGCCAGAACAATGGTACCGACTATGCCGCCAAAAACACCTTCGATGGTCTTGCCTGGACTTAATTCAGGCGACAGCTTACGATGACCATAACTCTTTCCGGTGAAGTACGCAAAACTATCTGCCGCCCAGACCATCAACAACACCGAAATGACGAACAGCGGGCCGGCATTTGCCCAGCTGTGAATCAGCACCAGTGCAGACCATGTACAGGACATCAGGACCAGCCCCATTACATATGAATTTATCACACTGTGAAATGAATCCATCTTCCTGACAATCAAGTCAACTCCAATGGCAACCCATACCAGGCTCGAAAACACACACATGGTTACGAGGAAGTCCGGATATTCTCGACCCAGGAAAACGAGCGCAGCAATCGGAATGGTGGACAGAAGAAACACGGGAAGGCTCTTTTTTTTCAGCGCAGCCCACTCCCAAAGACCCAGAACCACCATACATCCACAAATCAGGTCAAACCAGAAATCACTGACGATAAGCACCAGCGTGATCACGGCAAATGCCAGTACCGCGGCCGTGATGATGCGTGGCCAGTTCACGCGCTTTCCTTGATCTGCCGTTCTATGTTTCCAAAACGGCGTTGTCTTTCCGCATAATCGTTCAGGGCGATTTCAAAACAGCCAATATCAAAGTCAGGCCAATAGGTGTCGGTAAAGAACAGTTCCGTATAGGCAAGTTGCCAGAGCAGGAAGTTGCTGATCCGAATTTCACCTCCGGTCCGAATAAACAGGTCTGGATCGGGCAAGTCATGCGTGCACAGATGCGATTGAATCAACTGATGGGTAATCTCTGCTACCCCGAGTTCGCCACGTTCAACCCTTTTTGCGATTGATTGAAAGGCATTGCAGATATCCCACTGACCACCATAATTCAGTGCAATGGTCAGAGTCATGGAACCGTTGTTCCGGGTTTGCCGGCAGGTTCTTTCGATTGACCCCTGAAGCGATTCCGGAAAGCGGGTAAGATCACCGATCACGGAGAGCCTGATGTCGTTCTCAATCAGCAGGCGTGCTTCGGTATCAATCGAGGCACACAGCAAATCAGTCAGCACCCGGATCTCCTGCTGTGGACGACTCCAGTTCTCGCTGCTGAATGCAAACAGGGTCAGGTAGCCAATGCCCTGATGCCGACAGTACCTGACGATACTCCGAACTGCGTCAACGCCCTTTTTGTGTCCTGCCGTTCTCGGCAAGCCCTGTTGCATTGCCCAACGACCATTGCCATCCATGATCACTGCGACATGATGCGGTAGCGCGCCCTGAAGATTCCGGGCCGGAATGTCCGCATGAGACACACTGGACAACTCTTTCATGGTGTCCCGGCAATGTGACGGGGCAAGGCCGGATAAGCTGTGCCCGTAGTGTGCATCATCCTGTTGCCAGTGCCTCCTCCGACCATGCATGAAGATCTAGACTTCCATAACCTCATTCTGCTTCTCTTCTACAACTCCACTAATCTCGTTAACATATCGGTCGGTCAGGGTTTGCAGTGTTGACTCCATGCCCTTTTCCTCATCCTGGGTGATTTCCTTCTCCTTGAGCAGTTCCCTGACCGTATGGATTGCATCGCGCCGGATATTTCGAATCGCAACCTTGCCGTTTTCTCCCTCCTGTCGAACCACTCGAGAAAGTTCGACACGTCTCTCTTCGGTCATTGCCGGTAGTGGAATACGCATGATCTCTCCGGCCGTCATCGGATTGAGCCCCAGGTCCGATTCCAGAATGGCCTTTTCAATTACTTCCAGCATCTGCTTTTCCCAGGGCTGAACCGTTAATGTTCTTGCGTCAGCAACGGAAACTGTCGCTACCTGGCTGATGGGAACCTGAGAACCGTAGTAGTTCACGCTCAAGTGATCAAGCAACGCCGTGCTGGCGCGTCCAGTGCGGATTCGGGCCATGCTGTCGCGAGTCGAAGCTACCGTTTTCCGCATCCTCTGCTCAGCGTCTTGTTTGATATCTTCGATCATGTTACGTACGGGATATTACGATGAAAATTTCCAGATAAGTATACTACCAGTTGCACAGTCTGCAGGCCCAGTATCCGTGAGCTTGCGCACCTCTTCACCAATCAATGAACTCCTGATCAGACAGACTGTCCGGCAACATGATTCCGGGGTACTGCAAACCGTATTTCCGGATTCCCGTCAACCAGCGATTCGGAGGTCTAGCCCCGAGCCTGGCTCATTACTTCGGCAACGAAGTCATCGCTTCTTTTCTCAAGACCTTCTCCGACCTCAAATCGAACCATCGCCTTGACTCGTGCTTCCTCTGACTCGAGATGTTTTCTCACCTTGATGTCCGTATCCCTGACAAAAGGCTGCTCAAGCAAGGCATTGGAAGAAAGAAATTTAGCAACTTTTCCCTTGACGATCTTTTCGATCATGTCGGATGGCTTGCCTGTCTCTTCTGCCTGTGCCTGATAAATGTTGCGTTCCTTGTTCAACATGTCCTGGTCAACATCCTCAACATCAATGAACAAGGGGGCAGAGGCAGCAATGTGCATGGCAATATCAAGCTTCAATTGATCACTAGCCTGATTCAGCACCACGATTACGCCGATTTTTGAGCCATGCAGATAATGACCGACCACACTTCCCGAAGACTCCAGCAGTGCAAAACGCCGAACCGAAATGTTCTCGCCTACCTTGGTGATCAGGCCTTGTCGGGCTTCTTCAACAGTCGTGAATCCCGCATCGGTTGGCCCACCTGCAATTTTCAGTGCACCAACGTCCACATCACTGGACGGACAGGCCTCCAGAATGGTGCTTGCGACCTGATTGCAGAACTCGATGAAAGAATCGTCCTTGGCAACAAAATCGGTTTCACAATTCACCTCGACCAGTATTGAGTGCGAGGTATTCGACTGGCAGACAATCACCCCTTCTGCAGCAATTCTTCCAGCTCGTTTGGCGGCGGCAGCGGCTCCTTTCTTTCTAAGTTCTGCAATGGCTTGCTCCATGTCTCCCCCGGTCTCTTCCAGAGCTCGTTTGCAATCCATCATTCCGGCACCCGTCAGCTGACGGAGTTCCTTAATCATTGCAGCTGAATTTGTCATGATTTGAAATTCTCTTGTAATCTATTGTTATGACGATCATAGTATAGGGAATGGATATCTCTACAAGCGGGCCGTTCCACTCAGGCCAGATGACCGTCAGGCAAATGGATCTTCATTCTTGATCCTGTCCGGAACCGGGTCAACCGGTCGAGTCAGCATTGAACTGCTCTCCAGTAATATTTCACGGACCTGTTCATAACTGGTTCCCAGTCTGCCTGAAATATCCTGGTGGTCCATGCCGGCCTCATGCATGTAGCGAATGGCCCCATCCTGACTGCGAGTACCCGCCGCAACTTCCGCCAGAATGTCCTCTACCTTGTCCAGGCTGGGCAATACATCTTTCGATTTGGATGATTCAGCAACAGGCTTTGGGGAAGATTCCGTTTCGGTTTTTGCGACCTTCCTACGCACAACCCTCTTCTTGACCACTTGTGTCGACACTGCATCCTCAGCCTGTTCTTCTCCGGACTCGTCGGTTTTCTCGGCATCTCCTGTCTCTTCCCGGTCTCCGGATTCGAGAACACCCGATAGATCCATTACCTTGCCGACTTCTTCAACATCAACAAACTGGTCGCCCCTACTTAGCGGGTTTGCAAGTTTTCTGGTCTTGTGCCCTTCCTTGATTGCCGTTGATGCGGCTTCCAGATACAGGCCAATCGCTTTTGCAGAATCGTCATTACCCGGAATCACATAGTCGACATTTTCCGGGGCACAGTTGGTATCCACAACGGCGACCACCGGAATTCCCAGTTTTACTGCTTCTCTAACCGCAATTTTTTCATACTGGATATCAACTACAAACAGGGCATCAGGCAATCCCTCGAGATTCTTGATTCCGGACAGCGTCCGGTCCAGCTTGATTCTTTCCCGATCCAAAGACAGTATCTCCTTCTTGCTTAATTTTGCGCTCTCGGGACTGGCCATGAAGGTCTCAAGTTCCTTCAGTCGTGCGATGGAATTCTTGACCGTCTTGAAGTTCGTCAGCATGCCTCCCAGCCAACGATGGTCGACATATGGGGAATTGCAGTCCATGGCGGCCTGACGAACCTGTTTGCCGGCCTGACGCTTGGTTCCTACAAACAGAACCGTGCCACCCTGGGCTACCACCGAACCCAGATAGTTCGTGGCCTCGTCCAGCATGGGCAAGGTCTTTTCCAGGTTGATGATATGAATTTTATTTCGGCGACCAAATATGTAGGGCGCCATGGATGGGGACCAGTATCGAGTCTGGTGCCCGAAGTGAACACCGGCCTGCAACAGCCGTCGCATGTCAATTGTCATGGATATTCATCCTTATCTTGTATGGGTTGTGACCACCACGGCTACTGTATTCCGACCGACCTGAAACATCCAGGCCAGCACCCGGGAATACATAATCACCGTGTGTGAATTGTTTGCCGGATCGGATACGGATTCACTGTCCAATATCAGGAATCAGCACCGACCCAGCTTCCGGAGCGCGGATTATACCGGAATCCGGGTGCTGAAAACAGAAGAATTTTTGCTTCCGGCTGGAGGAATATTGCGTGTAGCGTTTTCCTGACCTTCTTCCGACAACCAAACTCAAAGTCAATTCTGAAAGCAGCGTCCACTACAGAAGAGAACCGTCATGGATGCACTGAGCCCGTGTTCGACAAGGCATCCATCCATTCTTCAAGAGCTTCGTCAAGAGAATGGAGAATATATACAGGACATTCCAGTGAATGCAGGAACCATTCTACTACCGAAAAGCAGGTTGGGAGAGGTACACGTTCCGGTGACCATCCGTACACCGCCGGATTCGACCTGGTTTCAATAATGAGGGGCGGCATGTCATTGACCAAGGACATTTGCCCGTCGATTTGACAAATCCCGGCAATGTGATTTCTAAAGTTCACTATTTGCCCACATGTTCTTATAATTGCTTCTTGCGAAAAAAACGATTCACAAATGGCAGTCACAATCAAAACCCCGGAAGAAATCCAGAAAATGCGGGTGGCCGGACGACTAGCGGCTCAGGTTCTTGAGATGATAGGACCGGAGGTCAAGCCCGGCATAACCACGGATACCCTTAATCACCTGTGTCATGACTACATTGTCAATACACAAAAGGCAATCCCCGCCCCACTGAACTATAAGGGATTTCCCAAATCCATCTGTACATCAGTCAACCATGTCGTCTGTCACGGCATACCCGGAGACAAAACGCTCAAATCCGGAGACATCATTAATATCGATATCACCGTCATCAAGGACGGATATCATGGAGATACCAGTCGCATGTTTTTTGTGGGAGAACCTCCGATTCGAGCCCGGCGCCTCTGTGAAGTCAGTCACGAAAGCATGTATCGGGGGATCAGGATGGTTCGCCCTGGTGCTCGACTCGGAGACATTGGGCATGCCATCCAGAAGTATGTCGAGTCAAAGGGATTTTCCGTGGTTCGAGAATACTGTGGTCATGGAATCGGCCGAGGCTTTCATGAAGACCCGCAGGTCCTGCATTATGGCAAGCCGGATACCGGCATGGAAATTCTGGAAGGCATGACATTCACAATTGAACCAATGGTCAACGTGGGCAAAAAGGAAACCCGGCTGATGGGGGATGGGTGGACGGTAATTACCAGGGATAAAAGTCTATCTGCACAATGGGAGCACACAATCCTGGTGACTGCTGATGGTCATGAAATTCTGACACGGCCATGAATCGGCTCAGCCATTCCGGAATTCTTGGCGAGACCCAGCTAGATTCGATCACTGCAGATTCTGCGGATGGAGTAGAGGCTTTCAGCGACCTCATCTACCGGGGCCATAATGTGCTTTCGGAATACCACCTTTCAGGTGGCCGTTCCGATATCCTGTGCAAACACCGAGTCTGGATGGCCGACAGGATTCTGATCAGGGCATGGAAACAATCCATAAGGGGATTCGACTGTACAGACAGTCCATCATTGATTGCAGTCGGTGGTTATGGAAGAGGAGAGCTGAATTTTGCATCGGACATTGACCTGTTATTTCTGATGCCTAGGAAAATCAGGAATGCGCACAAGCTGCGCATAGAGAAATTCGTGCAACTATGCTGGGATATCGGTATCAGGATTGGGCACAGTGTGAGAACTCTCCCTGATTGTGTGAAGCTCAGCAGGCAGGATTTGACGATTGCCACGTCAATGATGGAAATGAGATTGCTGGAGGGTGACCGGAAATCCTTCGATCAGGTCAGTGCAAGAATGCGGCGAAAGGATATCTGGCCTCCAGACAGGTTTTTTCAGGCCAAGATGGAAGAGCAATGGGAAAGACACCTTCGCTACGGTGAAACGCAGTTCAACCTGGAACCAAATCTCAAGGAGAGTCCGGGCGGTCTGCGTGACCTGCACATGATCGGCTGGATTACCAATCGATGCCTGGGGACACGGCGCATTGAGGATCTGGTTGAGCACTCCTTCATCACCGAACGGGAATACCGCACTCTGGTTAACTCCCGAAACTTCCTGTGGAAGCTTCGAAATGGACTGCATGTACTTGCCGGCCGTTGCGAAGATCGATTGCTGGTCGATTTACAGCGTGACCTGTCAAGTCAGCTTGGATATCATGATGATTCAACCCGAATGGGCGTCGAGAAGCTGATGCAGAAGTACTACAGAACTGCCAGGGAGATTCAGATACTCAACGAGACCGTGCTGCAGCACTTCGATGAGGTTCTTCTGAACAGGAAACCACCGGTTGTCCATAAAATCAATCAACGGTTTAACCAGGTAGGCAAACTGCTGCAGATTTCCAGCCCCAAAGTCTTTGAGCGCCACCCCAGTGCACTACTGGAATTGTTTCATGTCATGCAGCGCAACCCGGAACTCACCGGGGTGGAAGCGGCTACAGTCCGCAAACTAAGAGGAAATCTGTACCTGATTGACGGCAATTTCAGAAAAGATCCGGAAAACCGTCGTCTTTTCCTTGAGATATTCAGGCACCCGTTGGGATTAACGCATGCTTTAAGGCGCATGAATACCTATGGGGTGCTGGGTCGATTCTTTCCGGAATGGGGAAAGATAGTCGGCCAGATGCAGCATGACCTGTTTCACGTTTTTACGGTCGACACCCATTCCTTGTTCGTGATCAGGAATCTCAGGAGATTGATGGTAGACAAGTATCGACACGAGTTTCCAATCCTTTCGGACATCATCAGCAAGCTCAATCAGCGCGAGCGCCTGTTTCTGGCGGCACTGTGCCATGACATCGGCAAGGGCAGCGGTCGGGATCATTCAGAAGTCGGCGAGAAGATAGCACTATCGTTATGCCGCAGGCTGGGCATGAATGAATACGATGCGGGTTTTGTGGGCTGGCTGGTTCGCCATCACCTCCTGATGTCGTTTACTGCCCAGAAGGAAGATACCTCGGACCCACGAATTGTCGAACGCTTTGCCGAGCAGATGGGGGATCAGGAGCATCTCGACAATCTCTACCTGCTCACTATAGCGGATATACGGGGTACCAGCCACACTTTATGGAACGAATGGAAAGGAAGGCTTCTGGGTAATCTCTACCATGCCACGTCTCGGTTGTTTCGCACCGGACTGGGTTCCACCGAAGCAATTGGGCAACGCGTGGAGCAGCGAAAGCAGGCAATTCGCAAGCTGGTTGACCCTGAAATAGACAACTATCGTCTCAACAGGTTCTGGGCACAGATGGATCAGGAATACTTTTTGCGCAATGCACCGATCACATCAGCCTGGCAGGCCGAACAAATCTGCAACGCCTCGCTGTCGGACCTGCCTTTGGTGGCCGTTCGCCATCGCCTGGAAATCGGTGCCGAGCAAATCCTGATCGTAACCCCCGAGATTGAAGATCAACTGGTGCGGGCGACCGCGGCACTGGATAGCCTGCGCTTCGGAATTCTCGATGCACGCATGCACCATACCCGTTCCGGCCTCAGCATCATGATTTTTATCGCCACCAACAATGACCCCCGCCCAATTACCGAACAGGTTGTGGAACGACAGCGTGAAAAATTCCGGCAATTCATGTTGTCGTCCGCAAATGGATATAGCCCTGTGGCACTGAATTTGCCAAGAGTCAGGAAACAGTTCAAGGTTCCTACGCGTGTGGTGTTCGAGGACAATGAAGACCTGGGCCATACAACCATGGAGGTCACATCACAGGATCGCCCCAGCCTTCTGTACAATGTATCCCGTGCCCTGTTTGAGCACAAGGTCCGCCTACTCTCGGCCAAGGTCTCAACGCTTGGTGAAAAGGCGGAAGATACTTTTTTCATCACGGATCGGGATGGACTCCCAATGTCTGACCTGCGACAAAGATCATTTCTTGAGTCGCGAATCAAGTTTCTACTCGACTAAATGGATGACACAAGATTTCTGGCAGTGAGCCAGTTTCTGGCCAGCTCCGGGTATTTGGGGTGCAGGCTGACAAGCCTTGTTCCAGATGCTTCCTTTCGTCAGTATCATCGTCTGGAACATGATGGACGCAAGGCCATGCTGCTTGATGCTCCACCAGACAAGGAAAATCTGGAGGCATTTATCTCGATTGGCACTCATCTGCAAAAACTTGGAATCCGATGCCCAAAAATCTACGATCATGACATACCCCGGGGGATTGCCTTGATCGAAGACCTGGGTGATCTGACCTTTACACGACTTCTGGATGAAGGTGCTGACGAAACTGCGTTGTACACACAAGCGATCCGTATATTGGCCGATCTGCATAACAACCAAAAGGCTTGTGACATTAAACTCCCATACTATGACTGGAAGCATTTCATTGATGAGGCGCTATTGTTCGTGGACTGGTACTTGCCATTGCTCGCGGAAGAACGAGTACCTCGGGTAGCCCGGGATACTTTTATTGAAGAGTGGTCTGAAATCCATGACAGACTATCGCCACTGGAAGACAGTCTCGTACTCCGCGATTATCATGTCGATAATCTGATGCAGGTCGGAAATGATTGTGCAGTACTGGATTATCAGGATGCACTGATTGGATCCTGTGCCTATGATTTTGTCTCTCTGCTCGAAGATGCGCGCAGAGATGTTTCACGTGAGCTGTTCGACAGCATGATGGAACTGTATCTGTCACTAAGAGACAATGAAGTTGATCGCAGGGATTTCCTGCAACACTGTTCTGTATTTGGTGCTGCTCGACACATGAAGATTGCCGGTATATTTACCAGGCTTTGGGTAAGAGACAACAAGCCGGTTTACCTGAAATACATGCCCCGCGTTATCGACTATATTTCAAGATCGTTACATGACCCAAGGTTGAGACGAATCAAGAGATGGCTTTTCAGCCTGAACGTCGAATTGCACCCGATCAGTCCTGTGCTGAGTCGAGAGCAGTTACTGAAAATATACCAATCACCCTGAGCATCGCCACTTTCATTATTTGAAATACACTGAAATCCAGTTCATTCAACTACCCAAATGTCCGTCATGAGTGATATCCATTACCGCCATCGCATCCATTACCGCCATCGCAAATTCAATACAAGAGATACCTATCCCAACCAGAAACTCGACAACGATCTGTGCCAGGTGGTCTGCGCAAAAGGCACCATGGTTTTTGTACGGGGACAGGTTGGTCAGGATATCGATGACTTCAAGAGCATTGCTGAACAAGGTGCCTATGCACAGGCCGATCGAGCGATGCAGAATGTGCAACAATTACTCGAGGAAGTGGGCGCCAGACTGGAACACATCTGCAGAATCCAGGTCTATATCATCGATCGCAAGTATCGCGATGATGTCTATCAGGCAATTGGCAAGTGGTTGAAAGGCATCTACCCGGTATCGACCGGGCTCATTGTCCAGGGCCTGGCAAGACCTGAGTGGGTGATGGAGATTGAGGCGACCGCAGTGATTCCCGATCCCGAATAGGAAGCGCGTATCTACACTACAACGATTCTAAATCGGACAAGCTGAATCGCTCCGGGGTGCCTTCAAGCAATCTTGCTTCCCAGTCAATTGCAGATTGACAGATCATTTCAAGATTGTTGTATTTCGGCACCCATTTCACAAGATTCTGGATTTTGTCGGAATTGGCAATTAACCGGGGCGGATCGCCGGGACGCCGTGCCTCGATATTGACAGGAAAATCACGCCCGCTTACTGACTTGACACAGTCAATGACTTCCTTGACGCTGTAGCCATGTCCGTAACCGCAGTTCAGTGTGATGTCCTGATCCTGAACTTCCATGTAATCCAACGCCTTCAAGTGTGCATCGGCCAAATCATCCACATGAATATAGTCCCGGATACACGTGCCATCCGGTGTGTCATAGTCGTCCCCGAAAACAGACAGGCCGGACCTTAGTCCACAGGCCGCTTCTGATGCTGCCTTGATCAGATGTGTAGCGTTGACGGTTGATTGGCCCAGTCTTCCCTGCAGGCTTGCCCCGGCAAGACTCTCAAGGCGGCTGCGCAATCTGGTGCTGAAGCAATTCACCCGGGGAAACATGACTTTCATGTCAATCGTCAGGAATCGGAATTCCACGAGAAGCGTCTTCTGGAAAAGATTCAGCCCAAATATCATGAATTTCATCTGGCCATAGCGATTGTACGTAGGCAATCACATCGACAATCTCCCGTGCACTCAATTGTCTGCTGAATCCGGGCATGTTGCCACCAAATCTGGAACCCCCATCCAATACGATCTTGACCAGGGTAAACAGATCATGATGCCAAGTATGAGCTGTCCCGTTTAGAGGCGGAGGCGGCAGTCTACCCTCGGTATCCCGTTCCCACCAGTTTTCAGCCCCTGCGCCCGCTTCAAGGTGACATGACATGCAGTTAGCACGGTAGATCGCTTCCCCTGCTTCGGCCTGCTGTTTGCTGTACCATCTTTCGCTGGCGTATGAGGCTACAGGAAAAAACCACAGGACAACGAACCCGATGCCCAAAACCGACGCTACTGTTCTCAACACGAAACCTGACTGTTTTTCCATGGTTAAACAGAAATAGGTTCAAGAATCCGGTGCCATGTCACTCCGGTCAGCGTTTTTATCTGGGTAATGACTGAAGACTTTTCCCGGTTTCCCCGCATCAAAGGCAAGGACATCATAGTTATCGATGCGACCTGTCTCCATGCCTGGAGATCCCTGAGGCATTCCGGGTACGGCCAGCCCCCTGTAGGCCGGTTTTTCCACCAGCAGCTTCTTGATGTCTTTCGCAGGTACATGGCCCTCTATGACATAACCGTCTACTTCTGCCGTGTGACAGGAAAAGAATTGTTCCGGAACTCCAAACTTGCGCTTGTGAACTACCATGTCCGACTGATTGATAACATCGACTGCAAATCCACTATGCTCCAGATGCTCCACCCATTTATCACAACAACCACAAGACGGATTCTTGTAGACCTTCACATTCGCAAGGACCTATTGGTCGACATCGATCGTTCTGTCCAGTATCAGATAAACGGAAACAGCTATCCCAATTGCAATAGACGCGACCATGCCGATCAGTCGTGCTTGTGCGGCCGGGACCCTGTATTTCCGAGTCCGGCGTGAAGGTAAGGATCTATCAGTCATGCACAGGGAATCCAGAGTGAATACGTATTACCATTTCCAACAATAATAACAGAACAATCCCTCAGTACCTTGCCTTTTACAAGCACTCATTGCACCGCGTCAGCTAGGATGCCGGACTCTCTGAAAATCCAGTAGCTGCAACGTCCTTTACAGGGGGGACGGTAATGCCAGTATCAGGTTTGATGCACCATGCATGGCACAACCCAACAGAAAAGGCCCCATACGGGGCCTTTTCTGTTTCAAAATGAACGGTATGACTATTACATCATGCCGCCCATACCGCCCATGTCAGGCATCGGAGGTGCCGGCTTTTCCTCGGGAATTTCGGCAATCATGGCCTCGGTAGTTACCAGAAGTCCAGCGATTGAAGCAGCATTCTGCAATGCAGCTCGAGTGACCTTGGTAGGATCCAGGATTCCCATCTTGATCATGTCGCCATACTCCCCAGTGCTGGCATTGTAGCCATTGCTGTCTTCCTGAGCGAGCACATTGTTCAGTACTACCGAACCATCATCGCCTGCATTGTTGACAATCTGACGAAGAGGTTCTTCCAAGGAGCGCAATACGATATTGATGCCATGTCCCTGATCGGAATTATCACCTTCAAGTTCCTTGATCTT
Organism: Gammaproteobacteria bacterium; assembly: GCA_022822625.1. GTDB lineage: Bacteria > Pseudomonadota > Gammaproteobacteria > Arenicellales > Poriferihabitantaceae > Poriferihabitans. Next base: position 70,416 of record JAJEAV010000005.1, on the reverse strand, counting down.
CTCAATGCAGCGAACCAGTGCAGTACCCCCACCCGCTACAACGCCTTCTTCGACAGCCGCACGGGTAGCATGCAATGCATCTTCAACACGGGCCTTCTTCTCCTTCATCTCGACCTCAGTTGCAGCACCAACCTTGATCACGGCGACACCGCCTGCCAGTTTGGCAACACGTTCCTGCATTTTCTCCTTGTCGTATTCCGAAGTCGCTTCCTCGATCTGCACTCGAATCTGGGAAACCCTGCCCTCGATATCCTGCTTCTTGCCGGCACCATCAATAATGGTGGTGTTTTCCTTGCTGACCTGAATCTTCTTGGCCTGCCCAAGATGTTCAAGGCTTGTCGTGTCAAGACTCATGCCCACTTCTTCGCTGATTACCTGGCCACCGGTCAAAATGGCAATGTCCTGAAGCATGGCCTTTCTGCGATCTCCGAAACCAGGTGCCTTGACAGCACACACTTTCACGATACCGCGAATATTGTTGACCACCAGAGTCGCCAGCGCTTCGCCATCGACATCTTCAGCAATAACCATCAACGGACGGCTTGACTTTGCCACGCCTTCAAGAACCGGAAGCAAATCTCGAATATTGGAGATTTTCTTGTCATGAATCAGCAGATATGGATTTTCCAGCTCTACTGACATGCTGTCCTGATTGGTCACGAAGTAAGGGGAAAGATAACCACGGTCAAACTGCATGCCTTCGACAACCTCAAGATCGTTATCAAGTGCATTGCCTTCTTCTACCGTGATGACGCCTTCCTTGCCTACTTTTTCCATCGCGTCAGCAATCAGGTCACCGACCTGCTGATCTGCGTTGGCAGACACTGTACCGACCTGGGCAATTTCCTTGTAATCGGTGCAGGGCTTGGAAATGGATTGGAGGTGCTCTACGGCGACACTGGTCGCCTTGTCGATTCCCCGCTTGAGATCCATGGGGTTCATTCCCGCAGCAACAGACTTCAGCCCTTCATGAACCATGCACTGGGCAAGTACAGTGGCCGTTGTGGTGCCATCGCCAGCCACATCTGATGTCTTCGATGCAACTTCCTTGACCATCTGGGCTCCCATGTTCTCAAGCTTGTCTTTAAGCTCTACTTCCTTGGCAACGGAAACGCCGTCCTTGGTTACGGTCGGTGCACCAAACGACTTGTCGAGAACGACATTTCGTCCTTTCGGGCCAAGCGTGACCTTCACGGCCTCAGCCAGAGTGTTAACGCCCTTAAGCATGCGAGATCGGGCACTTTCTCCGAAAACTACTTCTTTAGCAGCCATTTTTTTAAATCCTCTTTCTGTAATTCTGAATTAACTGATTAACCTTCCAAGACGGCCATAATGTCGTCTTCGCGCATCACGAGTATGTCTTCTCCGTCAATTTTGACTTCCGTACCCGAATATTTTCCAAATAGAACCGTATCGCCAACTTTGACATCAAGTGCCCGGACTTCACCGTTATCAAGTTTTTTGCCGTTTCCAATAGCGATAATTTCACCCTTCATGGGTTTTTCTGTTGCGGTATCCGGAATCACAATGCCACCAGGGCTAGTACGCTCATCTTCGGTTCGTCTTACGACAACCCGATCATGAAGTGGACGCATTTTCATTTGATCAAATCTCCTGTTTATGATTTGTAAATTATTGATAAGTGATAGAACTATTCACACTCGACAGAGACAAACAGACAGAAGTAGGATAAACCGCCTGTTAGCACTCTCAACGAGTGAGTGCTAATAGTGGTGATTGCCTGAAAGATTTCAAGTAGTGATCGGAAATTTTTGTGAATTCATTACCCGGATCAGGCATCCATGGCCATTACCGATAATTCATATAGCCAATGATGAGCACCGCCCGGAGTGTTACCTTCATAGCGGGGTCGAGAAGCCCCAATCAATCGACAGCCGATCAAGTCATCTAATCGATTTCACGATATTCTCCATCGATCACACGTGAGTCACGGCTTGTCTGACCCGTCTGGTTCCGTACATCTTCACTATTCGAGATTGAAACGGCATGAAACAAGCGAAAGATGATCCACCTTCTGAGCGATGGGGTGAGGCAGATAAAGCCCACTGCATCAGTCACAAAACCCGGTGTCAATAACAAGGCCCCTGCGAGAAACAGGGCAAAACCTTCCATAATTTCAAGGCCCGGCACTGTTCGGCTATCGAGCCGTTTCCGAATTCGATTTATGGTAATTACACCTTGAGCCCTAACCAGCGAAACCCCAATCAGTGCAGTCAGTACAACCAGCAGAATTGTCATGGGTGACCCAATCACAGACCCGATCTGTATCAGAAAATAAATCTCCACAAGAGGGACGATCAAAAACAATAGAAACAGGACTTTCATTAAATATGCCTAAAGCCAGACGAAAGGTGGATTATGCGGGGATGGCAATATCTCAATCCTCATATTTTAATCGCTTCCTTCATGGGTACGCCTTGCAGATATGCGATTTACTGCCGTATGGTCATACTTTAACATCCGAAACCCTCATCATTCTCCGACAATGATCATCTGCCACTCACTTTAATCGTTGGGCTGGTAGCAGGTCAGCGAACAGGAATCGCAGTTTGCGCCATCTTGACCCATGACCGAATACAATAAGGCCTGATTATGGCCCACAATTTCCCATTGCAGGACACCACAGACTCATGGCAAAACCAAATATCCTGCTGATTCAGGCAGATCAACTCATGGCCATGGCACTCTGTGCATATGGAAACCCAATCTGTCATGCCCCCAATCTTGATCGACTTGCCAGACAGTCCATGTTGTTCGAAAATGCCTACTGCAACTTTCCGTTATGTGCGCCATCAAGAGCCTCAATGGCTACCGGCCAGCTTTCCTCCCGAATCGGCGCCTATGACAATGCGGCCGAACTGCCCGCATCTGTGCCAACCTATGCCCACTACCTCCGCGACTCCGGTTATCAGACAACGCTATCAGGGAAAATACATTTCATCGGGCCTGATCAATACCATGGATTTGAAGAAAGGCTGACACCCGACATCTATCCTGCTGATTTCTCGTGGGTACCGAACTGGGGCGACGAAGGAGAACGAGATACCAACGATGCCCGCAGTATCTTGATATCGGGAATTTGTGAAGACTCCGTACAAATCCAGTTCGATGAAATGGTCACAAGAGAGGCGATCAAGTATCTTGAAAACCTTGGCCGTTTCAAGAATCCCGATCCCTTCTTTCTTCAGGTATCTTTCACTCACCCTCACGAACCCTATCTATGCCAAAGGGAATATTGGGATATTTACGGGAAAAGGGAAATTCCGCCACCTTCAGTCCCGGCACTTTGCCCGGAACAGCATGACCCGCATTCGCGCCGCCTGCTGACGGATTTTTCGATGCTGGACACCGTGTTTGACGACACCGACATCGCCCGTGCAAGACGGGCTTATTTTGGCTCGATCAGTTTCCTTGATGAAAAAATCGGAAAGATCCTGAAGACCTTGTCCGATATCAATATGACTCGAGATACTGTGGTAATTTTCACATCCGACCATGGAGACATGCTCGGCGAGAAAGGCCTGTGGTTCAAGAAACACTTTTTTGAATCATCCTTGCGAGTGCCAATGTTCATGGCCATTCCCGGTCAACCGGCAAAAACGGTCACCACCCCTGTCTCACTTGTCGACCTTCTGCCAACGCTCATGGGACTTGCCGAAGGCAATGGCTGGTCAAGTGATCTTGAAGAACTCGATGGTACTGACCTCATCGAACTAGTCAATGGACATGCCCAATTGGACAGACCCCTTTATGCGGAGTATTTGGCGGAAAGCACTACCTCGCCGATGTTCATGATATTGCGAAAGCCCTATAAGTTCATCTGGTCCAATAACGATCCCTGTCTGTTGTACCATCTGGATAATGACCCCGGGGAACTGATCAATCTTGCCCATGATCCTCAACATTCAAGTACCGTGAATTCGTTTGTTGATGAAATCAGGCAAAAATGGGATTGCTCGCTGCTCACAAGACAGGTTATCCAGAGCCAGCGTCGCCGTCACAAGATTCTCAACGCACATGCCAATGGCGGCAAACCCCGCTGGAATCACGGCGAAGATACTGGAGAGCACGTGTTGTGGTATCGGGGGGAAGGAGGCTATAACGACTGGGCATTCCCAGAAAACATCACCTTCTGAGTAAACACGAGCGAATCAGGGCCGACCTATTTTTCAAGCAGTCTTGGCATCATTTCGACCAGATTACAGGGACGAGTCCGGTAATCCAGTTGATGGGAAATTAACTTCTCCCATGCAAGCTTGACGGCGCCTGGAGACCCCGGAAGAACAAAGACATAGGTTCCATTTGCGACCCCGGCGATCGTTCGAGACTGGAGTGTCGATGTGCCAATATCACCATACGACAAATCACGGAACATTTCCCCGAACCCATCCAGTACTTTATCCAGTAGTGGACTGACCGCTTCTGGAGAACCATCCCGTCCACTCACTCCAGTTCCACCAGATGTAATAATCACCTGAATGCCAGGATTTGCGATCCATGCAGATACGACAGCACGAATCTGGTAAATATCGTCCTTGACGATGGCTTTCTCATGTAGAGTGTGTCCTGCTTCAGTCAATCGATTGACGATTGCAGAACCCGAGCGGTCATCATCTTCCGTCCGCGTATCCGAGATAGTCAATACTGCTATATTTGTCGCAACAAACTCACGCTCACTCATCTTTCCGTTTTTGTCTAACTCGCAATTGTCGAAAGTGGTTATACTACCAGAAGCCATTCATATCCTAATCATTTCATGACTGTATCCGTCAAAATTTTCGCCAGCCTCAGAGAAGACCTGGGAATTGATGGTGCCAATATACGTTCATCTGACAACATGACTACATTGGACGTCTGGAAACGCCTAACCGATAAAAAACCACCGGATAACCTGCTCTGTGCCGTCAACCACCAATATGCGGGATTCGACAGCGCTGTCCGGGACGGCGATGAAGTTGCCTTCTTTCCCCCCGTCAATGGAGGGTAGCAATGCACATCAAGATTTGTCCGGAAACATTCAACCCCTGGTCTGAGGTTGCCGATTATCCCGCCCGCTCGAAAATGAAGCCGGGCAGTTACGGAGCATGCTCGGTGTTTGTCGGATTCATGCGCGACTTCAACCTGGGCGATAAAGTGCGATACATGGAACTCGAGCACTATCATGGCATGACCGAAAAGCTACTCACGGATTATGCCGAAAAAGTTCATCAGCAATATGCTCTCGCAGAATTATTGATCATGCATCGAGTCGGCACGATCTACCCGGAGGACCCAATTGTACTGGTCGCAGCCTGGTCAGCACACCGGGCTGAAGCCTTTGATGGGTGTCGCGACATGATGGAATACCTCAAGGCGAAAGCCACCTTCTGGAAAAGGGAAAGTCTTGAACACTCCGAAGACCAACGATGGGTCGACAATCGAAAAGCGATGCCTTAACGGTACGAACTCGAATTCCCATTCGCCATTTCTCATTCTATTCCAGAGCCAGATACGGTTTCACCAATTCGTAGAGTTCGTCGTAAGTAAGAAGGCCCAGCTTGCTGTCTACCTGCACTCCCTGTTTATTGAATATCACCGTATAGGGCAACGCTCCCCGGCTCGTGCTACCATGTGCATCCAGCAGTTCATTGCCACCAGTAATAGCAACCAGGGATGGGTAATTCATGCCTGCCTGAGCCGCAAATGATCGGGCTGAATCCAGAAGGTCATGAGCAATTCCCAGAACCTGGACATCGGCTTCGGCCATCCGGGATTGAAAGGTAACCAGCATGGGAATCTCCTCGCGACAAGGTGGACACCAGGTCGCCCAGTGGTTAATCACGACAATTTTCCCAAGCCACTCGTCACCGGAACGGAGTTGCTTGTCCATGTCCGGCAAATTGATATCGCCTAATGTGGCCCCGGGCTTGTCAGAATAATTGACCCAGCCAAGATAAAGTCCGGCAGCCAGACTCAAGACAACAACCACGATGTAAATCCCTTTGGTTGAGGTATTCATCTGAGTTTAAGTACCCGATTCAGAGTCAAGGGCCGAAAGCAATTCACCTTTTGAATAACCAAGCCAGGGTGTCTATTGGTTAACCTGTCTGTCCGGACTATGCGGGTTGCTGCCAGGCCTTCAGATATTCAAGCAGATGCTCCTGGCCTGAATTCGACAGCATTGCTCGAACATCTGCACAGGCACTTGCATGGCTCTTGGCACTCATCCCCCCTGAAATCAGTTTCCATCGAAGAAAAACCAGATAGGTATTCAACACGTCCGTCTCACAATAGTTCCTGATCGCAGGGAGGTTTCCCTCGAGATAGGTTTTCCAAACCAGTTTACCCTCCATACCCATTTTTCCGGGCAGGCCAATCATTACGGATATTTGGTCGAGCGGTGCCGCACCACGCAAGTTATAGCCCGAAAGTACATCCATCAGATCAATATGCCGCCAGTGAAAGCGGCTAAGGTAGTTACTGTATCGGAATTGCTGATCACGTTCCCCTCTTTCCCAATATCGAGCTGCATCAACCCCGTGCAACAACGATCGATAATGCAGCACCGGGAGATCAAAACCGGTCCCGTTCCAGCTTACAAGAGTGGGTGTCATCTTGGCAATACCGTCAAAAAACCTATGAACCAGGTCCTTCTCATTGGACTCTTCCGTTCCGAGAGACCATAGTTTGATGGGTCTGCCCTCTCTTTGGTAAAGCACGGAAATAGCAATCACGCGATGTTGATGCGGCGGCAGAAAATCTGACCCACCGGTTTTCTGTATTTGCCTGGTGGTCATTGCCTTGGCAATATCATCGTCCGACAGGCCTTCCAAACCATATAAACGCTTCCCGAGTTCAGTATCCGGGATGGTTTCAATATCAAATACAAGAATACTCATAGAGTTGAGGGCATTGAAAAATGAAGAAAAGTGGATGAAGGAACATGAATCCCGTGGGAATACCATCACAATGCCGACCGCCAGGCATCATCCAAACTGGCTGATCACAGGATTTGCCGAGAATATCCCAGCACGCAGCATCAAATGGAGCCTTGGCATATCCATCCCCCAGAACAATGTGATCCATGAGTGCTTCCATTACGGAAACCTGTCTCGGGTCCTGACCCAAAAGTGCAGGGGCGATCAAGCGCACAGCAGCTTCGACTCCTTCACCATGTGCCACCATGTAGTTCTCTCCACAACCTGAAATCCCGGCATCCGTATCAACAACAACTGCTGTAGAAATACTTTGCCGAATTGCGTTGCCGCGTCCCCACCTATAATCACCATGTCCATAGTTCAGGACAGTCCCATAGATTGAGATTCTTGTGATTTTCACCTACTCTACTCTACCTGGATAGTACGAAATTATCGATATGCTACATTTGCATAAATGTTTTTGGGCATACCGCAAGTGTAGCAGATGCACTTCAGTCAACATGGACTTGATTCACTCCTGTTCGACCTCACCCACCCGTCTTGCAAAAGTGCCATATGGGACAACTTTCGCACCGAAGAATTCAGAATCCCAACTGATCGTGCTCTGCGCTTCAGCGCCTTCGCAATCCCGCGACACGATTCTCCTGTGGACAACAAGACATTTATCTGGCATCGTTCAGCATGAGTCAGGTAGTGGTGAATGCTTGTCATGACAATTCTCCGCAGGGTGTTGCACTTCATGGTGGAATTGGGGTGAATATATAATTTCCTAAAGAATCATTAAGCGAGCATTGATGATGCAGCCCATCCAGAACAACGTTACCGAATCTTTCCTGAAAAATCTCGACAGGTCACTCGAGAAGCCACTGGAAAAAAGTGAAAGGGACTATTTGAGAAATTATTTTCGCCGCCTGTCATCGCAGGACTACGACGACTCCCGAACCCTTGAATACTACGACATTGCCATCAAGCATCGGGAGTTCGCAAAAACCCGGAAACCCGGCGAAGTCATCATTGAGTCCTACAACACGAGGATCAAGGAGGTTTCGAACCGGAACACGGAATATACCCTGCTTCTGCTGGTCGTGGACGACATCCCCTTTCTCATCAACTCCCTGTTGATGAAATTGAACTCCTTGTACAAAACTCCGGAGAGGTTCCTGCACCCGGTTTTTTCGGTAGAACGGGATCCGAATCATGAAGCACTTTCATTTACAGAATGCCTGCAGACACGGGGAAACGGCAACTCCAGCAATGAAAGCTTTATTCAATGCGCAATCGAGTACACACCTGAAGACGAACATCAGGCCATCAAGGAAGGCTTGCTGGACGTCATTGTTCAAATTCGAACTTCCGTCGATGACTGGCTGAAAATCCGGAGCAAGGTCAGCAAGCTGATCGATGAACTTGAGGACAGTCCGGATCCGGAATTACCCGGACTTATTCATTTCCTGGACTGGATTCAACAGGAGAATTTTGTATACCTCGGCTATTGCGAGGTTGAGGTCGATACCAGCAAGCGTTCCAACCAACCAATACTGGTTGAAAACACCCTGCTTGGCAATCTCCTGCCCATCCACGAAAAGGGAAACAATCTCATCGACACTGCATTGCCCCCGGTCACCTATTCCAATCCCAAGCGGGTGGTCTATACCAAGGCCAGGATCAAGGCTGAAATCTATTATCCAAGTTATATGGACTGTATTCTGATCCGGCATGACCCCGAAACTCGCAAGGGAAAAACCCGCATCAGTTGCGTAATCGGCTTTCTATCCAGAAACGGTCAAATTCAGGGACATATGCTAATCCCCTATGTCAGAGACAAAATTGATTGGATATTGGACCACAGTGGGATGAGAAGAGACGGACACGCCTTTAAGGAATTGCGGGCCTTGCTGACCACCCTGCCAAGAGACAAGCTGCTACAGATGGATAGGGAGGACTTGTACCGACTGGGAATGACCCTGCTCAATCAGGAACGACGCAAGACACGAGTACACCTGCACCGGAATGTCTGTGGTCACTTCTACTCTTGTCTGGCCTATGTCCCCCGTGACCTGTTCAACAGCACGTTACGGGCACGAATACAGGAATATATGCGGGTTGTATTCGAAGCCACCGAAGTCGAGTTTGACGTGTACTTCTCGCACTCCATCCTGACCCGTATCCACTACACCATACACATTGACCCCAGATCGGATGCCCATCATGATCAACAGCAGATTGAAACGGATGTCCAGAATATTGCCCGAGACTGGAACGACAGCCTGTTTGAGACCCTGAAGGAAAAAAAGCCATACCAGGAAGCACGCAAACTTTTTGGAGTCTATGCCGATGCCTTTCCGGCAAACTATCAGGACTCATTCAGTATCCAGAATGCAGTCGTTGACATAGCAATTTACGAAAACATGACCGATGGCGAAGTCCGCTGCAAGCTCTCGCCTTCCCAACGAGGGACCCCCGATTCCGTTGAAAGTCAAAGTGCTTCATTCAAAATCTACAGCAAGAATATCTCACTGGTCCTCTCGGATGTCCTGCCAATCCTTGAGAACATGGGAGTTCGTGTTCTGCGGGAAAGGCCTTACCGAATCGAGCGCATGGATACAGAACAGCTCGGACTGCTTGACTTTGAGATTGCCAGAAATGACTCGATTAATTTCGACTTCAAGACCCAGGGTAAAGTCTTCGAAGATCTGTTTGTGCAGTGCTGGAACGGAGGAATTGAAACCAACGGATTCAATGCCCTGACTCTTCTGGCCGGACTCAACTGGCGTGAAATAATGGCAATCTGTGCCTTGTTTCGTTATCTGAAGCAGATCAGGCTGCGCTATAGCGAGCAATCAATTATCGATACCATGATTCGGTATCCGGAACTGGTGAAAAATATATGGGACTGGTTTGAGGTTCGACTAAGCCCCAGTCTTGCTGATCAAGATGATGGAATCCTTCTCGGCAAAATCCACAAGCAACTGAATCTCGTAAGTACCCTGAATGAAGAGCGCATCATGGCTGCATTGATTGATGTAGTCACCGCAACCTTGCGAACCAACTTCTATCAACCGGAAAAAGACGGCACTCCCAAAAAATATATCTCTTTCAAGATTGATTGCAACTCAATCCCAAGAATTCCGGAGCCGATTCCGCTGTATGAGATTTTTGTGTACTCTCCGGATGTAGAAGGCGTACATTTGCGGGGAGGAAAGGTGGCGCGAGGAGGACTGCGATGGTCGGATCGATATGAAGATTTTCGTACTGAAGTTCTAGGGCTGGTCAAGGCACAACGCGTCAAGAATGCAGTCATTGTTCCAGTCGGTTCAAAAGGAGGATTTGTGGTCAAGCAGTTGTCCGATATTCCACAAGACTCGGTTTGGGATCAGGTTATCGCCTGCTACAAGACATTTATTCGCGGATTACTCGATATCACCGACAATGTCTCAAGCACGGATATCATTCCTCCGGAAAATGTCAGATGCCTCGATGAAGACGATCCTTATCTGGTGGTAGCGGCCGACAAGGGCACAGCCACATTTTCGGATATTGCCAACAGTGTCGCGAAAGAGTACAGATTTTGGCTGGGCGATGCCTTCGCCTCGGGAGGTTCTGATGGATATGACCATAAACGCATGGGAATTACTGCGCGCGGGGCATGGGAATCAGTCAAGCGACATTTCCGGGAATTGGGCAAGGATATCCAGAACCAGCCTTTTACGGTAGTCGGTATTGGCGATATGGCTGGTGACGTGTTCGGAAATGGCATGTTGCTGTCCAGAAAAACCCGACTGGTTGCCGCCTTCAATCATCTTCATATCCTGATTGACCCTGATCCTGATCCCGAAATTAGTTATCAGGAAAGAGAAAGGCTGTTCAGACTGCCCCGATCATCATGGACTGACTATGCCTCCGAATGCCTATCGCCCGGCGGTGCAGTCTACTCAAGGGCAGACAAGTCCATCACGATTTCACCACAGGCCATGCAGTTGCTTGGCACGCAAACTCCGGAATTCACTCCCGATAAACTGATAAATACAATCCTGAAATGTGAAGTGGATTTATTGTGGAATGGCGGAATTGGGACTTATGTCAAAGCATCGAAAGAGTCCCATTCCGATGCACAGGACCGGAACAATGATAACCTGCGGGTTGACGCTCTCGACCTTCGCTGCAAGGTAATTGGTGAAGGTGGCAATCTCGGGGTAACTCAACTAGCCAGAATCGAATATGCCATGGCCGGTGGACGTTCGTATACCGATGCCATTGACAACTCTGGAGGTGTCGACACCTCTGACCATGAGGTTAATCTGAAGATTCTGTTGAATGCCGAAGTCAAGGATGGTGCGCTAACCATGAGTGAACGCAACAGGGTATTGGCGAAAATGGAAAGGAATGTGGCAGAACTGGTTCTGTCAAACAACTATCAGCAAACCCAGATCATCAGTATTGAAGCAGAAAGCGGCAAGCCCTTGATGTCCCAGCACATACGTACCATCAACATGCTGGCAGAAGGTGGAATGCTGGACCGGGATATAGAATTTCTGCCATCTCATGAAGAATTGCTTGAGCGCCTTGAAACGAACAATTACTTGACCCGACCCGAACTTGCCGTGGTTCTTGCCTACAGTAAAATGGACCTTTATCAGAGGCTGGTGCAGTCGGAGTTTTTGGAGAATCCCTATCTTCTGGCGGAAATCGAGCGTTACTTTCCAGATCATGTTCAGAAAAACAATTTGGCCGGGATTCACGACCATCGTCTAAGACGCGAAATCATTGCTACCCAACTTACCAATGACCTGGTCGGATGCATGGGGTCCTCGTTCCACTTGAGAGTCATGGATTTAACCGGCAGGCCGATCGAAGACATCTGTGCGGCATATCTGATTGCGCGCGATTCCTCCAACTACCAGGAAATCAGAAGAAGAATTATCAGACTTGACAACAAGGTGGATGCTACTCTCCAGATTGAGGCATTCAACAGACTCTGCCGGTCACTTGAATCAACAATCAATTGGATATTGAAGAAAATCAGACAGACAGATAATATTGAATCCCTCGTAAACCGGTATTCCAAACCCTATCTCGAACTTTGCAGGAATCTAAGGAAAATTCTCGGAAAGACCACCAGGGAACGTTATGACGACATTAACAACCGCTTGATAAAGGCGGGTTTCCCGAAAGTGCTGGCTCATGACATTGCCTGCAGGGATATTCTGAATAATGGCATTGATGTTGCAGAATTGTCGCTTACCCATGCAAGACCGGTTGTGGAAACAAGCGCGATACTGTTCGGGGTCTCTGAAGTACTTTCAATCGACTGGATCTACAAGCAGATTGTTTCCATTGAAGCAGACAACACCTGGCATGAAAGAGCAAAGTTCAGTCTGCTAAGCACCCTGCGAGAGCACCACACCGAAATTGTCAGTTCGATACTGGCAAGCTCCGGAAACAGCCAGCCCAAAGAAGCACTGGCAACATGGTCGCAAAAAAACCAAACCTATATCAAGGCACTTGAACGAAAAGCCGTATCCTTGAAACAGGAGGCAATTATCGATTACTCCATGCTAAGCGTGATCGTAGCCGAGTTGGAATCCATCAAATAACCAGAAGGTAATTGGAGAAAAAACTGTTTCCAGGCGTATTGGCGTCCTGGTTACGATGATTGTCTCCAACCATGATTTCCAGTATTCCAACACGGTCCAAAAGGGAAGCAAAACATACCATTCTCCCATGATTGCAGCGATCATTGCGAGCGGAAAAAGGGAATAGGAAGATAGAAACTGGTAAAGCCGCCCGCAGAAAGCCCTGATTGTGGTTACTGTCGGCAACAGATTGCTGGATATTCATCAGGAACATCCCAAAAAGCATACTGATACAATATAACAACAGGTACTGCTCCAGAATAGAACTAGGGGGTAATAAAATATGTCTATTCACCATGGCATCCAGTTCATGCCTAGTTGCCTGGAGTCGGACGGACAAAACACGTACAGGATTCATAACTCATTGCACCGACTGTTAAAATCCGAAAGGACTGGGACGGATAATATCTCCCCTCCCACTTGGAATCGGGGTTGAACGAATTCTACTTATAAATCAATAGAACGGCATGAATGAAGAGTTAACAGAATTAAGAACGTGTGCCTCTGAACTTCTCAAGCGTTGCAGGTCCTTGCAACTGGCAACTGTAGATCAACATGGAAAACCGCTTGCAAGCTACGCCCCTTTTTATCGTACCGATAATGGAGATTATTTCATTTTCGTAAGTACCCTGTCTTCGCATACCAGTAATCTGGCAATTGGAACAGCCAGTATATTGATCATTGATGACGAGGCAAGAAAATCGCAGATTTACGCCCGTAATCGTTTGGGATTCCACTGCAATTGCCAGCAAGTCAGGACTGACAACATCCTATACGGGAAAATCCTGAAAGGGCTGGAAGAACGTCATGGAGCGATTATCCAGACACTTCGCACACTGGCCGATTTCCGGCTGTATCGACTACGACCCGAATCCGGTTCCTTCGTAGTCGGTTTTGGTCAAGCCTATGAGGTATCACCCGATCTCGAGAATTTTTCACATATCGTACCCGAAAAATAACAGATTCATATCTTGAGATCGTAAGCCCGCTCAACCGCCTCACGATCTTCCATATTGAAATACCACCGCATCAGATTCGGGAAATCACGAATATTCAAGCCCTGATTTTCATGAATTGCAATCCATGGGTAAATAGCCATGTCCGCTATACTGTATTCATGTGCGATATAGTCACGATGCTCAAGTTCCCGATTCAGAAACTGGTACAGGCGTTTTGCCCTTGAAAAGAAATAATCCAGGGTCTTTGATGGAGATTCCGGGTCGCCCCTGAAATGCACTAACTGTCCCAGTGTCGGCCCCAAATTCGAAACTTGCCAAAACAGCCATTTGAGTACCTCAATTCGTGAAACGGTATTCTCTGGAAGGAACTGTCCAGATAACTCGGCAAGATAGAGCATGATCGCACCGGACTCAAAAAGTGGAACGAACTCTCCTCCAGACCTTGTATCATGATCTACAATAGCTGGAATTTTGCCGTCAGGAGAGATATCGAGAAACCCGGGGATGGCAGCAGGGTCAGTGCCTAGATCAACGGAAACAAGACGGTATTTGATGTCGATCTCTTCAAGCATAATCAATACCTTGTACCCATTTGGTGAACTGTCACAAAAAACATCAATCATGAATCGAACCATCAAGCATCTTCATAATGAATGATTTTACCCGCAACCGCTATCACTCGAACAACCCTTTCGCAATATCCCTGCCCTGCGACAACCTCTGGGTATTCGGATACGGTTCGTTGATGTGGAAACCGGGATTTCGATATCGTGATTCCGGACCTGCCCGGCTGTATGGATTCAGTCGCAGGTTGTGCTTGTGGTCAATTCATTATCGAGGAACGCCAGAGAAACCAGGCCTGGTTGTTGGATTGATTCCGGGCGGGTCCTGTCATGGCATGGCATTTCAGGTTGAAGAGAATTACCGCGAGGAAACCTTGCAGTATCTCCATGATCGAGAAATGACCAGTTATGCCTATCGCCCTATCGTCAAGAGCGTATATCTGGGAAACAGAAACAAAGTTGAAGCCCTGACCTTTGTTTCAAAAAAGGACCATAAACAGTTCGCATCACTGAATTCGGACAATGAGGTCATCAACATTATCAAGGGAGCCGAAGGCCCAATGGGGACCAATGCTGATTACGTCATCAATACCGTCACACACCTGGAAAAAGCCGGCATTCATGATTCACGGTTATACAGAATTGCAAAACGCCTGAACACTATCTCATAGAACCCTGGTGACGAGTCCGAATCCCGACAAACAGTAAATTTTTTACTCTCTGATAGTCCGAATATCTATCGGTGGGAATCAAGCAAACCACATGCTCCCGTATGCAGTCATAGTCGCGCTTTCCAACCTTCCAATTCCATCAGGAGTGACAAACATCCACGTGGTGAGGGTCAATGTTCAGTACCTATGGAAATGAAACGAATGGAAATTGTCTTTTTTGCCTGACTTTATTTATCGATATGGGCAATTCTCGTGAATACATGCCATCCGGTTTCGGTTAAAATTCTTCAAACAATAATTGAGAACACCCATGAGCGATGAACTTTTCCTGAAAATCGTCAATCGGGAAATCCCTGCCGATATTGTGTTTCAGGATGAGCGGGTTACGGCTTTTAGAGACATCAACCCACAGGCACCTACCCACATTCTAATAATTCCGAACAAGCTCATTCCGAGTGTCAACGAAGTCAGTGAAGAAGATGAAGCATTGCTCGGTCATTTGCTGGTTGTCGCCCGGAATATTGCCAGGCAGGAAGGAATTGCCGAGTCCGGTTATCGCCTACTGATCAATTGCGGAGATCATGGAGGGCAGGAAGTCTATCACCTGCATATGCACCTGTTTGGTGGACGCCCACTTGGCGGAATGATCGGGAGAGTCTGATTTTTGGATAGGTCAAGAATCAACCAGCCACCCGACCTACATCTCGATCATTACAATCGCTTGGGCGGCAATACCCTCTTCTCGCCCGACAAACCCCAAATGGTCAGTGCTTGTTGACTTGACACTGACTGCCGATACGGGCAAACCCGTATCCTCGGCAATGTTGGCAATCATCGCTTTGACATATCTGGACATTCTGGGTTTTTGAGCAACGATCACGGCATCAATGTTGACAACCCTGCAACTCTTTTCATCCAGTATTTTCTTGACTCGCCTCAGCAAAATACGACTGTCAATACCCTTGAAGGCCTCATCATCTGACGGGAAGTACTGTCCAAGGTCGCCCAGAGCGGCAGCACCTAGCAATGCATCACAAATCGCATGCAATAATGCATCACCGTCTGAATGCCCTTCCAATCCCTTGTGCCAGTCAATCTCAACCCCGCCCAGAACCAGTTTTTGGCCCTTGACCAAGGCATGTGCGTCCAGTCCAATCCCTACTCTCATGGCCGGTCGCTCCCATCAAGAAAAGCCTCAGCCAGACGCAGGTCGGCTTCCTCGGTGACCTTGATGTTCATATCACTGCCCTGAACCATGATCGGTGACCGACCCACATACTCCATCGCCATTGCCTCATCAGTTACCATAACGCTGTTATCCAGCGCCGCATCAAGCGCGTCAAGCAAATTCGCCGCATTGAATACCTGAGGAGTATAAGCCCGCCAGCAACTATTTCGGTCCAGAGTGCCTGAAATAACACCATCTGCAGTACTTGACTTGATCGTGTCTTTCATTCGTGACCCAAGCACCGCCCCACCTTCATGTTTCATTGCCGCCATGATCACCTTGAGTACATCTTCCTGTGTGATGCATGGACGAGCAGCATCATGAACCAGAACGTACTCTCTCGAGTGAACTCCAATAGCGCCAGTCAAAAACAGTATCCCCTCCCTGACCGTATCCTGCCTGCGTTCACCTCCCCAAAATTCCCCATGAAATTTTGGATGTTCAAAAGGGTTGTTTTTCCACCATGGGTCTGACTCGGCCAAACCGGCAACCACACCCGTAATGAATGGCATCTCGCACAACCTTGACAAGGTATGATGCAGCATGCTCTTTCCGCATAAATCGATATGCTGCTTGGGAAGAGCACCACCCATGCGCACACCCCGGCCCGCCGCAGGGACAACTGCCCAAACTTCCCGGGAGTTCAAACCCGCTCCGGATTTCCTTACCATATCACCCTCGACTTGGGTAGAATTGCCGATTTGTTTTTGTCCAAGCCTGTCCCCACCTTGCTAAATCCGCCCTTACCTCTTTCTGCCAAGGAATCAATCGCCTGGAACGACCTTCATGGTTCTGCAGCAAGTTATGCAATTGCCGAAATAGCACGAATATATTCGGGAGTTGTTTTTATTGTACTGGACGACCCACATGAACTCACCGTTCTGGAAGAGGAAATTCACTATTATCTCGGCAATGCCAGCTTTCCCGTCTTCCACTTCCCCGGTCTGGAATGTCTCCCTTATGAGCATCTTTCACCGCATCAGGAAATTGGATCAGAAAGAATTCGCATTCTTTCTCAACTACCAAGGCTCAAACGTGGCGTACTTCTAATCCAAACCGATACATTACTACAGTTCTTGCCACCGGTCGATTATATCTACAATCACTCCTTTATTATTTCTGTCGGCCAGAGCATCGACTTCGAACAGTTTCGCCTTCGGCTTTTGGATTCAAACTATGTTGCGGTTGATCTGGTGGTATCTCCTGGAGAATTTGCTTCCCGAGGCGGGCTGATCGACGTATTTCCAGTCGGAGTTGAATCACCCTTTCGCCTTGAATTCTTTGACGATGAAATCGATTCAATCCGATTCTTTGACCCCACCACGCAACGCACTATCGACAGGGTTCCACAGATCGAGATACGTCCTGCACGTGAATTCCCAATGACTGAATCCGGGATTAATCAATTTCGCTCGGCATTTCGAGAAAACCTTGACTGTGATCCACTGACCCAGTCAACCTACGTTGAGGTAAGTCACGGCAATACACCACCCGGTATTGAATTCTATCTCCCTCTGTTCTTTGAGCAAACCACGAGTATTTTTGACTACCTTGATCACTCAACACTGCTGGTTACATCGGCAACCATCGAAACAGAGCTTTCAGACTTCATGGCCGATGTAGAACAGCGTTACGAGAACTACCGACATGATATAACGCACCGGATTCTTCCACCTGACAAACTGTATCTTCAACCTGGTCCGGCAATCGAGAAAATCAGGAAGTTTCGAAGACTCGAATTAAACAACCCTGATGCTGCAAACGTCTGGTCTGCACCAAGCATGCCAATTGACAACCTTCCTGTAAATACAAGAATTGCCAATGCCTACGGTCCTCTTCTCAACTATCTGCAGTCTGCGAAAAACCGGATTTTGATTGTTGCTGGTAGCGAAGGACGCTTGAATCTGATTGAACAGGCACTGACCTCGCACCGGATTTCAACTTCGATATTCTCGAATTTTGACGAATTTCTCAAGGCTCGGGACTGTCAGATTGGCCTCAGTGTCTGCCCAGTCTCTCGCGGCCTGAAATTGCCCGGTCTCGGATTTGAAGTTATCAGCGAAAGCCAGCTTTTCGGAGAGCAGGTTTTACGCCAACGCCGGCGTAGTCAATTCTCCAAGGATCCGGATTCCATTATCAAATCCCTTGCTGAACTGCATATCAATGATCCAGTAACCCATATTGATCACGGAGTCGGTCGCTACCGGGGGTTGTGCCGATTCGACAATTCAGATGACAAGGCGGAATACATCATTATCGAATACCAAAATCAGGCTCGCCTCTATATACCCGTATTATCGCTTCAGGAAGTCAACAGGTATATTGGAGGTACGCCTGATACTGCCCCATGGCATCGACTCGGTTCAAAACAGTGGGAAAAATCCAAACAGCAGGCTCGCCAGAAAACCCATGACGTGGCAACCGAGTTACTGGAGATGGATGCAATGCGTCAAGCCCGGGAAGGCGTTGCGAATACCGTTCATGCAGGGGATTTCGCAACCTTTACCGGTGAATTTCAGTTTGAGGAAACCCCTGACCAATTGCAGGCCATTGAAGACGTGATCAAGGACCTTGTCTCAATGAAACCAATGGATCGATTAATCTGCGGGGATGTTGGCTTCGGTAAAACCGAAGTTGCATTAAGGGCAGCCTTCATCGCAGTCCATAATGGGAGACAGGTTGCGATCTTGACTCCGACCACACTACTCGCCCAACAACACTATGAGACATTCACCAGTCGTTTTTCAAAATGGCCCGTGGTGACTGAGGTGCTGTCCCGTTTCAAGACCAGAAACCAAAACAGGGATATCACCCAACGCGCGAAAAACGGCATGGTCGATATTCTGATCGGAACCCATAAGCTACTGCAAGACGCTATTGGCTTTGCAAATCTGGGCCTGGTCATCATTGATGAGGAACACCGCTTCGGAGTACGACAAAAGGAAAGGCTCAAGAAACTCAGACAAAATGTCGATATTCTGTCGATGACGGCAACCCCAATCCCCCGTACCCTGAATATGGCAATATCCGGTTTCCGGTCAATTTCGGTGATTGCTACACCACCCGTGAATCGTCTGCCGATTCGAACCTTTATTCAGACATATGAAAACCACGTTGTTCGTGAAGCCTGTCTGCGTGAGATTCGACGTGGCGGACAGATATTTTTCCTGCATAACAAGGTCAGTACGATCGAACGCATGGCCGAAGAGCTACAACAACTGGTACCTGAAGCGACCGTCAGAACCGGACATGGACAAATGCCGGAACAGCAACTGGAAATGATGATGATGGATTTCTATCATCAGCAATTCAATGTTCTGGTATGCAGTACGATCATAGAAAGCGGTATCGATATCCCCACTGCCAATACCATCATTATCAATCGTGCAGACAAATTTGGCCTGGCTCAACTTCATCAATTACGTGGCCGAGTCGGTCGCTCACACCATCAGGCGTATGCATATTTGCTGGTTCCGGATCTTGAATACATCACCGGGGATGCCTCCAAGCGCTTTGATGCAATTCATGCAATGGGTGAACTTGGATCAGGGTATACCCTTGCGGTTCATGATCTGGAAATCCGTGGAGCTGGAGAGTTGCTGGGAGAGACCCAGAGCGGATTAATCGACAAGGTCGGATTTTCAATTTACAGCCAATATCTGGATTCAGCCATCAAATCCATTCGTGAAGGCACCCTGCCCGAAGCCCGCGACACAAACGCCCCCCCCGATGAGACTGTAGTCGACTTGCATGTCCCCGCTTATTTTCCAGATGAGTACCTGCCGGATGCCCATAGCCGGCTGATTTTCTACAAGCGCATCTCCAGCTCTGTCTTTATCGAAGACCTTGACGAGTTACAGATTGAGGCAATCGACCGATTTGGCCTGTTACCAGGTCCGGCTCGCAACATGTTTCGATTAACCGGTCTGAAAATACATGCTGAACGTCTCGGCATCCGCAAAATCCAGATTGATGAATCGGGAGGCACCATTGAATTTCGAAAGAATCCGGCACTGGACATGTCGAAGTTGATGAACCTGGTCCAAAACCACCCTCAAGGCCTGAGATTCCGGCCCAATGGGGCACTGGAGTTTCTGGAACAATGTGAGACCCCCGAAGAAAGACTGGATAAAATCGAACGGTTCATGGAAGACATAAGCGTAACCCAGATTGAACAAACAACATCATCAGTTCAATAAGTAATCCATGCGCATATGATAGACTGCATAATACGCTCATGGTCGGCATGATCACATTGACTCTTCTACACAATCCTTTGTTTCGGTTTTTATGCATTTCCCTGGTGCTGTTTACTGGCCCGCAATCCTATGCCCATGCCAGCAGCTACGAGATTGAGATCATTGTCTTTGAACGCCCGGATTCTGAAGACCTTGAACGGGAATACTGGAACTTCTCCAGACAACACCTCGACCATCATGGAGCACGTCTTGAAGAGATGAAGCAGTCCCGGCATCTATTGGAGTTGTCGCAGAATCCAGCATATGACTTGACTCAGGATCTACAGCGACTCAATGATTTCATTCCGAGACTGAATAACAACAACTTACCGGTGCTGGCAAGTGCCCGATGGATTCAACCGGCATTTTTTTTCCAGAATGCTCCGGTCATATCGCTGGGGGTCGAAGGATCAAGACTCGCCCATGCGTATTTTCGCATCTATAAAACGTCCTTGCTGTTTGCCGATATGGCTTTGCAGCTATCACCCACTAGCCCTATCGTCAAACCGGAATTCAACTACCCTGAAGAATCCATTGAAAATGTGCAGGAAACCCCTGTATGGGAATTTAACAATGAATACCTGTTCGATAGCTGGCCCGAAGTCGAATCACTTGATCCGGAATATTTTCTGATCGAACGGCGCCGAATCCGGTTCAAGGAAGTCCATTATTTCGATCACCCTGCCTTCGGGGTGATACTTGGAATCTGGTCAGCTGATTGAATGAAGGGCAAGTAACAGTTGATAGACCTTGTTTGTGGTACTTTCCAGAACCTGACGAATGCTCTCCATTGATATTGACTCATTACTCCGACCTGCCGCCGGGTTGACCACCATGGCAAACGTTGCATAGGACATCCCCAGCTCTCTTGCCAATGCCGCTTCCGGCATTGCTGTCATACCCACCATGTCCACACCATCCCGATCCATCCGGTCGATTTCTGCCACGGTCTCAAAACGAGGTCCCTGGGTAACACCATAAACCCCGTGATCAATAATCGTCATGCCTGCGGTTTTGGCACAATCGAGAATTTTCTCTCGCAAATGATGATCATAGGGATATGCAAATTCCGCATGCCCTAATTCTCCTGTTGGAATATCAGGGCCCGCTGTATCGTCAAAAAAAGTATGTTCCCTACCCCATGTGTAATCAATGACCTGATCAGGTAGAGCTACTGAACCAACTGTGAATTGCGGTGTTATACCTCCTACCGCACCCATGGCAATCACATCGGTCACTCCCCGATCATGAAGAGCAAAAATATTTGCCCGATAATTGATTCGGTGCGGCATTATTCTCGGTCCTGTTCCGTGACGAGACAGAAAAACTGAAGGATTGCCATGCAGTGATACATGATAAAGTGCTGATGACGGCTTGCCATAAGGCGTATCAACAACCTGTTGTTGGGTTACCTCAAATTCTGGAACACTCTCAAATCCTGTCCCTCCAATAATTCCCAGCATTACGTGGCCCCTCCTGTTCATTTGAATATCAACCGATGACAACACGGCTTCCGGTTCAGCGCACTAGGCAAAGAGGCCCCATCCCTGGAACCCGGCAATTCTGTCAAGGCATCTAGTTAAGCCTCATCAATCAAGCCGTGCCACTAGCCTGCTTTCTCTGGACAGCCCGCTTTTTCCTGGCTGACTCTATGGATATTTTCAATCATGTCATTCGCTTTAGTCAATATATTATGGCGAGTCTACATTCAGCCAACCATCATCTTTATCAAGCACTGCATATCGAAGCCGCATCTCATTTTCATAAAGCCCCAGCACATCGTGTATACCTGGATCGCTGGTTTCCAATGTGCGGATTTTTTCATACACCGTTGAATCAAAAATGCACATCCCCACCTCAGACTGCCATGATTGAGCACCTGAGGATGGTTTAACCAATACCGTTGCCCCACGTATCGAATGCTGGCTCTTCATCCGATCAGGGAGTTCAGTATTTACAAAAGCTCCATCGTCGGATACCAGACAACAGTTCATGCTACCGGCAAATTCTTCTGCCAGAGTCAGGCTCTCTACAATTCCACCACTCTCACTCAAGAGTGCATAGGAGAAGCGAAGTCCCCAGTTGTGCCCATTGCCAAGCACATTCTGCAATCGTCCTGCAACTCCTGCCCTGACAGTGATTAGAATATCCTTGACTCCCATCTGATCCAGACCGGATATAGATTTATGGATCAAGTCCTGATGCAGAGACCCGTCAAATTGACGGCCCATTGAGGACGTGTCCGTTGACCAGTCATCGGTATGAATTAATCCACGCATGGCATAAACCGGTCTTTGGAAAGAAACGCTCATTATTGTCTGACTCAATCACCCCGCTTGCCATGTAATAAGGGCTGTGTTTCCTGTTGACCGGGTTTGGAGGATAAGCCCAGAGGCTGGACACGGATCGCGAGGGGGAAGTTTAAGTTCCACACCACCAAAGGAGGAGATACTCGCGTGTAAACTCTGGTCCAGTATGGAGGAGTACCTCCGGGAGAGAAGGCCTATCCAATTTTTGCCCATCAAGCCCGTCTTGTCTTCATGACTGAAAAAGCCTCACATTATCCGTGAACCCGCACATCAACCAACCTACGGCTTCCATATCACCTTGCCAAAACATCCTGTTCCCTACCATAAGAATGCTTGCGGGAGCTAGACAATTTTTTGTCGACCAATTCCATGGTATTCAAAACCCGCCTGTTTTGCAGTCTCCGGGGAGAAAATATTGCGGCCGTCAAATATCACATTTCCAGGCATTGCTTCTCGCACCTTGACCAGGTCAACCCCACGAAACTCTGACCATTCAGTAACGACAATCAGACAATCGGCACCTTCAAGCACGTCGAATGGACTATCGTCATACAACATCAAATCCTTACGACTACCATAGATATCACGAACAGTACCACACGCTACCGGATCATAAGCCTTGATGGTGGCTCCATGTTTCCAGAGGGTCTCCATAATGACTCGACTCGGTGCCTCGCGCATATCACCCGTATCAGGCTTAAATGCAAGCCCCCAAAGTGCAACAGCATGTTTCGATAAATCGCATCCAAAACGATTGATGACATGCTCGGCCAAAACCTGCTTTTGATCGTGATTAACCGCATCAACAGCCTCAAGAATCCGTGCATGATACCCGTTTGATGCGGCCGTCCGATACAAGGCACGAATATCCTTGGGCAAACAGGAACCACCGTACCCACACCCCGCATAAATGAAATCATAACCAATTCTGGGGTCAGAGCCGATACCGATACGAACCGATTCAATATCAGCCCCGAGCCGCTCTGCAATTTGGGACATTTCGTTCATGAAGGATATTTTGGATGCCAGTATTGAATTGGCTGCATACTTGGTTAATTCAGCAGAAACCACATCCATAACGATCAATCGTTCATGATTACGATTAAATGGCGCATACAACTCCCGAAGCAGGTTTATGGCATGTTCATCGTCACCGCCCAAAATGATCCTGTCCGGCTTCATGAAATCCCGAACGGCAACTCCCTCTTTCAGGAACTCGGGATTCGAAACCACTGCAAAATCGGCTTGAACTTTCCTTTTGTTCAGCGTTTCGCGGATAATCTCCGCAACATGATCAGTTGTTCCGACCGGAACCGTCGATTTTGTAACAATCACCTTGAATCTTTCAAGTGATTCACCGATCGACCTTGCGACACTTTCGACATTTGACAAATCCACACCACCATTCTCATCCGACGGAGTGCCAACCGCTATGAAATTCACTTCACCATGCTCGATTCCCTGAGCGATCCGGGTGGTAAACCGAAGACGACCATGTGTCAAGTTGTTATGAACGATAGGGGCGAGACCCTGCTCATGAATCGGGATGACCCCCTCATTGAGCATTTCGATTTTTTTCGCATCAGAGTCAACGCATACTACATCATTACCCATATCGGCAAAACATGCACCAGTCACCAAACCTACATAACCGGTTCCGATTATGGTTACTTTCATGAAATCAGGCTATATGAATGCAAATGATGGCGCGAACCGTTCACCCCATCACTGGTGAACCGCCTTGAGATCAGGAACTTGTGGCTTTTGCATGGCACCCCAGGCCTTGCATCCCGGACACTGCCAGTGCAGGGAATTGCTCTGGAATCCGCAGTTTCTGCAACTGTAATGGTGTCCTGTCTGAACAACCTGACTGATCAGACTTGCCAGCAGTTGATAATCCTTTTCCTGTCCGGTACTGCCGATGGCCCTGCTCTGACTTGCAATAACCTGCAATACCCCTCCAAGAGTCGGATACTTCCGAACCAGTTTGAGCATTAGTTCCTGGCTCGCCTCTTCTCCCTGCTGCTCCCGAGTCAGTTCAGCCAGACAGTTGATAATCCTGCTGTCCGTGTTTTTCTCCAGCGCTGACTCAAGAAACTGGCGCAGGGATTCAAGGTCTCCCAGAGTCTTATAGCTGTTTTCAATATGCGCAACCACTTCGCCCAAATATTCCGGAGCAAGATATTCCAGACTCCGCCAGATAGCGATGGCATTGTTGTGATTGGAATGCATCGCTGCAAGACGACCTGATTGAAGAACTCCCCGAATGCATTTCTGGTCATACCGGAATGCCAACGCTATGTTGGCTTCGGCCTGCGCATAATTTCCGGTTCGAATATTGCTCTCGGCAACCTCGCAATACAGGTGCGCAATGGTATGGGAGTAGTCGGAGTCGGAATGGCTGTTTAACTCGATGGAAACCTCAATCGCTTTTTCCCACTCTCTTTCCTGATCATAAATCTGCAGAAGCAGTTGACCTGCACGGACCTTCACTGACTTGATTTTTCGCAACTCCTGAAACAGGTTTTCAGCACGATCATATAGTCCTGCCTTGTAATAGTCCTGGGCCAGCTCAAACAGGGCCTGACTTCTCAAATCGTTGTCAAGATCACTGCGCTTAACTATATTTTCATGAATCCGGGTAGCACGATCAACCTCCCCCCGCTGGCGGAACATGTTTCCGATTGCCATGTGCATTTCAATGGTACCACTGTCCATCTCGATGGCATCAAGGAAGATTCTAAGCGCTTCATCCGGTTGGTCATTGAGCAGGTAGTTCAATCCCTCGAAGAAACGGTCGGGGATATGGGCCTGTTGTTTTTTCGGAGTTCGATCATAGGCCGCAACCAGCCATCCGCTGGTTGCAGCAACAGGGAGTAAAACCAATAACCACACTGGGTCCATTTCAACAACAATCAGGAAACAGGGATTTATCGAATGGTCGATTATACCCGACCGACTTTTAAGTTGACCGAGAACAAATCGACTTAGAGCATCTGCTACGGCCGTAGGACCGGACCAGAAACTGCATCAACTGAATATCAGGATAGTGAGCGATCCGGCCTTAACTGCCTGGAACAAGGTTTCCGGCTCTTCGCCTTGATTGAGACAGTTTCCTTCGACACCGGATGAGTGCCCAGAAATTGCCGAAAAAACCGATTGCTACACCTGCTATCAGCACAGACAGCAGGAGCACTGAAAGATTGATTTCACCTGAAAATCCGAAATAACGGAGATCGACCTGCTGATTGTTCATATACGGGAATGTAATCCCTATCAACGCCATAAGGATGACAATCAGCGAATAGAAAAGTCTGGTCACGAAAACAGGCAAGGATGGATAGATACTGGAATCCGCATACTGTTCTGCGACCCGTCCAAATTAAGTCATGGCCCGACTACGACACCATCTGATATCCAATAACGAACAGCCCCGCCCGGCCTGCCCGCTACAGAAATGAAGAGTGTCCCTGACCAGGAGCCCCCGAACTCGATCATGCCATCGATCACAGGATTCTTGCATACGGAGAATAGTACAGATCATGCTTTCGACTACTGTGCCAATGCAGAATAAATGGACCAAAAACTAGTCTTTTTTGCTGTTGTTTACCCGTATCCTCAATTCGTTACCAGGCTTGAAATGAGGCATGAACTTCTCCGGAACATATACCGGTTCCCCAGTCTTGGGGTTGCGGCTCAGTCGGCGGGGGCGATGATGAAGATTCATGCTTCCAAAACCTCGAATTTCAATTCGTCTTCCTTCGGAAAGCGCATTGATCATGTGACTCAAGACGCATTTTACTGCATACTCAATGTCTTCTTCTTCCATCTGAGACTGCTTGCTCAACAGGTTCTGGATGAGTTTGGACTTGGTTAAAGTGACCTTGTATTTGTGTGTGGGCATTGGCTTGTTCCGCTTGTTTTAGGGGGGTATGAACTGAATCTTACTCTTCCAAATCCGTGGCCTGTTGTTCCAATTGAGCCTTGAGCTTGTCACCTAGCGTAGTAACTGTAACTGCCTTGGAATCCCTGGAATATTCATGCTTCACGGCATCCTCGATATCTGCTTCAAGTTTTCTGATCGAAAGCGATATCTTACGCTCCTTTTTGTCAGCATTGATGATTTTCGCCTCAATTTCATCATCGACATTCAGCACACTCTTGATATCTTCCACGTGTTCCTTCGAAAGTTCAGATATCCGGATTTGCCCCTCGACACTCGGTGCAAGTTCGATGGTCGCTACCCGATCCTTGATCTTGCTCACGATACCCTTGACTACACTGCCTTTCGGGTTTTCTGTAATGTAGGTCTGAAGCGGATCATCCATTGCCTGCTTGAGGCCCAGTGCAATTCGCTCTCGATCTGGGTCAATCGATAGAACAACAACGGTCAGTTCATCGCCTTTCTTGAACTCGGTAACAACCTGATCACCCGGTCTATCCCAAGACAGATCCGAAAGATGGACCAATCCATCAACTCCACCCTCGACACCGATAAACACGCCGAAGTCCGTAATCGAACGAATCTGACCGGTAATCCGATCGCCTTTCTTGTGAGTCGCCGCGAATTCCTCCCATGGATTGCTTATACACTGCTTCATGCCAAGCGAGATGCGGCGTCTCTCCGAATCAATATCGAGGACCATTACCTCGACCTCATCGCCAATGTGGCAGACTCTTCCGGGATGGATGTTCTTTTTCGTCCAGTCCATCTCGGACAAATGCACCAGACCCTCTACACCTTCCTGAAGTTCGACGAATGCTCCATAGTCGGTTATGTTGGTTAC
This sequence comes from Gammaproteobacteria bacterium, assembly GCA_022822625.1. Taxonomy (GTDB): domain Bacteria; phylum Pseudomonadota; class Gammaproteobacteria; order Arenicellales; family Poriferihabitantaceae; genus Poriferihabitans. The sequence goes on along the minus strand of JAJEAV010000005.1, from coordinate 43,090 downwards.
CCGGCCAAATAGTTTGCTTCCGATCGGATGACATTCAGCCAAATCCAGCCAGGGATCCTGACCGAGTTGCTTGAGTCCGAGTGAAACACGGCCTTCATTACGATCAAATTTCAGGACCCGGACCTCGACTTCATCTCCAACCGACAATACCTCGGATGGATGTCGGATACGTTTCCAGGCAATATCCGTGATATGCAGCAACCCATCAAGACCCCCCAAATTGACGAATGCCCCATAATCGGTCAGATTCTTGACTATACCGTTAACAATCTGCCCCTCTTGCAGGGTTTCGAGCAGTTTTTCCCTCTCCTCAACTAGTTCGTTTTCAACGATGGCGCGCCGTGAAACCACGATATTGTTCTTGTTCTGGTCAAGCTTGATTACCTTGAACTCAAGATCGCGGCCTTCGATATACGCAGAATCCTTGATCGGACGAATGTCAACCAGTGATCCCGGCAGAAACGCACGCAGACCATAAAGGTCAACCGTGAACCCACCCTTGACTTTACCGACAATCATGCCGTTGACAATCCTGTCATTCTCATAGGCTTCGGCTACTTCTGTCCAGGCCCTGACCCGCATCGCTTTTTCTCTTGAGACCCGGGTACTTCCATTACCGTCCTCAACTGCCTCAAGTGCAACCTCAACACGGTCTCCTATGGAAACAGTCAAGTCGCCAGATGCGTTCTTGAATTCGTTTGCCGGAACTTCTGCATCAGATTTGAGGCCAACACTGATAATCACATAGTCATCATTGGCCTCCGTGACATCGCCCATGATCAGTTCACCAGGCTTCATCTCGACAGCATCCATGCTCTCATTCAATAACGCTTCAAAATTTTCCATCAGTCAATTTGTTAAAAAATTATTTCCCGAACCATTGCAAGACAGCATATTCTTGAATCAGGCAATCAGTAGGGAAATGCTAAATCGTGAAAAAACATGTCTGATCGCATAAATTTGGCGTGGCACAATGACCCAACCTAATTACATGCCGATTCAGACACCCCAAAAACATGCTTCGTGGTGCACAAGACCCTCTCCATCAAGATATTTTCAAACATCTACCGACTTCTTCAAGCACTACTGAAATCACGTCATTGATACTCATGTCGGTAGTATCAATGACTGTGGCATCCTCAGCAGGTTTAAGAGGAGAAGCCTTGCGCATTGCATCACGTTCGTCACGCTCGGCAATTTCGCGAAGCAGATTTTCGATTTTAACATCGAAACCTTTTTCTCTCAACTGTTTATAACGACGCTCTGCTCTTTTCTCCGGACTTGCCGTGATAAAAAACTTGCATACCGCATCTGGAAATACCACACTACCCATGTCCCTGCCATCGCTGACCAGGCCCGGAGGACGAGCCTGCTTGCGCTGCCACTCCAGCAACGAGTGCCTGACCTCTGGAATCGGAGAGATGCGGGATGCTCGATCAGCCGCCCCTTCCGTTCGAATCAGGCCTTCAACATTCTGGCCGGCCAGAGCAATTCCCTGCTCCAGGAACTCGATGTCAAGATCATGTGTCAGAGCCACCAGACCCGGCACATCGTCCTCTCGCACCTGATTCATATGCGCCAGATGACCCAGCACTCGATAAATGGCCCCGCTGTCAAGATAGTGCCAGCCAAAGTGACGAGCCACGGCAGTTGAAACCGTACCCTTGCCTGATCCGCCAGGGCCGTCCATGGCTACCACGGGAACCCGTGGTGTTGACTGTTCCGTCATTCGAGCGTAATCCTCATGCCTGCCTGATTTGCCAGTTCGACAAAGTTGGGGAATGAAGTCGCGACATTGCTGCATTTCATGATCCTGACATCTCCTTCGGCGATCATGCCCGCTACACTGAACGCCATGGCAATGCGGTGGTCTGCATAACTGTCAATTTCTGCGGACTTGAACTTCCCCCCGTAAATCTTCATTCCATCGGCCCGCTCCTCAACCTCAATGCCGAGTCGCTGCAATCCTTCGGTAACCGCCTTGATCCGATCACTTTCCTTGACCCTTAACTCTTCAGCACCATGGATGATGGTTTCTCCTTTCGCGGCAGCTGCGGCAATACAGATAACCGGAATCTCATCAATCGCGAGTGCCACATCGTCTCCGGAAATTTCACACCCGGCGAGCTCCGAACTGGAAACCACCAGATCAGCGACCTCTTCACCCCCCCGCACTCTTGTATTTTCAATCTTGATATCCGCACCCATGCGTCTCAATATTGTCAAAATGCCTGTTCGTCGTGGATTCATTCCTACATCACTCAACTGCAATCGACTGTCCGGAACAATAAGTGCTGCCACGATGAAAAACGCTGCTGAAGATATATCTGCAGGAACCTGAATATGCGTTCCAGTCAACGCATGCCCTCCCTCAAGACAAATTTCCGTACCGGAAACGGAAACCGGATACCCAAAACCGGTCAGCATCGTTTCAGTGTGATTCCGGGTCGGTGACATTTCGACAACCCGTGTCTCTCCACTTGCCCTTAAACCGGCCAGAAGCATGGCTGACTTGACCTGCGCAGACACTACAGGAGAATGAAACCGAATACCCACAAGCCCCCCCTCGCAAGGCTCGATCCACAATGGAGGTCTGCCTTCCACCGAGCGAATGATCGCCCCCATTTGCGTTAACGGATCAATGATTCGCGACATCGGGCGGGTCGACAAGGATGCATCTCCGGTCAGGGTCGAAGCAAATTGCTGACTCGACAGCAGGCCGGCAATCAACCGAAATGCTGTCCCCGAATTACCCAGGTCCAGATTCCGGTCTGGCGCATGAAGACCGTCCAGCCCAACTCCATCTATCGTATATATCGGGCCATGCTCTTCAATGTTTCTAACTATGTTTACACCCATCATCTGAAATGCCCGAATATTCGCCAGAACGTCCTCGCCTTCCAGAAGGTCTTCAATGCGGGTCCTCCCATTGGCAATCGAACCCAATATCACCGAACGGTGAGATATGGACTTGTCGCTGGCAACTCTCAATTGCCCCTGAAGACTCCATGAAGGATGTGTATGAAATATCAAATTGCTCATCAACGGACCTGACCGCATTTCTGCCCTCGATCGCTATTCACCTGGATTTCTCTTCTCCATAACCAGTGATCGAGCCTGACGAGCATCCTGAAACAGTCTCTCCAGGCTGGCATCATCGCTGTTCTGGATCATCATGGCAATATCTTCAAGCCGAACTTGGAATTGACGAATATCCTTCATTAAGTTATCCCTGTTCATGATCGAAATGTCTTTCCACATTTCGGGGTCGCTTGATGCGGTTCTCGTAAAATCATAAAACCCTCCCGCAGTCATCTGATAGCAACGCTCGGCATTGGCATCATTAGCCAGATAATTCATCATCACGTAGGCCAGGACATGCGGCAGATGGCTGGTCAGGGACAACACCGCATCATGCTCTTGTTGATCCATGAGAATGATTGATGCACCCGTCACCAGCCACATCTTCCTTACCAGATCTATTGCCCGGGAATCAGTACCCTCGTCAGGAGTCAGCACGACACTGTGATTTTCAAACAGTCCAGGACTTGCCGCATCAATACCAGGCCTTTCACGTCCTGCGATCGGATGGCCCGGCACAAAATTCCTGTACTGCTCATTCAGGCACTGCCTGGCGGTAAGCATAATATCCTGCTTGACGCTCCCGACGTCGGTGATGATAACGTCCTTTGGCGGTCTCGCTGATAACTCGTGCAAATAAAGGTTGATCGTATTAACCGGGGTAGCAAGAACAATCATGTCTACATCCTGCGCAACATCAATGAGGTCAGAGGACACTCGGTCTATGGCACCAGCTTCAATGGCCTTGTTCAGATTGACCTTGCTGCGTCCAACACCAATGATTTCACTTACTGCGCCAGCGCGGCGTAATGCCAGTGCCAGGGATCCTCCAATCAAGCCCACCCCTACAATGACGAGTTTTCGTATCAGGGGAGTACCGTTACTCATTCGCGTCAATCAAGGCATGGCGATTGAAGGAACCGGTCAGCGTAATCTCGTGACTTCCCGGCAAAGTCTTGCTCCAGATGTATTTAATCATTACTCATCAGTGTTGCGGCACATTGCCTGCTGCACGGTTATGCCCCTTTGCATAGGGAAGCAAGCCGGAAGCTGTCGGTTCAGAATCAGGCATGCCGACTATCCTGGAGACGGGTAAGGCACTGCGAGCATGCCAAAAACGCAGTCGAAGCCCGATCATGATCACAGGGCAGCTGGATAGGAACCCAGATTCTTGTAGAACCCTGCCTTGGAGCGAAGGGTTTGCAGGGCCCGATCAACATGTTCTTCATCCTGGTGTCCGATGATGTCAATAAAGAAAACGTAGGCCCACAGCCCGATCCTGGATGGTCTGGATTCGAGACGAGTCATATCGATTTTTTCGTCCAGCAGGGGAACCAGCAGTTCGACCAGGGCCCCCGGCTTGTTGACCGCAGCAATAATGAGTGAAGTCTTGTCCTTGCCACTCTGGGGTGTCGGCCGTTTGGACAACACCAGAAAACGAGTGGAGTTGCCGGGGTCGTCTTCAATGTTCCTGACCAGAACATTGAGTTCATAGCGATCTGCCGCGATTTCACTCGCAATGGCTGCGCTTTGAGGCTCATTCGTTGCCTTGACCGCTGCATCGGCATTACTGCCGACGGGCATTCTCTCGGCCTGGGGACAGTTCTTTTCGATCCATTCGCGACACTGGCCAAGTGACTGGGTATGTCCATAAATCACCTTGACCTGATCCAGGGATTCAGCGTTGCCGAGCAGGCAGTGGTGAATTTCGAGATCGATTTCTCCACACACCGTAAGCATGGTGCTGCAAAGACGATCCAGCGTTCCAGTCACACCCCCTTCAGTTGAATTTTCAACCGGCACTACGGAAAAATCCGTTGATCCCGTCTCGGTAGCCTTGAAGATTTCATCGATTGTCGGATGGTCGGTAATATGTACGGCTTGACCAAAATGCTTGCGAGCCGCCGCTTCCGTATAGGTGCCCGGTGGACCCAATATGGAAACCGACATTTCGGATTCCGAATGCCTGGTGATGGACATGATTTCCCGGAACAGGCTTTCGATTGCGCCGTCTGACATATGGCCATCCCCGTTCAACTCCTGCAACCGCCGTAAAACCTGGGCCTCACGCTCTGGGAGATAGTATGTGGGGTTTTGCTGCCCGTGCTTGATATCGGCAATTTTGGATGCCACCGTGAGTCTTTGATTCATCAACTGGAGAATTTCCAGATCAATATTGTCGATCTGGTCCCGCAAACCGGATATCGATTCTTTTCTCTCTTTTGCCATTAATCGCTGGACTCGTCGATTACTTCAGCATGGTCTCTTGTCACAGCACTGCCGTTCTGCTCTTCCTCTACTTCTACTTCTACCTCATCCGGTTCGACAACCTTGGTCATGCTGACCAGAGTATCATCTTGCGTCAGGGAAATCAGTCGAACACCCTGGGTATTTCGTCCAATCACGGAAATTTCTCTGACATTGGTACGAATCAAGGTACCACCATTGGTAATCATCATTACCTCATCCTCGTTCCTGACCACATGCGCCGCGACCACCTTGCCATTGCGCTTGCTGGTCTTTATGGCGATGACTCCCTTGCCTGCACGTCCTTTACAAGGGTAATCATTGACTGAAGTCCTGTTTCCGTATCCGTTTCTGGTACAAATCAGGATGGTTGATTTCTCATCCTCCGATGTGTCGGGAAGTTCATCCGCAGACGGTAGAATTGCCATTGAAATCACGCGGGCAACATCACCAAGCCGAATCCCGCGCACACCACGTGCCATTCGTCCCATGATGCGCACCCTGGACTCGGAAAAACGAATGGCACGGCCCTCGTCGCTGAGCAACAAAACATCCCGGGATCCATCTGTAAGTGCAACATCAATCAGGTAATCGTCCTCAAGAAGATTGACCGCAATCAACCCCGTACTGCGAGCCCTTGAGAATGCCTTCATCGCACAACGCTTGATGATGCCCCGGGACGTTACCATCACCAGTGTCTTTTCCTGATCGTATTCACTTATCGGCAATACTGCCGTGATCTGTTCATCGGCTGCCAGAGGCAGGAGATTGACCAGCGGTTTGCCACGAGCTTGCCGCCCCGCCTGGAAAAACTCATACGTCTTTAGCCAATAAACCTTGCCCGCACTTGAAAAGCACAGAATCGTTTCATGCGAATTGGCCACGAACATCCGCTCAACGAAATCCTCCTCCTTGGTACGAGTTGCAATCTTGCCCTTGCCTCCCCGCTTCTGCGAAGTGTATTCGGAAATTTTCTGGGCTTTTGCATAGCCTTCACGAGAAATGGTGACAATCAGGTCTTCCACGGGAATCAGGTCTGCCAAAGTAAGATCAACGATGCCTTCGGCAATTTCCGTTCGTCTCGGGTCGTCAAAGGTTCCCCTGATTGCTTCCAGTTCCTCACGGATTACTTCGAGCAATCGGTCTGGATCCTCCAGAATATTCAGCAACTCGCGGATTTTCTCGATAATCTCCGTGTACTCCCCGATGATTTTCTCACGTTCAAGCCCGGTCAATCGCTGCAACCGCAAATCAAGGATAGCCTGAGCCTGTTCGACAGTGAGTCGATATCCTTCAGCACCGGCACTGATTCCATATTCTTCATCCAGGCCGGACGGTCTCGACAGGGAGCTGTCGCTGTTTGAGACCAATTCTTCGACAACCCCCGGATTCCAGAACCGTTCGAGCAATTTCTGCCTGGCCTCAGCTGGATTAACTGCCGCACGGATTAACGCAATAACCTCATCCACATTCGACAGGGCAACAGCCAAGCCCTCAAGCATATGCGCACGATCTCTCGCCTTTCCGAGTTCAAACAGGGTTCTTCGGGTTACTACTTCACGGCGATGTGCAACAAATTTCTGGAGAATTTCCTTCAGACCAAACAAACTGGGTTGATTCTCATTCAGTGCAACCATGTTGATACCGAACACGGTCTGCATTCTGGTCTGTGAGTACAGATTATTGAGTAGCACTTCTACCTGTTCACCACGCTTAACCTCTATCACCATCCGCATTCCGGATTTATCCGACTCATCGCGAAGTGCAGCGATGCCTTCAATGCGTTTGTTTCGATGAAGTTCGCCGATCTTCTCCAGCAGATGTGCCTTGTTTACCTGATATGGCAATTCATGAACGACAATGCATTCGCGCCCATTATCGAGTGTCTGGATTTCAGTCCTGGCACGTACGACCACACGGCCCCTGCCCGTCTCGTACGCCTCACGGATTCCCTGGGAGCCGAGAATAATGCCTGCGGTAGGGAAATCCGGCCCAGGCAGGTATTCCATCAGTGCACTGACTTCCAGGTCCGGATTCCTGATGAGAGCCAGACAGGCATCGATAGTCTCGCCCAGATTATGCGGCGGGATATTGGTCGCCATGCCTACGGCAATCCCTGCAGACCCGTTGACCAGCAGATTCGGAATGCGGGTAGGCAAGACCAGTGGCTGCATTTCGGTGTCGTCGTAGTTCGGACCAAAATCCACTGTTTCCCTGTCGATATCGGTCAGCAGCTCATGGGCAATTTTGGACAGGCGAATTTCCGTATAACGCATGGCTGCAGGAGCATCGCCATCAACCGACCCGAAGTTGCCCTGCCCGTCAATCAGGGTGTAGCGCATCGAGAAGGTCTGGGCCAGACGCACGATTGTGTCATAAACTGCGCTGTCTCCATGAGGATGGTACTTGCCGATTACATCACCGACAATACGGGCCGATTTCTTGTAGGGCTTGTTCCAGTCATTGCCTGATTCAAGCATGGCATACAGCACACGACGGTGTACGGGTTTAAGCCCGTCCCGAAGGTCGGGCAAAGCGCGGCCGACAATTACGCTCATGGCGTAATCCAGATAGGATTGCCGCATTTCCTTCTCGAGGTTGGCTGGAAGCGTTTCTAATGCAAACGGGATGTCATTCATGAGAGAAAAGCCATAAGAGACCCAGACCGCGGTTCACAAATCCAGCATACGGGGGGTTCAGCAAATGAAACAGGTATACAGGGCTTGAGGCGGTCTTTTGAGGTATCATTTTCAAAAGCGAATTATAGCATATCCGGCACTTCAAATTGGCCAATGCCCTGACAAGAATACATGCGGAAAACTGTTCGATGCTACTTGTAAAGAGGTGCTGCGAATCAGGTTGAGAGACCGACTTCGACTACTGAACAGAGGCCGAATACTTCCATTTCGGCAATCAACCCCCGGAATTATTGCTTATAATGACTGACGCAAATGCAGTATCAGGCATTCATGCATGGAACGAAATGAACAACTGGTTATCGAACATGGTCAATCCCAATACTACAACTGATATTGATGAAATCGAAACTCGAGAATGGCTGGATTCACTGGAAGCCGTGCTGGAAACTCAAGGTCAGGAACGTGCCCACTATATTATCGAATCCCTGATCAGTCACTCACGCCGTCGAGGCGTGCATATCCCCTATCAGGCGAATACGGCCTATCTGAATACGATACCTTTGCATATGGAAAAACCGAGTCCGGGTGATCATACGCTGGAATGGCGAATCCGGGCATTGATTCGCTGGAATGCCATGGCCATGGTTATCAGGGCAAACCGTATCTCAACGGAATTGGGGGGACATATCGCAAGTTTTGCTTCTGCAGCCACACTTTATGATGTCGGCTTTAACCATTTCTGGCGAGCTGCCACTCCCGAACATCTTGGTGACATGATTTTTATTCAGGGTCATTCTGCCCCGGGAATATACGCTCGTGCCTATCTCGAACGACGCCTTGATGAAGATGTTCTGGGCAAATTCCGTCAAGAAGTGGATGGCGGGGGCCTGTCTTCCTACCCCCACCCATGGTTAATGCCGGACTTCTGGCAATTTCCGACGGTCTCAATGGGACTCGGTCCCATCATGGCGATCTATCAGGCTCGTTTCATGAAATACCTGCATAATCGTGGGCTGATTGATGCCAAGGACAGGAAAATCTGGGTGTTTCTGGGAGATGGTGAAATGGATGAACCAGAATCCGTCGGTGCCCTGGCACTCGCCGGCCGCGAGAATCTCGACAATCTGATTTTTGTCGTCAACTGCAACCTACAGAGACTTGATGGACCTGTGCGCGGAAATGGAAAAATCATCCAGGAACTGGAGAGTGATTTTCGTGGTGCGGGCTGGAATGTCATCAAGCTGATCTGGGGAGGCTACTGGGATAAGCTCCTGATGCGGGACGAGAAAGGCATTCTGAGACATCGCATGGAAGAAGCGGTGGATGGTGAATATCAGGCCTTCAAGGCCAACGATGGTGCATATGTCCGAGAGAAATTCTTTGGCAAGTATCCCGACTTGAAAGCCATGGTCGCAAATCTGACCGATGAAGATATCTGGCGGCTCAATCGCGGCGGCCATGACCCTCACAAGATTTATGCGGCCTACCATGCTGCAACTCATCATGAGGGGCAGCCAACGGTTATTCTGGCCAAGACGGTCAAGGGCTATGGCATGGGTGAAGCCGGAGAAGGCCAGAATACCACTCACCAGCAAAAAAAAATGGGGGAACAGTCACTCCTTGCTTTCAGGGATCGCTTCAATATCCCGTTAACCGATGAAGAGGTTGCAAAAACTCCCTTTTATCGGCCCGCGGAAGACTCCGAAGAAACCCGATACCTGCTGGAGAGAAGAAATGCCCTGGGGGGCTTTCTTCCGACCCGAAAAATCTTCAGTGGACCGGCAATAAACCTTCCCGGGATGGACATCTTCAAGACGCAACTGGAAGGTACCGGTGACCGTGAAATCTCGACCACCATGGCGTTCGTGAGAATTCTTTCTTCATTGATTCGGGACAAGAGCCTGAAAGATCGGATCGTACCGATTATTCCGGACGAATCCAGAACCTTCGGTATGGAGGGCATGTTCAGACAACTTGGCATTTATTCACCGCATGGTCAATTGTATGAACCGGTCGATTCTGATCAGTTGATGTTTTACAGGGAGGACAAAACCGGACAGGTTCTTCAGGAAGGGATTAGTGAAGCAGGTGCCATGTCGTCCTGGATTGCCGCAGGCACTTCCTACAGCAACCACGACTACTGTGCGATTCCTTTTTTCATTCTGTATTCCATGTTTGGCTTCCAGAGGATCGGTGACCTGTGCTGGGCTGCCGGGGATAGCCGAGCGAGAGGATTTATTCTGGGTGGCACTGCCGGGCGGACCACACTTGCCGGAGAGGGACTGCAACATCAGGACGGACACAGTCTGATCCTGGCCTCTACGGTACCGAACTGTGTTTCCTATGATCCTACCTACAGTTATGAGCTAGCGGTGATTATTCACGATGGGTTGCGGCGCATGTACCAGGAAGAGGAGAGCATCTATTACTACATTACCGTAATGAATGAAAACTATCCCCACCCGGCAATGCCGGAGAATGCCGAGGAAGGTATTTTGCGAGGCATGTACCTGTTGAAGAAAGTGGGTAAAGACTCCAATAAAAACATGGTTCAACTCCTTGGTAGCGGGACGATTCTACGGGAAGCGGAAGCTGCCGCCGAGATTCTGGACAAGGACTACAATGTAACCACCAATATCTGGAGCGTAACCAGTTTCAATGAGCTTGCCAGAGACGGCAATGATGTTGAGCGTCAAAACCGCCTTCACCCCGAGAATCCTCGACAAAAATCTTATGTGGAACTTTGTCTGGAAAACACGGAAGGCCCCGTGATTGCAGCAACCGACTACATGCGGCTGTATGCTGAACAAATTCGTGCCTATGTGCCGGGGCGTTATAGTGTTCTCGGAACCGATGGGTTTGGACGCAGTGACACACGGGCCCAACTCAGAAAGTTTTTTGAGGTTGACCATCGCTACATTGCTACTGCGGCATTGAAGGCTCTGGCCGATCAGGAGGCTATTGACCAAAAAACAGTAGCCAGGGCAATTCAGGACATGCAGATAGATACTGGAAAGCCCAATCCGAGAATGGTGTAGCAGAATGATTGAAGTAAAAATCCCAGATATTGGCGACTTTCAGGATGTTGAAATCATCGACGTCCTGTTCAATGTAGGGGACCGGGTTGAGCCGGAAGACGAGTTACTGACTCTCGAAAGTGACAAGGCGACCATGCCCATCCCATGCCCTGTGGGCGGAGTAATCAGTAAACTGCATGTAAGTGTTGGCGATCGAGTCTCGGAAGGAGTGCTCGTTCTTGAACTTGAAGAAGATACGACAGGAGACGCGCCAGAAAAAGCAGAAACACCGAGCAAGTCCGAATCCGAGGTCATGCCCGTTCCAGAAGCCGGGCAGCACAAGGCACGACAGGAGTCGGTTCCAGACACCAAACCCGAGCCTGTGAAAACGGGTACTGCGGCCAAATCGATCATACCTCCGACGCCCGAGAGGACGGAGAGATCAGATGCGATTCCACATGCAAGTCCGGCTGTAAGACGTTTTGCCCGAGAACTCGGTGCCAGTCTGCACAGAATCAGAGGAACGGGACCCAAAGGGCGTATCCTCAAGGAAGATGTCAAAACATGGACCAAGCAACAACTAGAGGAGTCAAATAAAAAATCGGCTGCCCCGGGTCTTGGGATTGCACCGATGCCAGAGATTGACTTTTCTGAATTTGGGGAGGTCGAAAAACTGTTTCTTTCACGCATAAAGAAACTCTCTGGACCACATCTTCATCGTTCCTGGGTCAGCATTCCTCATGTAACCCACCATGATGAAGCAGACATTACCAACCTTGAGGATTTTCGTCGCTCGCTCAAGGATGAAGCAGCAAGTCAAGGCCTCAGAATCACTATCCTGTCCTTTGCGATGAAGGTGTTGGTGAATGCAATGAAAAAATTCCCGACATTCAACGCATCCCTGTCTCCGAATGGTGAAGAGTTGATTCTCAAGAAATATTTCAATATCGGGATTGCTGTAGATACCCCCAATGGCCTGGTAGTTCCGGTCATACAAAATGTAGATCGAAAAAGCATTTTTGATCTAGCCAGGGACCTGGCAGAAGTCAGTGAACGGGCTCGTGATAGCAAACTGAAACCCTCCGATCTCAGGGGAGGATGTATCAGCATTTCCAGTCTCGGCGGTATTGGTGGCCGTGGTTTTACACCGATTATCAATGCACCAGAAGTGGCCATTATTGGTTTGTCCCGCAGCAAGATGACTCCGGTCTGGAATGGCAGGGAATTCGAGCCCCGTATGATGTTGCCGATTGATGTATCTTACGACCATCGTGTTATTGATGGTGCAGAAGCAGCTCGCTTCGCTGCACATCTTGTGCACTCGTTCTCGGACGTTAGAAGGCTGGCCTTATAGACTTTAATTATGGCAAAAACAATAAAAACACCGGATTTGGGAGATTTTGAAAATGTCCCGATTGTTGAAATCTATGTCTCGGAAGGAGATACGGTCGAAGCAGAAGATAATATCCTGGCCATTGAGAGCGATAAGGCGATCATGGAAATCCCCTCGCCTGAAGGGGGTACTGTCGTCAAGTTACTGGTCTCCGTAGGCGACCCGGTGTCCATGGGTCATCCCCTGATTGAACTGGATATCGATGGAACTACCGACCAGCAGTCAACTCCAGAGGAAACGACTGAAGAAAAAGAAGCAGAATCTGTCGAGACAAGTTCGACTCCTGTCGAAACTCGAAAACCCGGCTCTGACGCACTTGAAGTTGAAGGTGACATGCATGCACAACTAGTGGTATTGGGGTCTGGGCCCGGTGGCTATACTGCTGCATTCCGGGCGGCAGATCTTGGTCTTGACGTAATCATGGTTGAGCGCTACCCGAGTTTGGGCGGGGTCTGCTTGAATGTCGGATGTATCCCTTCAAAAGCGCTCCTGCACGTTGCCAAAATGATTGACGAAAGCGAAGAGATCAGCGAAGCCGGAGTTCTTTTCGAACATCCCAGACTGGATATCACACAGACATTGAAGTGGAAGAACAATATTGTCAGTCAACTGACGGGAGGGCTTGCCGGGCTTGCCAGGAAAAGAAAGGTTCGCGTAGTTCAGGCAACTGGCAGATTCAGTTCTTCCAGATCGATCAGCCTGGATAACGGTCAGACTGTAACTTTTGATCAGGCGATTATTGCCGCAGGTTCCCGTCCCGTAGAGTTACCGGGCTTTCCTCATGATGACTCACGTCTGATTGATTCGACCGGGGCGCTGGAATTAACCGACATTCCTGATGATCTTCTCATTATCGGCGGGGGCATTATCGGACTTGAAATGGCTACGGTCTATCATTCGCTAGGCAGCAAAATCCATATTGTTGAAATGATGAAAAACCTGATGCCAGGAACCGACCCGGATTTGGTTAAACCTCTGTTGAAGCGAATCAAGTCGCGATATGCGAACATCTGGCTGGAGACGCGAGTCAAGGGCATCAATGCCAGTAAAGAGGGGCTTGAAGTCAGCCTGGAAGGAAAGAATGCGCCAGATTCAATGATCTTCGATAAAGTTCTGGTCTGTGTAGGACGTATGCCGAATGGAAAGGAGATTAGTGCCGAATCGGCCGGTATCAATGTTGATGAACGAGGGTTTATTGCGGTCGACAATCAACAAAGAACCAATGTTGGTCATGTTTTTGCCATCGGAGATATTGTCGGACAACCCATGTTGGCACACAAGGCCGTCCATGAGGGAAAGGTCGCAGCAGAAGTTGCTACTGGCATGAAGAGCAGCTTTGAAGCCAGGGTAATTCCGTCAGTGGCCTATACAGACCCTGAAGTCGCGTGGGTTGGTGTAACTGAAACCGAAGCCAAGGCAAAAGGTCTAGACTACGGAAAAGGAGTGTTTCCCTGGGCTGCCAGCGGCCGCTCCCTGGCTCTTGGCAGAAACGAGGGTGTTACCAAACTGCTGTTCGACAACCAGAGCAATCGTATCATTGGTGCAGGTATTACCGGCACCAATGCCGGAGACTTGATCGCCGAGGCGGGTCTCGCTATCGAAATGAACGCCGATGCCGAAGATATTGGACTGACGATCCATGCACATCCGACTCTGGCGGAGACTCTTGGTTTTGCTGCCGAGGCCTTTGAGGGAACGATCACGGACCTGTATATGCCGAAGAAAAGGTAACTAAAACAACTCCGAACTGGAAGCCAGATACCCCAAACGAATGTAAATAATTTATCTACATTCCAGCAAGTCAAACATTTCTTGACAAACTTTTACGGGGCATATTGCTATGCAAAGTTCGACCCCCAATGCCACTCCGAAGCGCAACACCCTGAGGGGGTTGCGCTTCGGAGTGGCATTGGGGAAGGGAATTTCGCTGTGAATCAGGAACTTGAGGGAATTTCGGGCAAAATAGCACTCAGAAATTCAGTCTAAATGGTCCTTGCCTACCCAATTGCTTCTCATCGGATTCTCATGCTACGAAACACGATTTCTCCCTATGCATTATTCGGACATTGCGTTCCTTCAGGCATGTTCAGAATTAAGAAGCGGGCTCCAATTTCAGAATGAGGCCTGTTTAGAGTGGACAAAATTTTGTCTCTCAACTCCAAAGCTATAACTCGTGTAAGTTTTTCTACCTCTATACCTTCATGAAAAGCTACTTCATGTATCTTGTCATAGAAATCCAGATGCTTTTCCTTTAGCTTCTTGAGCAATTCGTTTTTGGCAAACTCAAAACAGTACTCCTGAATTTGATAAGCATTCAAATCTTTAACCTGCCCAGCTACATTAGTCAATTCCATGTCGGAAATTTCTGATGCACTAATCTCCCGTGATAGTTTCTTGCCATAGTCCGTCAAAGATATTGGACTGGTTCTTTTCTCAAGTGGTTCATTAGGAAGAAAATGAAATATTTTTTCTAATTTGTCATTCATTTTCTCAAATTTGTCATTTATTTTCTCAATCTTCTCTTCAACCCTCTTCATGAATTCCTCGAAGGATTTTCTGTCGGAGTTGACATTCCCTACCCATTTTCCAATAGCAAAAATAATTCCAGTCATCGTAAAAACTGCGGTAATCCAAATCCAGGGTGGTATTTCTTTCATGGCAGATTCTTCAGCAACTTGCTTTTCATAACATATCAAGCAAACTATATCATATATCTCTAATCTCCCTAATCCATAAATAGAGGTTTTTCCGCCCGTTGCGGTCCGGGATTGGGGCGGAAAAACCTCTATTTATGGATTAGGGTATTGTTATGCTGCCCCAATTCCACTATGAAGCGCAACACCCTGTTTAGAAGCCATTCTTGAGTTTCGCACCTCCTCTCAATCACAGTGGCATTCAAGAAACAACTTGGGTGGCGAGAAGCGTCTTCACCACCTAGAGTTCAAATCGTCTTGGTCGAATTAACAATGCTCATATATGTCCGACCCTTGATTGGAAGGCAGATTTTCAGCTTGGGGAGAGTAGATTGCAGTCATGTTCAACGGGGCGAACCATTCCATTATGTTCCATATTAATGCGCCAGGTTTTTGATCTGTTATGGACCACCACAAGAAAAATCAACCGGTTCCTTCACCCTCAAGGGCGATCAATCTTTGCTGGTCCTTGAAATTTTTCATGGCATGAGCCACTTTCCGGGTACGTAGAACTTTTCCATTCAGCTGGAGATCAATCAGTTTTCTGGTTAGTCTCATTGCTTCCTGAAGCTGCTCACGCGACTTGAACTTCTCGTCATTCAATGCCCTGAGTGTTTTCCCGCTAATTGCCCCGGCGTCCGGTGTCAGCACATGCACTGGACCCTTTTCGGGGACATAGTCATAATAGGCATTTTCATCTATCACTTCGCCTGATGATGCATCATGATCCAGAATCAGTCCGAAACCGATTTCGCGGAGCAGGTGCTTTTCGAATATTCGCAGAACCACATGCGGATTTATCCCATCTTCCAATGCGGCCAGTGAATCCCGATAGCGGTCAAACAATTTCTCGTTACTATCGAAACGGTGCAGCAACTTGAGAAGCAGTTCATTTTGATAATACGCACAAGTTCTTGCGGTCACGGAAAGATCAATGGCAAAGCGACTCGACTCAATGCCGGTTAATACTGGAAGATTTCCCTTGCCACTCCAGCTAATCAACAACGGTTTGAATGGAATGAACAGGCCGACTGATCTTTGCCTGTTTTTTCTTGAACCTTTGGCGATAAGCATCAATCGTCCATACTCTCGAGTAAATACATCGACCAACAGACTGCTTTCCGAATACGGACGACGGTGGAGGATAAACCCTGGTTGCTGATTGATGCGAAACTTCGACATTCCGTCAATCTTCCGTATACCCAAACTGCATAAGTTGCAGATCTCGGTCTGACCAGCTTTTTTTGACCTTTACCCAGAGTGAAAGGTAGACCTTTTGCGAAAACGACTTTTCTATCTGAAGACGGGCACCAGTACCGATTCTCTTGAGCATATTGCCTTTGCTGCCAATCACAATCGATTTTTGAGAGGCTTTCTCAACCCAGATTGTCGCATCAATATTAAGGATGTTTTTTTCATTCGCTTCAAGGCGCGTGGTCTCGACACTGATTGAATATGGCAACTCCTGACCGAGCAGCAAATAGGTCTGTTCTCGAACAAGTTCTGATGCCTGGAATCCCCTGGTCCGGTCTGTTGTCATTTCATCAGGAAATCCTGGCGCACCAGCTGGCAAGTGCGACACTAGCTTGATGCAGAAATTATCGGGGTGAGGAAGATTGATTGCTTGAACTGGAATAATTTCCATAAAATCGTGAATCCTGCTTGATTCGTCGATCAGGGGAAGAAGTTGCGCCTTGTTTTCAAGTTTATCGATTTTATTGATGACCAGCAGTACTGGTTTATTGGCACTGCAAACATCTTGCAAGGCTTTACGTGATCCCTTTTGCCACCCTTTGTGGTCAATCATGAACAAAATCAGGTCGACATCCGATAAGCTGTTCATTGCGGTTTTTCGAATGACGCGGTCAAGACCTCCTTTGGGGCTGGGTTCAATGCCTGGAATATCTACAAAGGCAATTTGATAATTGTCCCCCGATAAAATTCCGAGTATTCGGTGTCGCGTAGTTTGCGGTCGCCTGGAAATTATCGAGATTTTCTGTTGCATCACGGAATTCAGAAGCGTGGACTTGCCAACATTCGGAATCCCGGCTAGGGCAATATATCCAAACCTGTGTTCAGACATCAGTAGAAATCAGTCGAAGCAACACTTTCTCAGCCGCCGCTTTCTCCGCAAGCTTGCGGGTCTTGTCGGATACGGTGGACTTGATTTTTGGATTTTCAAGTTTGCAGGTTACTGTGAATGTTGGGTTGTGGTCCTGACCAGATGTGCCTTCCAAAATATATTCGGGGAGTGGCAATGCTCTCTTTTGCAGAAATTCCTGAAGCTGCGACTTGGGGCTATTTTCCAGTTCTGGGGAGACCTCGTCCAGTTTTTTGGCATAAATATTGTTCAATACCCCAAACGCTGCATCAAAACCTCCATCCAGATAGATTGCTCCGATTACTGCCTCAAATGTATCTGCCAGAACGGAATCAATTTGAAAGGCATTATTTTTCCTGTCTGATTGCCCCAAAATGATGTAGTCGTCCAGTTTTAGTGTTTTTCCGATTATGGCAAGAGTCGCATTCTGAACCAGTGTGGTACGTAATTTCGACAACTGACCTTCATCCAGCTTGGGGAAGCGATGGTAAAGTTGATCGGCAATGAATAATCCCAGAACACTATCGCCCAGATACTCCAGGCGTTCATTGTTTGGTTCGCCCCAGCTACGTCTGGTCAAGGCCACTTGCAAAAGGGCTGGTTCCTTAAACTTATATTGCAAATGCTTGTGCAAATGTAAAATATCAATCATGAATCAGTTGTACTTGAAATGGATTCCATTATGAGAATCCACAAATGGAGTATCCAAAATGTCATCTGACAATCATATATCCCAACCAACAAAATGTAGCCAGCAATTTCACCTCGCAATGACTTTTCATTGAGCTAGATTGGAGAGGTTATACTTGCCACGATTGTTTTCAACATGAACTTGTTTTTCGATTTTCATGTGTGGCCGATTCGCAAATCAAATTGACAACCCCGGTTCCTGGGAAGAAATGCTGGTCGACTGGCCTTTCGGCTGCGAAACCAGTTACAACATGGCTCCGAATGGCAACATTCCAGTACTGACCTATGACCACCACAATAACAGGCCAACCGGTCAGTCAATGCGATGGGGACTAGTGCCTTCATGGTCAAGGGAAATAAACCCAAAATTCTCCACCTTTAATGCAAGAATCGAAACACTTTCCGAGAAGCCTGCTTTCCGAACAGCATGGAAACAATCAAGAACCTGCCTGGTCCCTATCCGGGGATATTACGAATGGAAAAATGAAGATTCAGGAAAACAGCCTTACTTCATTCATCTGGCAGCTGATGAACCAATCATGCTTGCCGGAATCTGGGACATCTGGCCACAAAATACCGAACCGCTGTATTCGTGCAGCATCATTACCCGTTCAGCTATGGGGGAATTGGCCAAAATTCACTCCCGCATGCCTGTCAGAGTAAATCATGATCATGCCCTTGACTGGCTCAAAAAAGGCAGGAACTGGCTCCACATCATTTCAATGTTACAACATCCTGATGAATTTGAATCTTATCCGGTTAGCAGACAGGTTAACCGGCCGGCCAATCAGGGTTCACATTTGATCAACCCTGAACAAGGTACAAATACCGGCTAATTTCGATATTATTTCGAAATTTCGATATTATTTCGAAAGCCAATAATATTTTTGCAACAGATGATCGTCAATCTGAATTCAATCCACATGGGAGAGCCATCAAATCCATCGGTGGTTATCCTGCATGGACTGTTTGGCTCATCCAGCAACTGGCGAACAATCGCCTCAAAACTCGCTGCTCGATTTTCTGTTTTTTGCGTTGATCTTCGCAATCATGGGAAATCAGAATGGAGAGACTCGATGAGCTATCCGGATATGGCCGAAGATCTCGCAGCATTCATCCATAACAGCCACCTAGCAAAACCCCTTTTGATTGGACACAGTATGGGAGGCAAGGTCGTGATGGCTTACCTGCAACATCATCAACCTGAAGTGGACAAATGCGTGATTGTTGATATCGCACCGGTTGACTACTCCCATGATCATGATGAACTTATTAGTGCCTTGGGAAAACTTGACCTTGAGAATATTCATTCAAGAAACGAGGCAGACCGAATGTTGACACTGGACATTCCAGATCAATCAATCAGGCAATTCCTGCTCCAAAACCTGATACGAGACGAAAGTGGGTTTGCCTGGAGAATCAACCTTGAAGCAATTGCCAATAACCGAAGCCTACTGTTTGGATATTCGAAAGGCAATGTTTCTGATGCCGAGATTCTTTTTGTTCGGGGTGGCAATTCAAACTATATTCTTCCTGAGCACTACAGTCTCATCGCAGAACAGTTTCCAAACTCAAGCATTCAGACTATGCCAGATTCAGGACACTGGCTACACGCCGAAGAACCCGGGAAATTAACCGAATGGCTATTCGAGTTTATCGAATAAATCGAATTTCCAGCGAGTTACTGTACTGAACATGCAATTGTCAATGACCCGATATGTTTAGCGGTACTTCTACTTTTGGAAAGCGTTTTGGCTATGCCTCGCTCGTTATTTTGTGTTAGTTATTTCCCTTGATAAATAACTGTGTCTGGTATACCGACCAAAAGTAATGGACATGGGTTGCCAACTCCGCGCTTTATCCTATCCTGCAATTTTTTCCAGTGTGTGGTCGATTGTCCAAATTTGTCTTTAACGAACTGCTTGACCCACTCCTGGCCAAAGTCTCCCTTTTTATCCCTCATGTTGTTACGTTGTCTTGGAGTCGGCACCCAATCGTAATGCATTTCCAAATCCCCGAACTCTGCAACTTTATGCCTCATAACGCATGCACTTATGATTTGGATTAGGTTTTCCTGAAGAGAACTACCACGGGTAACAATGACACCAACGCTAATTGCCCCCTCGCTATGCAGTCGCTGGAAATTATCAAGATCACGATTAAAAAACGGATCTTTGTTGTTCCACTCGATCTCTAATGCAACTACTCCTTTTTCAGTCACCCTCATGTGATCAATCTCATGTGATCAATCTCATGTGTGATTGAATGTCTCTCGACATTGTCAACTGTTTTTCTGATTACGACCCTTCGCTTTAGCCAGTTCAATTCTGTTAATTCCCTGCGCAGTCTTTGTGTAACCGGCGATTCACCACCTCCTGACTTGACCAACTCTACATCTGGAATATGGATATCAAGAAGGGCTGAGCATAATTCTCCCAAAGGGTCAGGGAAGTCCTTCGTTAGAACCGCCATAGCGTGATTGACGGCATGAATGTCAAATCCTACATCCTTTAGATCCGCAATGGTTTTCATTGAGCTGCAACAGCAGAGTTGTATGGGTAGGTTGGCCAGTCGGGTTGATATTTGACTGCTTCATTACCCCAGACTGTCCACCCCTCTCGCGTGCCTCGACCAAATAATTCGAGGTACGGGCCCCAGCTACATCTCTCAATCAGGTCATATTGCTCATCAGGTTTACGAGAATGCTCACGCTTTCGGGCAGCAATCAAATTAACCTGGCTTCGCCCTGGAGGTAGAGTCCGGGCGTTTTTCCCTTTAACTCCAAACAACACCACTTCTGTGACGTTGCGAAAGTAAAAACCAACCCCTCGCCCGTCTGATCCGCCGTCCTTTCTGACTTTATGCCAAATCAAGTTGGTCTTGTATTGAAACCCCCATGCGGCAAGCGTATTCAAGCCATATGGCAGCAGTGCATTCGGAACCCATAGATAACAGTGTGCTACATCTTCCATCAAGTCGATAACAGGTAGATCCTTTATTTCCTCGAAGGACAATGTTCCATACCGAGAAAGACGATGATGCTCAGGAGCAACCTTCCCGGTCCTGTTGGTAAACCGCCAAGGCGGATCTGCTAAAACTGTTCCAAAAGTCTTGCCTTTTAAAGAATTCTCAAGATCGTCTCTCGCCTTACTCCTCTCGCCTTACTCATAAACTTGACCTCGTTTTGTATATTATTGTCGTTTGCCGAGTCAAAAAACTAACCCTATTATTTTTTTGAGGAATATTGTATTTCTGAATACCAAGCATGCCTTGCATCGCCAGCAGAGCACTGTGAATCTCCAAAGCTACAAACGGCCATAATCAAACCAAGTATTGGAGAATGGCAATAAATCAATAGATATCATGCCAAGGTCCCATTATTTACACAAAACCAGATTGAGAAATCATCGTTGCTTCTAATGGTATTGTAACCAACTATGCCCATCACTAATCAACTCTCCAAAGAGAAATCCACCTCGCCGGATTTGAGATCGTATTCCGCCCCGACAATCATCAACTCACCGCTTTCACAAAGCGGTATCAGCAATGTTGATTCAGTCTTCAGCCTATCTACTCTATAAGTGACATTTTTGAGAATTAGATATATCTCTGATTCCTGAAATAATGGCAGACTTTGATCAATGCCAAGGAGTTTATAGAGAGATTTGACCAGTTCCGGTCTTGCCATGGGTTGTTAAAAACATGACTCATCTATGCGATGTGGCCCAATTAAATCCGTCACGGCCTTCACTACCCTTGACTATTGATTTCTGAACTATTCGTGATCAACTCCTCAAAACTACCTCGTAGATCAAAATCAGGAATAATCGCCTGCGGCTTGAAAGTAACTCGATAATGACTTGCCGAAACGTTTATCGCGGTCAGCTGCTCGGTGAAATAGGTCACATTGTCACTTAGACCCAGAAAATGCTTAACGTACTGATCACCGTTTTTACAAGTAACTTCGAGTTGATGCTCCTGGTCTGTAATTGAACACAAACCAACTATCTCCAGCATGTAGGCATCAGTTATTCCATTCATGAATACTACCCGGCGCATGACTTCAAAATTGTCGGCAGCCTTGCTTAAATTTCGTGATGCCAATTTTGCATCATCGAAACATCCGGTCAACACAGATACAGCTATTGCAATTAATAAGACTCTTTTCATTGCCTATTCTCCAAAAATAGTGTGAGTAAAATATGATCTTCTGAATTTGGATACATTTCTTGTTGCTTCATCTCGTTGTCAAATAATTCGATTCAAGGTAAAAGTCTTCTTGATGGCACCAGAATGCCCGACTTTGTCCTGATAATGCGAACATCCTCACTGCATGTCGTTCCTGTGTTCAACAATCAGTCGTGCAGCGTTGTATTTCATCCAGTGGTGCAGCATGTTTCCATTGAATCTGTGCTCACCGATCTTGGCGCCAGATTTCTGGCTAAAACGCGCAAGCAAATCCTTGCGAATGGACAAGCGATCAGCAGGACTGATGCCAAACATCGCTGGCTCTATATAACTGTCAATAATGTCTTCAGCAAGACCAGAGCCAACAATATCTTCCGATGATTCATGCTTCAACTTCCCCCTCCGGTCTACTGACCACAAGTAGTAAATCCCTATGAGCATGAAAGTCCAGGAAGCAATATAAATATATTCCACCGGTCATCCTCTAACATATGAACATAATGTCGGTAGCATGAAGCATTCTCATAACACTCTTCATTCCTTCTGCTCAACTTGCATCTGTTATCAATTGCATACTCCTTGGCAAGGGCATGGTTTCAAGTCAAGATTCCTGCTCCTGCCCATTTGTCAGCTACGTTGAAGAATACAGTGCTCTCCACTCGGGTAGACAGCGACTCGGACCGACCCGGCTCGCCGGGTCGAGAAATACTTCTTCATCCCTGACTCCCGATAGAGAATTCCTATCGGATCGCTTTTATAGGACGGGTGAATTTCGGACTCTCCCCAGACATCATTGATGAAGGTGGCATGGGGCTGGATTGCCTCCATCATTTCCTCACAGTAGGCATCCTTGTGTCCGCGCTGTGGAGCAACCAGAAATCTCGCATGTGAATGATTTATGAGGTATTTATATTCTTTCGAGTAGTGATGCCATTGCTCGCGCCATCCAAGCGGCTCAATATCTCCCGGGCAGACAAACAGCACGCCCGCATACAGCAACATCACAACTATGGAAGTATTGTTGTTTTCAATCACGGCAGATTCGGGAAGCGCGGGGTTGCTGACTACGGAACCATGATCAAGACAGTTTATTGCGTATCTTATCCCGCCATTGTTTGACGGTCTTTCTGGATTATCATCGCCTCCCGGCCAGTTAAATCTTCTGTGCAATTCAGCATATTGCTTCTGATATTTGTGTGTCATGCCTCCAAATATCTCTGCTTCAGGGATTGTCGGGTTTCGATAAAGGACAGATGGATAAGAGAAATGATCTTTGAATGACGGCAAGTCTTCGAGATGTGTCTTGCCTGCCCTGCTGATGATCAACAATTCTATTGAACCTATCGAATGATTTTTTCTGACGTATTTGCTGGGAGAGAATTCTGGTATGCGGCCAAGATCAATCCAATGGTCTTGTCCATTGGGAGTTCTTATCCAGATGGATATTCCGCGTCTGACATCCCAGAGGGTGAAGTGAAGTGGTTCGTTGGTCATGGTTGTTTTCCTTGTATAAAGGTTGGGTTTGGCCTTACAGTACAAGAGCAGACAAGGCAGGGCCTCCGTTAAGAGGAAATCTGGCGAAGACTGATTTCAGTTCGTTAATGCGAAAAGCAAGGCCCGAGGCCCTTGCTGCAATACCTCCCGATGCTGTTTTCATATTATCCCTACACCATTCCTCCATTCTGGAACAGGTGCACGCCACCTCTTCAATGAAGCATGACGACAAGAATTTTCCAGTCAGGTTTTTGTATTGACGCCCATGTCCTGACAGGTATTTTGCATATACACCACTCCCAGGTGGCGTATGGCGGTGAGTCAGGAAATCGACCGAATGATTCAGGTTGTGTTTTGGAAAGTACTTGACTGGCGAGAATGTGGCAGATCGTCCAAGGTCAATCCTGCAATCTTTTCCATTGGGAGTCCTGGTCCAAATGGACATCCCACACCCTGCATCGCAGGGGACGAAACGTAATTGATTGTTATCCATCGTTGTCTCTTTCAGCGAAGGCAATCACCAGTTAACACTCCATTGGACAAGAGGGCGAAGCCTTTGTTATGTATAATTCTGTGCGTAAAAATGAAAAACCTTTTCGTGACTCTTGTCTTGCGCGAAATCCTTTTTATCCGGTAACTGCCGCAAGATGTTATTCAATAATATTATAATCAATATGAGTATGTCAACTAATTATTTATATATTATATAGTAATAGTATATATTATAATATATCATGATCAAGAAAACATGATGGAAATCGGATATCAACTTCCTCCTACCCCAGCTAAAGTCATTGCAAAGGCGCAGAAAGAACGTCTCGCCTACATCGATTTCAGAATCGGTTTTCTGGGAACCATCAGTCGCAACGACCTTGTGACCCGATTTGGCATCAAGGGAGCAGCGGCAACCAGGGATATAACCTTGTACAGGGAACTGGCCCCAACCAATCTAAGGTACGATACCAAGGCCAAGACTTATGAACGTTCAGACCTTTTCTCGCCTCTATACGATGCTTCGTCTAACCAGGTTTTGTCAGCACTTACACATGGCTTTGGAAGCGACTTTGCTGGTGCAAACCGGGCGTTAATTTCGTGCGAGACGCCCATGCAGATGAACAGGCCATCACTCTCAACCCTGTCGGTTTTGACCCGCGCCATACACCAGGACAAAGTGATAAGGATTGATTATCACTCTCTTAGCAGCGGCAAGACTACCCGCGAAATTGTTCCGTTTGTACTGGTCGATAACGGACTACGCTGGCACATCCGGAGCTATGATCGAAAACAATCGAGATTTTCCGATTTCGTTGTCACCCGCATTTCCAACCCCATGATTATCGACAGTCCGATTGGTGAACATGAAACTCGTGAATCGGATATTCAGTGGAATAGAATTCTGGAACTGGAACTTGTACCGCACCCAAATCTCAAGCATCCAGAAACAATTGAAGCCGACTATGCGATGAAAAACGGCGTGTTGAATGTCAAGGTAAGGGCTGCGGTTGCAGGCTATGCACTTCGGAGATGGAATGTGGACTGCACCCAAGACCATATCCTGAAAGGACCGGAATACCACCTCTGGCTAAAAAACAGGCCAGCACTCTATGGAGTTGAAAATCTCGTTATCGCCCCCGGATACGATCAAGGCGATAACCAACAGTTCTGACCTACCGCTTTTGTCGCAGTCACCTTTCAAGGGAAGAAGCCAACCCGACTCCTGACCAAAAAAGGTGTCTATACCGTCGCACCCCTATGGCGAATCATGCATCCGATCGTACCAGCAGCAATTCCAACCCATACCGGGAATGTCAATTCAAGAACATCGATCTGGGCAAGCGAGAATCCGGAAAATATCATGGCTACCAATGTGCCAACAAAGCCGCCCAGACTTCCAGCCAGATGCGGTTAACGAATCATCATGCCAATACCCAGACCGAACATTCCCGGCAAACTCAGGACATTGCCTGCCAAGATCCCCCCAGAATTTCAAGCATAATCCAATTTCTGGTTCATTTCGCCAGTAAGCTCGTATTGTTACCTTGATAGGTGCCGGTATTTGCCAGTGCATCCACCCACAGCCTTCCAGATATTGAAGCCGATACCGGGCTCTTCAACTTCTCGTATTCCTCAAGCCAGTTCGACGACAGCTTGTGTGCAACTCCCTGATGACAGTCGATGCAGATTAGTCCTTCGTCTATCCCTGTTTGGTGGTCTGATCTGGCCCGGGGTTCCTGAATGGTAAAATCCATGCACTCAAACGCATGACAGTTACGATATTTCCGGCTATCGCTGGCTCTCAGCTTTGCCCATACCGCCCTGGCCATGTCAATCCTCCATGCTTCATACTTCTCTACGGTGTCAATGCTCCCAGTCAATTCATATTAGAGAGGCTTTCTTTCGTAACGAGTTGTGCAACGCTGGTTCAGAGGGTTCGGACCGACCAGACCTCTTCCAGTCCAGCATATTGCAGGTTACTGACGCGAAACCCGCAAATGCATTCATTTATTTGCCCGGTTTTCAATCAGCTCATCCACCACAGCAGGTTCAGCCAGCGTGCTTGTGTCTCCAAGACTGTCCAGTTCATTGGCGGCGACCTTGCGCAATATTCGCCTCATGATCTTGCCTGAACGGGTTTTCGGCAAACCCGGTGCCCACTGGATTACGTCTGGCTTGGCAATTGGACCAATCTCCGTTCTGACGAGGTCACTCAGATCCTTTTTCAGATCGTCAGTCGCCTCAACTCCTTGCATCAGGGTAACGTACGCGTAAATCCCCTGCCCCTTGATCTCATGGGGAAATCCAACCACAGCTGCTTCGGCAACGGTTTCATGAAGCACTAGCGCACTCTCGACTTCCGCAGTACCCATACGGTGACCGGAAACATTGATAACATCATCGACCCGTCCGGTAATCCACCAATATCCATCCTCATCGCAACGCGCACCATCACCGGTGAAGTACATGTTTGGATAGGCACTGAAATAAGTGTCGATGAATCGTTGATGATCACCATACACAGTGCGCATTTGTCCCGGCCATGATTGCTTGATCACAAGGTTGCCTTCGGCACCTCCTTCAAGACTGATTTCATTACCTTCTGCATCCATCAAGGCTGGCTGAATGCCAAAGAACGGACGAGTTGCAGACCCGGGTTTCAGATCTATTGCTCCGGGCAATGGTGTAATCATGATACCTCCGGTTTCGGTTTGCCACCATGTATCGACTATTGGGCAGCGCCCATTGCCAACAACATGGTAATACCATTCCCATGCTTCCGGATTGATCGGCTCCCCCACAGTACCCAGAATTCGCAGGGAACTCCGGTCCGTTTTTTTGACCAATTCTTCACCCTGCCCCATCAGTGCGCGAATTGCAGTCGGTGCCGTATAAAAGATTTCCACTCTGTGCTTGTCAACCACTTGCCAGAATCGACTGGCATCCGGATAGGTAGGCACCCCCTCAAACATCAGGGTGGTTGCACCATTGGTCAGTGGACCATAAACAATATAGGAGTGGCCGGTTACCCAGCCTACATCGGCAGTACACCAGTATATGTCTCCGTCATGATAGTCAAAAACCATCTTGTGGGTTAATGCCGCATACAGTTGATAGCCAAAAGAAGTATGAACAACACCTTTGGGCTTACCCGTTGAACCAGAGGTATAAAGAATAAACAACGGGTCCTCTGCATCCATATGTTCCGGGGGACAATCTGCTGAAGCCACCTCCACAGCCTCCCCATACCATACATCACGGTCGGCATTTCCAGGAACCGGGTTGCCGGTTCGTTTCACGACTATCGTGGTATGGACATTGGGACACTTCTCCAGAGCTTTTTCAACGTTCTGCTTGAGAGGAACATTTTTACCACCCCTTGGGCCTTCATCGGCGGTAATGACAACCTGGCAGTCCGAGTCAAGAATCCGGTCCTTCAATGCGTCTGGCGAAAACCCACCAAATACCACGGAGTGGATCGCCCCAATACGGGCACAAGCCAGCATGGAAACCGCTGCTTCGGGAATCATGGGTAAATAGATACTTACGCGATCTCCTTTTTTTACCCCGCGAGATTTCAAGACATTGGCAAACTTGCAGACTTCTTCGTGAAGATCCTTGTAGGTAATCTTTCTGTCAACACTGGGATCATCTGATTCCCAGATGATTGCGACTTGATCACCTCGGGTCTCCAGGTGTCGGTCCACGCAATTGACACAGACATTGAGTTCGGCCCCCTCAAACCAGCGAATATCACCTTTTGTAAAGTCAACATTGCGTACTGTATCCCACCGCCTGAACCAGTCCATGTATTTCTCGGCCTGTCTTGCCCAGTATCCATCAGGGTCGCGAACGGATTCTGCATAATCGGCTTCATAACCGTGAAGATCTATGTTTGCCGACGCGGCAAGGTCAGGATTAACTGGGTATTTTCTTGCAATTGACATGATTTCGTGGATGGGAATTGGTTATGGTTGGCAGACAATTTTAACTGACAGATTAAAGAAATCATAATCAGGTCGTTTTGGAAACCGACTTTATGATCGTACCACATGGTTCCTGTCTACGCAGGGATTCGGAATAATTTGGCCTACCCTGTAAAAACCAAAAACCAGGGACTTCCGTTGTCATGCAAACGATCTTATCCAGGAAGCACCCTCAGCAAATCTCCTGTTTGAACCCATCTATTATGCCTTTTTGGTAAAATAAGCAAAATCCCGAACACGTATCAGCCCGATCGTCAATCTCGAATTCCATTGGTTACATTGAATTTTGCTTGTTCCAGATTTTCTTGAGGAATGCGTGCTGATCAAATGTCATATGCAGCTCTGCTAGCGGTCAACTCCCTTGCAATACCAGCCTAGAGCAAATCGCTCGTTCCAGGTACCGATACCGTGTCATCCCTGACCGATGCAACCCTTGATGCATTCCATCTCCTTTTATCATGGGACCCAGACTTGTGGGAGATCATAGGCATCTCCTTCAGGGTCTCCGGCACGGCTATCCTCATTTCAGCACCGTTGGCTTTACTGACCGGATTCTTTCTTGCATACTTCAAGTTTCCACTAAGGCGGGTTCTGATTTCCCTGTTCAATACACTGCTTGCCTTTCCTGCCGTGGTAGTCGGACTAGTGGTATACCTTTTGCTGTCAAATCAAGGGCCTCTCGGAGACTGGAAACTTCTATTCACGCAAAGCGCAATGGTTATCGCTCAATCGATTCTTTGCGTACCGATTCTGGTTTCCATGGGACATTCCGCTTTTCAGGCGGCCGATCAACGCGTCTGGGAAACAGCAAGAACTCTTGGGAAATCACCTATTGCTGCTTTTCTTGTAGTAGTCAATGAGGTAAAGTTTGGTCTGCTTGCAGCCCTATTCGCCGGCTTCGGAAGGATCATTGCCGAAGTCGGCGCCTCCATGATGGTCGGTGGCAATATCCTGCATTA
The DNA here is from genome assembly GCA_022822625.1 of Gammaproteobacteria bacterium. Taxonomy (GTDB): domain Bacteria; phylum Pseudomonadota; class Gammaproteobacteria; order Arenicellales; family Poriferihabitantaceae; genus Poriferihabitans. The sequence goes on along the minus strand of JAJEAV010000005.1, from coordinate 14,107 downwards.
CACGCGAAATATACCGACCGCAATTGCACTTGAAACCAGCAAAGGCAATTTCGCACAGGGAATCGCACTTGGCATGGTTCTGTTGTTTCTCGCCTTCTTTCTGAATGCGACGCTACAGTACTTTCAGGGTAAGGGGAGCCTTAACCATTGACCAAACCACAAAAGATCACCTACTCCTTGCTGTCCAAGTCATGGAACAGGAAACCACTGATTGAATCCGTGAACATCACGGCTACTCGCGGACAATTCAGTGTGCTTTGCGGCGAAAACGGTTCTGGGAAAACCACGCTACTCAAGATCATGACTGGACTGGTTCGCCCTGATCACTGTCAGATCACCCTCTACGAAAAAAAGTTCTCCTGGACAAGGGCCAGAACTCATTTAATCCAACACACCCTATATCTACATCAAACACCGTATATGTTCAGCGGCAGTGTATATCGAAACTTGACGCTGTCAATCAACAAGAACGGCAGATCGACCACACAGGGAAAGCATATAGAAGAAGTTCTTGAAATGGCAGAACTTGATCATCTTAAACACGAATCGGCAAAAACCCTCTCCGGCGGACAGCAGCAACGAGTTGCTCTGGCACGAGCATCCTTGAACGAATCTCCCTTTCTATTTCTGGATGAGCCGACTGCAAACATGGATACAGACTCGGTAAATCGTGCTCTTGACTTCATGCGAGAATTAAAGCAGAGGGGCACATCGATACTGGTCTGCACGCATAGTCCAGAAATTTTTGAGGGACTGCTGGATCGTTTTCTGGTAATTGAGAATCACATCATTCATGAACAATAATTCCATGGTCGAATCAAGCATCACGGGATTGGTACTCGCGGGTGGACAGGCTCGCCGCATGGGCGGCGTGGACAAGGGCCTGATCGATATTCATGGACAGACTATCGTTGAGAGAATCACGGACAAACTCAAGGATCAATGTGCGGACGTGATGATCAATGCAAATCGCAATCTGGAACAATACCGGCAATTTGGCTATACAGTCATCGAAGACCGGATTGGCGGTTTTCAGGGCCCGCTTGCAGGCATGTTGAGTGGTCTGAAATCAATCCAGACAGAATGGCTAATCACGGCACCTTGCGATGGACCATTCTTGAGCAGTACCTATGCAGAATCCATGTTTCAGGCAGCCCAGTCCATTGGTGCCCCGATTGCAGTAGCAAGAGATCAGGAGCGGTTGCAACCCGTCTATATCCTGCTCCACATATCAACCCATGAATCACTTGAAGCATTTTTAAATTCGGGCGAACGCAAAATCGACAGATGGTTCTCCGAGTCCAATTTCGCAGAAGCCATCATCACCGACTGTGATGACATGTTCGAGAATATCAACACTCCTGAGCAACTGGAGGCCTGTCGAAAAAAACTGGCCAGCGGGCAATCCAGATATTGAAACAGCCCTTAAGCAAACTCAATCGTGATTCTGCGATTTTGCCTGCCTTTGTTCTTGATGCTCTCTACCCTGACTTTGCCAATTTCACCACTGTTGGCAACATGGGTTCCACCACATGCCTGCAAATCGGCCTCGCCGAATTGCACCAGACGCACCGTACCGGCCCCAGACGGTGGGCGAACTGACATGGTCTTTATGAGTTCCGGCCGGTCCCGCATTTCCTGATCAGTAATCCAGGTATACGACATTGGATGGTTTTCCGCGATGACTCGATTCAGTTTCTCTTCGAGGTCTTCTCGAGACGGGGGGTTCGGCAAGTCAAAATCCAGTCTTCCACTTCCATCGCGTATCGAACCACCGGTCACGGGTGCAGGAACGACTGCACACAGCATGTGCATGCAGCTGTGCATGCGCATCAGCCGGTATCGACGCTCCCAGTCAATGTGCAGGGATATTCTCTCGCCCAGGACCGGTAATTCTTCACCCTCTTCTGCAACATGCAAAATGCGGCCATGCTCGCGATCGTTTCGAGTGTCGCGAATGCGCATCTGTCGACCATTCGCGCACACCACATGACCTGAATCACCGGGTTGCCCACCGCCCATCGGATAGAACACGGTTTGATCAACCACAAAGGCATTGCCAGCAAGATCGGTAACGGTCGCCTCGCATTGCCTCAAATAGCCGTCTTTACGAAACAGTTCTTCTGTCATGTCAATCTATCATCGAATCGGATATCCGCTGTTGAATTTGTGCAGCTACCCTGACTGCCATCAACCCATCCTGACCTGAGACCAGTGGTTCCCTGCCGGTTTTCACACAGTCAATGAAATCCTGGAGTTCTGCATTCAATGGCAATGCCGGAACAACCTCGACCGTGTTCTGTACCAGACCCGGAAATTCCGTATCGACCCCGGAATCATCCAGGCAAACCTCCTCGATCTGCTGGGACTGGAAGTCTAAACCAAAATAGTGGTCTTCAGCAAACACTCGAATACGCCGAACCGCATTTTTTGAAACCCGGCTGGCCGTAACATTGGCCACCGCCTTATTGGCAAACTCAATGCGTGCATTGGCAATATCAACCCGATCGGTCAACACCTGGCAACCACTTGCATAGATCGATTCTATCTCCGACTTGATCATCGACAGGATAATGTCAATATCATGAATCATCAGATCAGAAACCACATCAACATCGATGCTGCGCTTGCTGAACTGCCCAAGCCGATGGGCTTCAATAAACCTGGGGGCCTTGGCTAACTCCTTGAGCTTGACAACACCAGGATTGAACTGCTCGAGGTGCCCGACCTGAAGGATTGCACCATTGCTATAGGCAATATCAATGATTTCTTGCGCTTCCTCTACATTTGGAGCCAGCGGCTTCTCGATCAGGGTGTGCACCCCCCGGGATAGAAATGTCCGCGCAACAGACAAGTGATCTCGAGTGGGCACCACAACACTGACAGCATCTACCCTATCAGGGAGATTTGCAATCACACTCAGAGACTGGGTGCCACATTCCCCAGCCACCTCCTTTGAGCGAACCGGATCAATATCCATAACTGCCACCAACTCGACATCTGGCATTCCTGAATAAATGCGAGCATGGTACTTTCCAAGATGGCCTACGCCAACAACCGCAACCTTGATTTTATCTGGCATAACCTGTCTGCGTAGATTCCCCTGATTTCCTGACTAACCCAGCCAGTTTAGGGCGGGCAATTCTTTCCATACGACTCATGGACTTATAGAATCAGCTTCTGATTCATTCCTCAACCCCTGTTTTGTGGACATGTCGAAGAATCAGAGCTTCTGCAAAGCCTCGATTCTCTGATCAAGGGGTGGATGGGAACTAAACAGGTGTTTCAGGCCCGTGGCCTGTTTGCCCGAAACACCAAATGCGGACAACTGTTCCGGGAGTACTGGCGGCTCATAGAGGTCACGAAGTCTCTTTAATGCAGAAACCATATTGTCACGGCCTGCAAGATCTGCTCCACCCAGATCGGCCCGGAATTCCCGGCGACGACTGAAATACATGACAACAATGCTTGCCAGTACGCCAAGTATAAGTTCGGCAATGATCACCGTGATCCAATACCCAGGACCCATACCGGAACGACTTTTGAATACTGCCCGATCGACCATCTGCCCGATGACTCGAGACAGAAAAATCACAAAGGTATTCACTACACCCTGAATCAATGCCAACGTGATCATGTCTCCGTTTGCCACATGGCTGACCTCATGCCCCAAAACGGCTTCGACTTCAGTTTTCGACATACGCTCAAGCAATCCTTGACTGACCGCAACCAGAGCATTGTTTCTACTCATGCCGGTTGCAAAAGCATTGGGTTGTGGACTGTTGAAGATGGCTACTTCCGGCATTCCGATTCCGGCTTTCTGCGCCTGTCTTTCGACCGTTTCAAGCAACCACCGTTCCTGAGAATTGCGAGGTGCCTCAATGACACTTGCACCAGAGAACTTTTTAGCCATGCGCTTCGACATCCCAGGGATATGAATGACCCCAGCATTCCAAACGCGGCTGCAAAGATCAATAGCGAACCCATGTTCTGGCCAGCACTATATAGGTATTGATCAAACCCGAACAATCTTGCCGTGACATTCAGCACGACAAGAATTGCCAGATTTGTTGCCAGAAAATAACCGACTCGCGCAAACATGATTGTCAATCAGGGAAAATTGGCTTTTGGTTTCCCTACAGCATGCCGAGAACGGTGTCGGCATCACTGTTGGACAATTCACCAGGAGAGGGCTCCAGATTAAGGTGAGTGACAACGCCATCGTCCGCAATCAACACATATCGTTGAGAACGTACGCCTAGACCTCTCTCGGTCAGGTCAAGTTCCATGCCCAAGGCCTGGGTGAGATTGCAACTACCATCGGCAATCAGGAGTATGTTGCCATCGGTATTTTGAGATTCTCCCCAGGCACTCATGACAAAAGCGTCATTGACTGACAGACAGGCGATGGTATCAATCCCCCTGGCCTTGATTTCTTCATGCTTGACGACATAGCCCGGAAGGTGCGATGCACTACAGGTAGGGGTAAACGCACCCGGCAATGCAAACATCACGACTTTCTTTCCGCGAAAAACTTCATTCGTGGTAATGTTGCTTTGACCTTCCGAGGTGATGGCCGTAATCGATATGTTGGGGATTTTGTCTCCGACTTGAATGGTCATGGTGAACTCTCCGAAAAAATAATAAAAATGAAAAGGGTTATACGGGTTCAATCAGACAGTGATTGCCGTGCCTTGCAAAGGTTCGTTTCGCAATCCTTGACTGTATCGTACCCAACAACACGACCTTCAATCAATATCTGGGACAGGACTGTCGTAATCAACTTAAATCATGTCGTGATGGTTAATATGGTTCGTCTTAATCGTGGTTCAAGTAGCAAGTTATTGCTGTATCATCACGACCATTCTCATTGCCCTTTCGATGTCTGTCATGATGAGCGGTTATTCAATGTTCGACAGTCCTGCACTCGAAGAACACCCGTTTGCGGTCGTTGCCGAACAAGACAGCATTCAGTCCAGGGACTACGAAGCCCATATGGTCGCTGAGACAGAGGTAGATGAAACCTGCCATACTGCTACCGAGATTGCCTTCAATGGATTGTCGAATTATATATCCGGCATCAATGCAGGCTCATCGAAAATCGAGATGACTGCGCCCGTTCCGGTAATTCTGCAAGAAAGAAACATCTCAAATTCACCTGCACCTGTCGATTCGCAGATTACACTGGTTGATATGTCAGCAAGAAAAATCACAACGTCAAGATTCACGGTTCGATTGCAGACAACTGCGATCGAGGCCCATCGTTCAGAACTTGCCACCTGACAGGACAAACGGGAAATGAACCATCCGGCAGATTGACGAGTCGCAGGTATAACCCATCTGGACAATACCATGCCTTGCGCCGAAACGAAATTCAGGTCACCCTGACTTATTCGAACTGACAGAGATATGACAATGACTACACATGAGCAAAGTATTCAAAAACTCGTAGCAGGATTCAGTACAGAAGTAACGCCGGGTTCGGCTAACAAGATCGATAGTTTTCGTGATTACCTTCGTGAAGGAACAACGGTCTACATTACCTTTTTGCCCGGGTCTGATTTTTTGGATACAGTCAAGGTCGCAAAGCGCCTGAGAGAAGAAGGCCTTGAACCGGTACCCCATTTCGCCGCCCGCAGTATTGCCAACAAGACAGCATTGAATGACTATTTATCCCGTGCTGTGGGAGAGGCCGGAGTTGACCATGTGCTTTGTATTGCCGGTGCGGTCGATAGTCCGGTCGGAGAGTTTCGGGATTCGATGCAAATTCTTGACACTGGCCTGTTTGATCAACACGGCATTCGCCAGATTGCCGTAGCCGGTCATCCTGAGGGTAGCCCCGACATGTCCAATGAGGCCATCATGACCGCTCTTGACTGGAAAAACGCTTATTCCCGGACAACCGATGCAAAGATGTACCTGGTCACCCAGTTTGTATTTGAATCCAGACCCATCATGAGGTGGGATCAACATCTCCAGCAAGAAGGCAATACCCTGCCAATCCGAATTGGCATACCCGGTCTCGCCACCCTCAAGACCCTGCTCATGCATGCCAAGGCCTGCGGAATCGGTCCCTCGATGAAATACCTGACCCGTCAGGCCAAAAACATCACCAAGCTCATGACCATCAACACACCGGATGTGCTAATCCGGGAGTTGGCAATTCACTCTGACTCTAGCCGAAATAGTGGTATCGTCGGGATACACATGTATCCCCTTGGCGGGCTTCGAAGAAGCGCTATCTGGAGCTATGCAGTTGCTGATGGCCTGTTCGAACTCAACTCAAAGGGCGGTCTTGATGTGGAGGTCGATTACAGCTAGTCAGCATCAAGGTTCAAGACACTGCGTCGCGCACCAGAATGACATGTAACGTACGTGGCCCATGTGCACCATAGACTATCGTCTGCTCTATGTCTGCAGTTTTCGAGGGGCCAGTAATCAGGTTGATGGTTCGGGGCTGCTCACTGATTAACGGCCACAAGCTCTCCATGGTGTCGACCAATCTCGATTGCTTGAGAACGACTATATTGAACTCGGGCAGAAAATGGTGATTGACCGGGGACCGCTTTGACGAAACCATAGCAAGGGTACCGGTCTCGGCAATTCCAGCAAACGCCATCGTGACTGAACTTTGATCTTCGCGGTTAACAGCTCGACTTTCAACATCCAGTCCCTCCCAGTCAATGGATGACAACTCCGGTTCGGGTGATAGCACGATTTTTCGGGGGATCGATTGTTCGCTCAGGTGACGGTGGACCGCCTGAGGAACGGCGCGCAGAGAAGCGACTTCTTCATATGTACCGTGCACTCGTCGATGCAACAGTGAAAACTGCTCGACAAGATCGGCTGGCAATGGCGTTCGATATCGTGGAGATGGCACGTTGGGGGGAGCACCGGACAACGGCGATAGATCGGTCCGGTTCAGGACTCTTCGTATATTGCCAAGCACTCTTGCACGAGAATCAGTCATGACCCCTCTGCCTTTTCCATTGAGCCTGGAATGTAGTGGTCTGGGGTACCGGAAAATCTCGCGTCGACGTCCACGCGCCCAGCAGGGGAATGCGCTTGAATGAACCACGTCGAAAAGCCGAGGTTAACCGTGCGAGCATATTCAGTTTCAAGGCATACAGGCCGACCATCATGTTGTAGAGGGACGGATTCCGGGCCACCTGGAACCATAACTGCATTCCCCATTTTTGTAGGCTCCTGGTTTGCCCCATCTCGACCAGGTTATTTCGATGTTTGCGCAACAGGTCAGGAAGGGGAATCATCACCGGGCAGACAGTCTTGCAACGTCCGTTCAAGGTACAGGCGTACGGCAAGTCCGGTGCGTTTTTCTGCCCCACCATCAGCGGAGTCAACACCGATCCCATTGGACCGGGGTAGACCCATCCATAGGCATGTCCGCCAATACTGGTATAGACTGGACAATGATTCATGCAGGCCCCGCATTTGATACAGCGCAGAATATCCTGAAATTGCGAACCCAGTATACCACTTCGCCCGTTATCGACCAGAACCACGTGGAATTCCCCGGGACCATCCAGATCATCGATGCGTCTTGGACCATTAAACAATGTGGTATACACGCTCATGATCTGTCCTGTTGCACTTCGCCCCAGCAGTCTGAGAAATCCACCGAGTGCCTGCATGTCTGGAATTACCTTTTCGATGCTAGTGACCACAATATGGATATCCGGCAAGTTGGCTGTAAGATCTCCGTTGCCTTCATTGGTAATCAAGGCAATCGAGCCGGTATCGGCAATCAGGAAATTTCCACCGGTAATCCCGACATCCGCAGTGCAGAAGTGATCGCGGAGCACCTGCCTGGCCTGATTCACGATATCCAGACGTTCCACTACCCTGGGATATCCGGCCTCACGATGATGCTCTTCAAACAGATCGGTTACGGCTTGCTTGGTCTTGTGTACGGCAGGCGCAATAATATGGCTTGGAGTCTCTTCGGCAAGCTGGATGATATATTCGCCGAGATCCGTTTCTACAACTTCAAGCCCGGCGGCCTCCAATCCTGCATTCAGGGCAAATTCCTCGGAGACCATCGATTTTCCCTTGGTAATCTTGTCAATACCGGGGCGCCTGCAAATATCCAGGACGATGCGATTGACCTCTTCACCATTACTGGCCCAGTGAACCTGCCCCCCAGAGGCCATGACATTGCTTTCAAACCGGGTCAGATAGTAATCCAGGTGAGCCAGAACATGATTCTTGGTACTACGGGCGAACTCGCGATACTCCTGAAAGTTCACGAGTTCATCAACTGCCTGTTTTCGGGTATCGACAAATCCGCCTTCGGCACGATCCATCGCCGCCCTCAGATCTTCATCCAGCAAAGCCTTCGTGGCTGTTGTGCGAAAACTACTGGACTTGACCTGCATGTCAATCCCGATAGCCGATTGCCGGGCCCGGGTCAGAATCAGCCAGGAATTCGGCATAATGGTACACTCTGGTTGTACTGCCTATGCGTCTTAAGCGACCCGCGATATTCATCAAGCACCCAAGATCACCTCCCAGCAGCACTTCTGCCTCGACACCTTCAATGCCATCAACCTTGTTGTCAACCATGCGTGTCGAAATTTCCGGATACTTGACGCAAAACATTCCTCCGAACCCACAGCATACTTCCGAGTTCGGCATTTCGCTGATGTCGATTCCAAGACGGTCCTTTAGCAACTTACGGGGTTGTGAACGTATCCCGAGTTCACGCAGGCCAGAACAGGAATCGTGATAGGTAATTCGCAGGGATCGATCACCAAACAAGGGGTTTTTCTCAAGATCAGCCTTGGCAACATCTACCAGAAAGCCTGACAGTTCATGGGTTTTTTCAACGAGCTGCATACACTGTTCATGCTCGGAACTTCCCTCGTCAAATAGTCCCGGGTAGTGTTCCTTGATGGTCGCCGCACAGGAACCTGAGGGCGCAACCACATACCGATAAGGTTCAAACAGGCTGATCATGTTTTCAGCCAGAATCCGAGCCTTTACTTTTTCTCCGGCATTATAGGCAGGTTGGCCACAACACGTCTGCCTGGGCACATCAACCTGATAACCGAATTTCTCGATCAGTTCAACAGCAGCGCGGGCAATCTGAGGCCTGAACAGATCAGACAGACAGGTAACCAGAAGAGCAATCTGTACGGTTTTCTGCGGTGAGATTGCTCCGTTCATAATATTTCGGATCTTGTTGCCTTGATTACATCAGAATAGTATTTGGCAGCATCATGCACGGCCAGAAAATCAAAGTCCTGCTCTTCGTTCCATCCTGCTTCAGCGATACCTCTTGAGACATTGATCATTAAACCGTACCCCGATTCGTCCAGGCCATGTTTGAGAACCGCCTCAAGATTGCCACCCTGCGCCCCGATTCCAGGCACCAGAAACGGCATGTCCCCGACCATTGCCCTGACCCTGGTCAGGGCTTCCGAATGGGTTGCTCCCATAACCAGGGAAATATTGTTGTTCTTGTTCCACTTATTGGCGGCGAGATGTGCAACATGCTCATAGAGCATCAGATCGCCGCACTGTAGTTCCTGTAATTCTGCACTGCCCGGATTCGAAGTTCGGCAAAGAATGATCACGCCGCAATCCGAATAGCCCGCAAACGCTTCTATGCAATCACCCCCAAGATACGGATTGACTGTCAGTGCATCAACACCATATCTCATGAACGCTTCTTCTGCATATTCTGCTGCTGTCGAGCCAATATCCCCCCTTTTCGAGTCAAGAATGACTGGAATGTCGGGATAGTTTGCACGAGCATAACTGACAGCCTGTTCCAGATCTTCCTCCATGCCCCGTCCACCAAAACATGCGAACTGAAATTTGAATGCACAGGCAAATTGCGCTGTTGAATCAATCATCTCTCTAGAAAAATCCAGGTAGGGATATTCCAGTTTCGGATTTTTTTCGATCAACAAATACTCGGGATACGGATCCAGGCCAACACACAGCAGGGACCCTGTAGACTTCCACCTGTTATTTAGTTTTTGGTAAAACCTGCCCATATAGATACCTTCCTCCAATCCAATTCAAGACATCTCATTACAAGGACCATAATCGAACAATGATCGTATGGTTGACACCGGCATGCCTGCCATCACCCGGCCAATTGCTACTTCAAGCATGCGCTTATGCCCTTTCCCTCAATATCGGAATCAAGACTTGCTGACCGGGCACTAGGCTAATGCGCAGTAAATCCGGATTCAGCCGATAAAACAAGCTTACTGGAAAACCCACTTCTGTAGCGAGATTCCACACCGTATCGCCTTTCTTCACGACATGACTTCTTATTTCAACCAGTTGATAGTTTTCCTTCAACTCCTCATTCAGGATCTGATGAAATTCCACCCTCTTGCGCTCAAAACGACTGATTTGCTCAACCGAGTCAATGGGGAGTTTTATTTTACGCCCGATACTCAATGAAGCCTTGACAGACATGGAATTCAGTTTTCTGACCGGACCAGCATAGCCAATACCCAGCCAGTCTGCATAGTGACCCAATGTTTCCTCGGCCATGGCAATGATTGAATAGGCAGGTGTACTGCCGGTTTGCGAGACACGAACCGACAGGTCGGGTATCGTGTCCAGCAGATTATCCAGTTCGGGACGTTCGACTTCCATCGGGGCATCTACCTGTTTTGACCCTGCTTCTGCTATCGCCTTGTCCAGTTGTGCAAGTTCGGTTACGGTCTCATTGGTTTGAGGTGCTTCAAAGCCGGGAATCCTGATTCGCTGCCCCGGAAAAATCGTTGCTTTCCTGTTCAGGTTATTCAAACGAATAAGTTCACTGCAATCAACATTGAATCGACTGGCAATTCGGCATGCCGAGTCTCCTCTCACAACCAAATACCGATTGCCTTCATCCAGTCTTGCCAGTCCCAGTCGATTATTGCTGATACCCGGGATCCGTAGACTCTGTCCAACCTGTATTATTGCCTTACGCCCGAGATTGTTGAATCGTATTAACTCGCGGCAGCCTACAGAGTATTTTCTGGCTATACCACAGGCAGTATCTCCTCTGACGACACGATATTTCTGCTGATCCCGACTCGAAGCAATGCGCTGGATCACAGTTCTTTCAACACCGCCTGAATCGGATTGTTCGAGAGCAAACAGGCCACCCGGAATGATCAGTTTCTGCCCGATTCGAATCAGCGCACGTTTGCCCAGCCGGTTCGCTGAAATCAGGTCTCGACAATTGACCTGCAACGCCCTTGCGATCCCACAGGCGGTATCGCCTTTTCTGACCACATAGGTGCCGGATTCCGGCATCGGATTTTCCCGAGGCAGTGATTTGAAATGGGCTATTTCATTGACATATTCATCTTCACGGTGGGGGAGTTTCAGCTTGTACCCTGCCGGGGCCATCCTCCAGCCATTCCAGATGAATCGTGTCAAGCCAAAATTCAGCGGTCGCAACTCTTCCTCTGAAAACCCGAATACCTGTTTTATGCGATCTACAGAGGTGGGGTTATTGAGGACAACCGTCACAACCTTCACGGGCCTGGGGGCCAACTCCTTGCCAAAATATCGTTCTGCATTCTTGACCACGTGACGGGCAGCCAGAAAACTCGCGTAAAAATTCTTGACTGCGGTTCGAAATGATGGCGACCGGTATTTTTCAAGTACTTCCATATAGTCAGGATTCACTCTCTTTATGGCGCGGCGCATGCCGTTTACACCATAGTTGTAGGAGGTAATCACAAAAGGACTGATCTCGTTGTCCTGAACAGATGGGTCGATCTTTTGGGCAAGTCTGGTGAGAGATTTTCTCGATTCAGTCAAATACCGGGCTGCGCCGTGAGTGGCAGCTTCGGGATCGAGTCTCTCGTCTATCGTTGCATCCAGCTGCAATCCAAGATTTCTGGCAGTACTTGGCATGATTTGCCACATGCCCGCGGCACCGGCCTTTGAGTAAGCTCGCGGGTTGTAGGTCGATTCAACGAATGGAAGGTATCGAATATCGGGAGGCAGGTTGTACTGGGCCAGAATGTTGTCTACCATGTAACTGTAACGGTTAAAGCGCACAAGTCCCTTGATGAAACTCTCCCGGATGCCGGTCTGGCATCTGATTTTCTCCGATTTTCTTCGTAATTGATTTGGGTTCTTGCCTGGAAACAGGCTTGCCAGATGCAGTTCTTCCTTCGAGAGCGGGGCAGAAGATTCCAGCTTTTTTGCCGTGTTGTAGAGGGCCGTCTTGATTCGTTTTCTCTCCCTGTTCAGCCTTGACTTGACCGAGTTGCTACATCCCTTGCCTGTATCGACTACCGAATAAACCCGCTCCGGAACATCCGGATCGTGAAAAATCGCCTTGGACCTCCCCCATTTAAAATACACATGTGCCCAGAAAGTCACTCTCCCATGAAGTGCTTCGGGGCAGGGAAAATCCTCATTGCAGTACAACTCCGTGTCGGCGAGCAAGTGATGTGCATGGGTGCTGTTTGCCGCCGCCATGGTTGCAGCATATAGACACAACATTGCAAAAACAGGGTAAAGAAATTTCCTCACTTATTTGGCTGACTGGCAGGAGGATGAAAGAGTGGCTATTTTATACGAACAGGAAAAACGATTCATGTTCTTGAGGGCCAGTTGAACAATTCCTCTTACCCCGGAATATGATCTGAAAAAGCCCGTGAAGAACTAGGTCACGGACATTCAATATTTATCTGCTTGCCTGGATCCCGAAACTATATTGGTATATTGCCAAATATCCAGCCGGTTTTCTTCGACAGCAAGTGTCGGCACATGTCCTGCCAAGGAAAATCTGATTGCATCCATGTAGTCTGTCTTATCTGTTCTATGGCCTGGTTCAAATTCATCGCGAAGCACTTGCTCAACCCCGGGTTCAAAAAAGTCTGACAGAAGGACAGTCGTTTGGCATTCACCTGCATCAACAAGATCCAGGAATTCACAGGGGTAAATTTTCAATTGGCACCATATATCTGGAAATTGCTGGTTTTACGAGGAATGGCAACTTGCTTAGTAAACTGAAACCAATGGCATACCAAACAAGGTGCCATGAAATTTGACGAGCAAGGCTGCAACGATCAACCCTCCGGCAATAGCTACCAAATCCATTGTTAAACGCGGCGGCTTGTTTCCGGACAGTGTCTTGTTTCTGGCAAACATACTTATCAGGGCTATTACGGCATATACGGCAAATCCACCAAACATCGCAACAGAGGCTTGGTCGCCATTCGCTGCAAGATGAGCAACGGCCCATAACAGCAAACCCATAGCCATTGGATGGCGCAAAAAGGCACGAATATGTGTGGGCATATTGGCCGCGGCAAACAAGATCAAGGCAATCGGCACGACGACAAGGCTCAGTGAACTGCCCCAACCCGGAGGCTGATATACTGGGATATACTGGGCTTGTGAATAACCCCAAATGATCATCACTAATCCCGTAGCGCTGACAGCAGAAAAAACTGCTCTGTAGCGTTTTTCGCCAAGCTTGTCGACAAGTGAACCACGCAATGTAGCAACACACGGAACAAGATGTATTGCGATGAACAAAATTAGTCCAATATACAGCATGATCATCTGCTCTGCTCAAGGGTGGAAATCAAACAAAGCGCATAATATCCTGCTAAATTGGGAGCGTCAAGGTTGCCATTGTCGCAATGTCATGGGCGCCCCCGAGACCCTTGTCAGATGATTCATCACGCCCGGAATCTGCTCTGGGGCCATTAACAGGTGTTGAAACAAGAATTGTTCACGGATTCAATCCAGTTTTCAGAGCAGCACTCAACCAGTCAATTCCATCAACCCACGGAATCTTGACCTGCAACGAACCAAAAGCCTCCATGAGGTTTCAATGGCACAGTCTGATAACCTATTCGTTTTTATTGCTACAATGCTATTACGGTATGCGCTGAATGAAGTAAGGTTGAAGAATATCCACAGGCTGAATCTATTATGACTGTAATCAAGGAAAATGATCTCGTAGAAAGCGTCGCTAGCGCTCTGCAATATATATCCTATTACCATTCTCGAGATTTCATTCGGGCTATGCACCGTGCATGGCTCCGAGAAGAATCGGAAAGCGCGAAAAACGCCATATCACAGATCCTGGTCAATTCACGAA
>JAJEAV010000075.1 GCA_022822625.1 Gammaproteobacteria bacterium | reverse complement strand
GCGGCTGCGGGGGTTCCGCAGGCTCGCCCAGGTCATCCAGGGAGTGGAATTCAAGGACGGAATCGAGGTACAATCCGACAACACAACGGTAGCCGCTTGATGACCCCCATCTCCCTCACGCACTACTTTCGACCATATCTCAAAACCGGATTGGGAATGTTAACGGTCAGGGGCCAGTTTCGATTCATTTGGACAATGAATGACTACGGTGTCAACAGATCTGAATCATAAGATGACCAAGAATTTTTGACATTTGCTGTATTGGAGTCATCGGGATGATTTTTCCGAACGCTTGCATAGGTCGATCACTCGAGAGCTGATTTTATATGGCAATCGTCCATCAATGAATAACAACCCCAGCCCAATGATTGTGGCACCGATCAGCTCCCGGATAAACAACGGTTCCTTGAGAAACAGATTCCCCAGCATTAACGCAGAAACTGGAATCAACAGGGTAACCAGCATTACATTCGAGCCCCCTGCCGATGCGAGAAGCCGGAAAAAAACAAGATAGGCAAGAGCTGTTCCAAATACGGCAAGGCCAATAAGTGCAAGCCAGGTCTGCATACCTGGAAGAGCCAGATCCCAGGGTTGTTCCAGAAAGGAAACCACGGCCAGCATGATTACCGTGGATGACAGCAACTGACATGTCGCATTGAGTAGTGGAGGATGCTTCATCAAGTATCTGCGCCCCCAGAGTGCAGCAAACGCATAACTGAGTGCCCCAGCCATGCACAATCCGATACCTGCTATGCGCATACTGCCATGAACCATATCCGGCAGAGCGATCTGGACGACCCCAGACACCCCCAGCAAAACTCCAATCACGCGATACACGGTCAACCGTTCTTCCCTGAAGTATGCCATCACCAGTGCCGTGAACAGGGGCGTCATGGCATTGATGATGGAGGCCAGGCCAACACTAACCATGGTCTGCCCGGTATTCAGGAAACTGAAAGGGAGTACGTTGTTCAATATCCCCATGATCAGAAATGGTGTCCATGCTGATAGTCCGTTTGGTAGCGAATACCCGAGATGGATGACCAAGGGCAGAAGAATCAACACGGCTAACCCGACCCGGACCAGGACAATCGTCAAAGGGGGCAATTCGATCACGGCAACTCCAACGAAAAAGAAGGCACTGCCCCATAGAACGGAAAGCAATGCTAGTAGTCCCCACTCAGTGAGATGCATTGATTTGGGCTGTTGTAGGGACAATGTGATTTTTTCGGGAAATCAACAAGGGTCAGGACTCATCGATCGGCAAATGAGTCTTGTGTGTAGTCTACATCATGCTGGCTGATTGAATGATCACGACAGGGAAAACCGGCCAGAACAGCCTGGGGCACTGGAATCGGATTGGATTTGAATAGCCTTTCTGCCACAAAAACCGTCCTTCTTCGCCTGCAGGGAGGTAAGGCATGATGTAGGCGGGTATGCGGTTTTGGCGAACTCGGGATAAGCTCCCATACCGTAGTCTGCCAGATCCATGCTATTTTCTCTGACCTGGAAGTGCTCAACATCGAACCGACATCAATGTCGCCCATGCCGTGCAAGAACCAGCCTCCACCATACATCAGTTGATACCACAAACCAGATAAGTGGTGCATGCAATCGCATCGAGTGCTACATTCTTGGAAAAGATTTCTGCCGTGTTCTTGGATCGGACCATTCCTGCCTCCAACATGGAAAAGCTGGTAGCCATCCACATGACCAGAGCACCACATATGAGCAAGTAGAACGTATCCAGCGCGTACTATAGGTGAAAGATGCCATCCATCAAATCCGTATCAACCATTTGCTGTATCTCTTTTGAGTCTTTGCCTGGCATGGAGGCTCTGCTAGATGGCAGCTGCATCCATTTCTCCAGTCCGGATTCGAACCACTTTTTCGATCTCATAAACAAAAATCTTGCCGTCACCGACCTTGCCGGTATTTGCGATTGAGGCGATCGTATCGGCAACCCGATCAGCCATGTCACTATCAACGGCGATCTCGAGTTTTGTTTTTGGCAGGAAGTCGACGATATATTCCGCACCGCGGTACAGTTCGGCGTGCCCTTGCTGTCGACCGGCTCCTCTCACTTCAGTAACCGTCATGCCACTGACACCAACTTCTGAAAGTGCGCTCCTGATTTCATCGAGCATAAATGGCCTGATAATCGCAACCACTAGTTTCATCGTATATTCCTGATCTTGTCGTAATAATTGCTTATGGAAAGCTTCAACCGGACAACCATATATATTAATATGACTGGAATGGTTTTTCGATATTTTCAGTCAATATTTCATAAAATCCTGTCCTTCACATACTAATATCCCGATATGAACTCGATCACCATCGAGTCTGTCAGAAAAGCATAATCACAACCCACTCTGATTCATTATGAACGAACCTGTTATTGACCTTCGAAGCGATACCGTGACTCGTCCCTGCGCAAACATGATGCAGGCGATGCAGGATGCAGAAATGGGTGACGATGTCTACGGTGAAGACCCAACCGTCAACCGACTGCAGTCAAAAGTCGCCAGAATCTCTGGACATGAGGACGCGCTGTTCTTTCCATCCGGTACCCAGAGCAATCTGGCTGCACTGCTCACGCACTGCAATCGCGCAGACGAATATATCGTGGCGCAGACTGCTCATACCTACAAGTATGAAGGGGGAGGAGCTGCAGCACTCGGCGGAATTCAACCCCAGCCCATGGAAAGAAATCCAGACGGAACGCTCGACCCGGAGCGCATACAGAAACTGATCAAGGAAGATGACTTCCACTTCGCTAGAACCAGATTGGTTGCACTGGAAAACACCACCGGTGACGGGATGGCAGTATCAGCGTCCTACTGTCAGGAAATTCGACAGCTCTGTGATCGTAACGGACTGGCTCTTCATGTGGATGGCGCACGGATTTTCAATGCAGCTATCAAACTGAAGGTCGATGTAGTGGAACTGACTAGACATTTTGACAGTGTATCCATCTGCCTGTCCAAGGGACTAGGAGCTCCAGTCGGCTCGGTATTGGCTGGAAGCCATGAATTTATCAACAACGCTAGACGCTGGAGGAAAGTAGTCGGTGGGGGAATGCGTCAAGCCGGCATAATCGCTGCGGCCGGCATTTATGCACTCGATCACAATGTCTCAAGATTAAGCGAGGATCACGCAAATGCGGAATATCTGGCCACCAAGCTCTCTGAATTCTCCGACCTCAGTATCGAGTTCGGTGGAGCCCGAACGAACATGGTGTTTTTTCGCCTGAAAAACGGAAACCACGATGAGTTCGCCAGCTATGCTGAATCAAAAGGCGTATTGTTTACGGGACGCGACCCAGTCAGGTTGGTTACCCACAAGGACCTTGACAAATCAGACATTGATCTTGCGCTAGAACGTCTGGGTGAATATTTCGCATAGCAGTGCTTTTGAACCACCGGTCTTGTCTCACCACATGGGGGGGCTTGTTCTCAAATGCCTCCTACTCGTTCCAGACCCCGGATGGAACAATATAGCCTGTCTTGTCCTTGTTGCTGTTTGTAACAACTGGCTTGAAATAATTGCCCAGAGCCTGGTACTCGTCATCGGAAATAGCACCGACTTTCAGCAATAGCTGACCCAGGGCAACCTGACTCGCTCGGGTTGACCCATCATCAATCTTTAACGCCAGGCCAAGTTTCCTGTCGGGAATAAATCCACAGTAGGCGGCTTCCGCACCGGTCTTGACCAGAACCCGGCCACCTGTCCGATCGATAACGTCAGTACAGCATCGACCCGTTCCTGCAATCATCCATGGATGCTTCGAAATGGATGCGATTATTTTCTGCACGGCTTGTGCCCTTCCCTTCGGCAACTGACTCTGGTCAGCGTATCTTGCACAGGCCCGGGCCAATGCAGTCAACGGCATGGTTATGGCAGGGGCACCGCAACCGTCCTTTCCACAATCCATGGTGGTGACATCCAGACCGGCAAAGTCGGACATCACCTCCATCCAGACTTGTTGAGCCCCGTGCTCCGGATGAGTGTACCCATGCACATCCAGCCCAAGGTAGCGTGCCATTGTCAGCATGCCGGCATGTTTGCCAGAGCAATTATGGTGAGCGCGGGTTGATTTTTCTCCCGCTTCCAGTAATTCGTGAAAGGCCTTTGTAGAATAGGGTCGCGATAGCCCGTTTTCCAGGTCATCGATACTCAGATTCAGTGATGAAAGCCAGTTTTGAACAGCCTGGACATGTTCAGGCTCACCATTGTGTGAAGCACAGGCCAATGCGATTTCCCGTGCCGTCAGGGAAAAATGCTCGGCAGCTCCGGATTCAAGCAACGGAACTGCCTGAAACATCTTGATGGCTGAGCGAGGAAAGACAATTCGTTCAACATCGCCATAGGCAAGGACTGTTTGCCCATGACTGTCGACTACTACTGCAGCACCCCGATGCCAGGATTCCAGAGTGTTCTCGCGAAACACTTCAACCATTACCGGATTCAATGACTCTGCGTTTCGTATATTCATCATTCTCAGACAACCCGTGTTGTCATTTCTCCCACGCCTTCGATAAAACACTCCAATAGATCACCTCTATTGACTGCACCTACGCCTGCCGGAGTTCCGGTCATGATCAAATCCCCGGGTTTCAGTTCAAATAGGCCAGACAGGACCATGATGATTTCGGGAACCTTCCAGATCAACTGGCTGAGATTGCCCAACTGCCTGACTTCACCATTGACCTTGAGCTGGATACGGCCTGCACCTGGATGGCCGATTTCAGAAGCAGGAACCACATCACTGCAGGGTGCCGAATGATCAAAGGCCTTGCCAACCTCCCACGGCCTTCCGGCTTTCTTCATCTCCCCTTGCAGATCACGTCTGGTCATATCCAGCCCCACTGCATAACCCCAGACATGATCGAGAGCATTCTTCCTTGCGATATCGGTCCCGCCATCTCCCATTGCAACTACCAGTTCAATCTCATGATGCACTTCCTTGCTGCCCGAGGGATACGGAAAGCTTCCGTTGCCGATCACAAGGTTATCGGCATTCTTCTGGAAAAAGAAGGGGGTTTCGCGATTTGGGTCATGCCCCATCTCAATGGCATGATCAGCATAATTCCGTCCAACACAATATATTCGGTGCACTGGAAAGCGAAGACCGGAATTCCTGACAGGCAGGTGTGGAACCGGCGATACCGGAATCACGTACTGACTTGTAACTGGCATGAACTCGATGAACTGACGGGAAACGGAATTGCGACATTGTACTGACTATAATAGCCGACTTGTTCAAACCAGTGCCACAAATCATGCTCATCAATTTATCAGAACTGAATACACCGAATGTCTATTTCACGATGACCCAGACGGTGTTGCCTCGTCCAATCGCCTGGGTACTCAGTGAAAATCAGGATGGTTCGCTGAATCTGGCTCCCTTTTCCTATTTCAATGCCGTGTGTAGCGATCCACCACTGGTGATGATATCCATAGGTCTTCAGGATGACGGGTCTCACAAGGATACCCTGCGAAATGCACTTGAACGACCAGAATTGGTGATTCATATTGCAGGCTCCGATCAACTTCCTGATCTGAATCTCAGTTCAGCAACCCTGCCTCCCGGGGTCTCCGAGGTCGAAGCCGGGAATCTCGAATTGTCCGATGTTGACAACTTCCACCTGCCGCGCCTGACCAATTGCAAGGTTGCCTTCATGAGCCATGTCCACAAAATTGAGCAGATCGGAAGCCATAATCAGCAGCATCTGGTATTTGCTGAAGTGGATACTGTCTATGTCTCGGACGACTGTGTGGAATATGATGCCAGGAATCGTCTGTCCATTCTGGCCGACCGGATTTGTCCACTCTCCAGACTTGGGGCAAGCGCCTATGCTTCATTTGGGGAAGTAATGATCGCCAAGCGCCCCGCCTAGTTGATTCCCGGGATCGATTTGATTGATTCCAGCATGGATAAATGATTGGTGTAATCCACCGGAATACGACTCCACTGATTGCCCTGCTTCAGCATCAGGGAGGGGAAGCCGGATATCCCCAGATTCCGGGACAAGGTAATCTCGTCAAGTAACGTACTTTGCGTTTGTCTTGAGCCAAGGTCCCGTGCAAAACACCCGTCATCAAGACCGATGGTCCTGGCGATTTCAGTCAAGGTCTGATCCTCCGATGGATTGCGTGCCTCAAGATAGTATGCCTGCTGGATTGCCCAGGTCATTTTCTCGTCCCACTCAATACCCTGATTGCGGGCAGCGATCACGGCTCGACATGCTGGATAGGTTGAACGCCTCGGTATGCAGTCCTTCCAGAAATCAAAATTGAACTCGGTTCCCGGCACTGCGTGGGTGATGTTCTGCCAGATCTCTTGCAGATGCTGGCGCAATGCCTCTGGCATGGGTTCGTTCGAATCCGGTGCCAGACCACCCAGCAGCCGAACTAGCCGGATATTGTCGGGCAGTGATTGCAGAAGCTTGTCCAGCTGTGGACGAAATGCCCAGCACCAACTACACATCGGATCGTGTACATAGATCAGATTTCCTCCATCCCCATTTGCCTGTTGTACGAAATCCGGCACTGTCTATCGCCCTCCGGAGCAATCAATGAAGGTGCCTGTGCAGTAGGATGCCCGATCGGAGAGTAGCCATACGATTGAATGCGCAACCTCTTCGGCTGATCCCGGACGTTTCATGGGTATGTGTCCTGAAATTCTATTGATTCGATCCGGATCACCGGACAGTTGATGAATTTCCGTATCGATCAGCCCCGGGCGGACTGCATTGACCCGAATTCCGTCTTCAGAAAGCTCGCTGGCCAGCCCTACGGTCAGGGTATCTATCGCTCCCTTGGATGCTGCATAGTCAACATATTCATTGGGACCGCCCAGACGGGCAGCCACAGAAGACACATTGACGATGGGCCCACCCTGACCGCCATGGCGAACGGACATGTATCGAACGGCTTCCCGGGCACACAAAAGACTGCCCTTGACATTGGTTGCGAATATGCGATCGAATCGTGAACCATCCATTTGCTCAAGCCGCATTGAAGTCTCAAGCATACCGGCATTATTGACCAGTCCACCAATGGGAGCAAGTTGTTGGCTGGCAAACGCGAACATCGCGGAAACCTGAGATTCATCGGCAACATCTGCCTGATAAACCACGGCATATCCGCCACGGTCGTGTATCTGTTCACGGACTGATTCGGCTGCCTGCCGGTTTTGATGATAATTGATGACTACACGCCATCCTGTCTGTGCGGCCAGAAGTGCTGTTGCAGCACCGATACCTCGCCCTGCTCCAGTAATAATCAAGCCTGGACCCATATTTCACCGTCTGGATTAATTGTTCTTTGAAGAGAGTTGGAGTATAGCGAACTGTCTGGGGTTTTTCGCAATTTGGATATCGGTCATCCCAGGCCTGGGAATCTCATCCATTCGAACCACGCCCCCAAACGAAACAAGGCCACCGAAGCGACCTTGTTTCGTTTGGCTGTAAGATGCCTAGTTGATCGAAATCTTGCGCCCTTCTTCCTGCTCGCGACGCGGGACCGTGAGTGTCAGTACACCGTCCTTGTAATCGGCGCTGATCGCTGACTCGTCAATCATCTTGCCAAGACGCAGACGACGCAAATACTTTCCGGAATGACGTTCCAGACGAATCACGGTCTCGCCATTCTTTTCGACATTCTCGGTTTTGCTTTCCGCTTCGATGGTCAGTATTCCCTCCTTGACGCTAACCGACAGGTCGTCCCGATCAATACCCGGCAAATTCGCCTTGACGACGAAGTCCTGCTCGGTCTCGATAATATCGAGCGGAGGAACGACATGCGATTGCGGAGACTCAAACCTGGAAATCAGGCCATCAAAAAGATTGTCGAAATCACCACTCAGGTTCCATCCCCTCAAGGGAAGTTGTGTTAAAGCATTCATTGTGTTTTTCCTCATTGGTTAAAATGAATATGCCTCAAGTTATGGTATCATTATTTATATTTTCAATACTTTTCCTTGATATTTTTAATACAAAGAGTATAGAGGGGTGCGAACGGCTTGTAGCGTCGTACCGGTTTTGGGGTCAATTGCGACCACCGCAAGACCCAGACTGGAGATTTTCCAGTCTGGGTCGATATCGAGTTCTACAAGGGTACTGGATTGCCCGATATTGACCGTGTATGGTTGACTCCAGTAACGAACCAGGAATTCGTGGTGTAGCGTTGCACCCCGATTCTCACCGCCGCCAATCTCTCTAATGATGTCATTTTCGTAGATTGCAACATATCCTTCTGCAGTACTCCCCGAAGCATTGTCGAAAACGATTTCAGTATGGAAACGGCGCAGTGCATTTCGTTCGACCTGAAGCTGGATGCCCACCTTTGCGGTGGTTGCATTGTGTTTGCGGATTCGGTCGTAAATCTGGGCACCATTCCGGGTTTCCCGCCCACTCACTACCAGCTCGGGAGTATAGATCGAGGACTGACGATTGACATGCGCTATCCAGCGCTGGCGATCTGTATATTGTTTTCTCGAGAACGGGTCAGGCCAGCCAAGACGATTCCAGTAATCGACATGAAAGGCCAGCGGTACAGCATGAAAGTCTGGCCCGATGTGGGCTCCAAGTTCGGCCAGAAAACGATCTGCGGGTGGACAGCTGCTACAACCTTCCGAGGTATACAGCTCTACTAACGGAGTTATTGTGCCTGTACTCGATACAACCAGAGTCTGATCAGTGCCTCCAGCCACTGCAATCCAGCATATTGCCAGTAGCAGGGATTTGGCCATCCATTTCAGGGTCATGGTTCCTGCGAATCAAACAGTTCTTTGTATTGTCCGTACCCATTCTTCTCCAACTGATCGACCGGAACAAACCGCAATGCTGCAGAATTGATGCAGTACCGGAGACCCGTTGGTGTCGGGCCGTCAGAAAAAACATGCCCGAGATGGGAATCGCCATGCAGGCTTCTCACCTCGGTCCTTGGCATAAACAACTTGAAATCCCGTTTCTCGACAATTGATTCCGGGGCGATTGGTTGATAGAAACTCGGCCACCCGGTCCGTGAATCAAATTTGTGTATTGATGCAAACAGTGGCTCTCCACTGACTATATCAACGTAAATACCGGCCCTCTTCTCATCATGGTATTCATTGTCAAATGGTCGTTCCGTTGCATCCTGCTGGGTGACCTGATACTGAACTGGATTCAGCTTTTTTCGTAATTCCGAATCGCTGGGCTTTTGATAGGATGTCATGTTCTCTGTAACTCGTTTCTGGTGGAGACCTAATCAGGGATGCCGGATCATGCAGGCACCCGATTGTTCAATAACTGCGATTCGAGCAACTTCGGCAACTCCTCGATACTTTGCATGACCACATCCGCATCAGATTCCAACTGCCCTTTATCATGGGCACCCGATAATACGCCAACCGCCATACCGACCCTGGCATTTCTTGCCATATGCAAATCCTTGGGGCTATCCCCCACTACCATGACCTCATCCTGCCTCAGGTTGCAACCTCCACAGAAGGCTTGAACCATTCCCGGGTCCGGCTTGACCCCATAACCACTGTCTGCTCCGCATACGAATTCAAAAGCATGATGCAGATCAAATGTCCTCAGCATGGCCCTTGCGCTTGATTCATCATCCATCGTTGCCACACCAATGACAACTCCAAACGATTTAATCTCCTGGATGATGGAACCCAGATTATCCATGATCGGTATATGCTGAACGGACGAAAGAAAAAATTGATTTTGGATATATTCCTGTTTTTCCGGTGTCAGATCAAACCCAAGTTCACTTTCCCAGGTACGGACTACGTCATCATTGCTTCCCGATGCCAGAACTGAGTCGGTTGTCCATTGTTGCGTGTCTGGGTCATATCCCCCAACAACCATCAGGCGATCAGCAAGTTCCGGTCTCTGGGCAAAGTCGGCAATGTACTCGGCGGCTTTCCGGTATGGTGGTATCCAGGTCTTCTCCAGATCGAGCAATGTACCGTCCTTGTCAAACAGAATGCCTCGAATCATGATTTCAAATCCGTACCGAAGGACACCAGCAATACCCATCGGGGTCCAGAATGAAGCACTCCCGCAAGCCATGTGGCTTGTCAGCCGTTTCCATCAGTATCTCGCATCCTGCTTCTCTGGCTTTTTGTTCGGCCTGGTCTGGTTGTACATTAAACAGTCGCAGCTCGATACCACCACCTCTAGGGCCAAATTCGGGAAGCAGGGATGGGAGAGGGTTTTTTGAATAGGTATGGTCTGCATGCAGTTGAAAGAGAATCCCACCATGGGATAGTAGGGAATAGTCCTGACTGCACGACAATTTGGAAAAATCGAAAACCTGTTGCAGGAAATCTGCTGTCCTTGCAACATCGGAAACCAGCAGATTTACGCCAAAGCCTTCCAGGGCATGTCCGACCTGGACAGCATCTGTCGGATCAAAACCGGTCATCTCAAACTCCGGAAATGCATTGGAACCCAGCCACTTGACCGCATGTATTGCTTCATAATTTCAAGCCTCCTGTCAGCTTTATGCAAAGAACCAATCGTTGGAATTGAAAAGGACAGACTGATTCAGGGGCAGGATTTTACTTCCTGGAACATCCAGCACTGCCAGACTTCCCAAGACCCTGATCGCCGTTTCAGCCATCGTTTCCAGCTTCGACTTTGAAGACACACCAAGAGCTCCGATCGCTTCAGAACGTCGGGGGAATTCATCGCAAATTTCCACACTGGAAACCTGAAGGGTTTTCGGGAAATCTGCATACGGGTTTTGTGCAGTACGTTCACTCAGGGTCGAGCTCTTGCCAGCACCCGGGACACCCTGAATGATACGCGTATTTTCAGGGGATGCCATTCCCTTCTGACCACTTGATTCTGCCTGCCAAAGAATATCGTTCAGGATATCCTGCCGTCCAATGAATACTGGAAGAGGAGATTTCTCCCCTCAATGACAAAGTCCTGCAGACCTTCCGGCGAAATGCAGTCACGATACCTCCTTTTGAACCACAACACAAATCGACTTCAAATCCCGGGTTTCGGGGCTTATGTTCTACGCACAAATTTGCATATAAGTCCTGATATGGAAGGTCATTCAGCCACTAACTGCCAAAAAGCGCATAATTCTATACTCTTGTGTTTTTTACAAGATGCCACAAGATGTTCAGAGCCAATCTGGGCAAACTTGAGTTCATACTATATTTCATATGTTATAACCTGCTTGAAGCATTATGATATCGAACCGATAATTTTTTGCATTAAATGAAAAAACATGTTCCTATCACTATCGTTTTTCTGCATTTAAGAATGTTTGATCAAGAACATTGCAAGTAGATTTGCCATATTGGCGAACTCGGGTCAGTGAAGGTTGCAACGATACGTCTTTGCGTTCGGTTCTGGCTCTGACACACTAAGGAATATATTCATGGCTCTCGCCCTCAATCCTTTGTTTGGGGAAATTCCCGAACAGGTGCATCTGAATAATTCACCATTAATTAGCGTGCTCGGACAAGCCATATTTCCGAAAATTGTAAAAATCTCCGAAGAGGGTTACATTGGCGATTTTCAGGAATCTATTCGTGGTGATTATCCGCATCTTCAACGTGACAACATTCAGTCAGTTGAAGTTAACTTGAATCAGTCGGGAATGCAACACCAAACAATAGAAACAATTGTATGGCGTTTCTTTGATTTGGAGCGAACCATTCGAGTCTCGCTTGGAACTGATGCGATAACACTAGAATTTTCGAAATATGTATCACGTGAGGAATTCATCAGCCGAACAAGGTCAATACTTGATGCTTTGTCATCAACCATAAGCCCTGTTACCGTGATTCGGATTGGTTGTCGTTATGTTGATCGTAAGCCTGTAGACAGTTTCTCAAAATTTGTTTCTGTTTACCCCCTTGTTGAGATAAATTCAGCAAGTATCTCAAACATCGAAAGAGGGAAAGCGCCAGGTTTGGGCCTTATCGAAAATACACCGGATAACCTTGTTGTGGATTTTTCCAGGGTTATGAGTGTCTCGAAGAATCTTCTGGTTACCTGGAAAAGAACACGCGGTTGCCCATCAGAGTCAAGAAAACGGGAATTTGCCATGGCACTTGAGCAATTTTTGGGACGATATGCATATCCAGATGCGTTCAATCAATCATTTTCCTCGTTTCGCAGTGCAACACACAACAAATACAATTAGAACTCAAATTTTGGAAAAGCATTGCGTTCAATATGCGAACTAAGGGTGTATCCACACTCTAGTTGGAACAATATGAATTCTGTACCGATTACATTGATCGTTGTTCTGGAAGATACAAATAAAAGAGAGATTAAAGACCGCGATGAGATATATAGACAAGTCGAATCAAGTGTTAACCAAATAAATTGGGTATTTCCATTCTCACTGCACAAGGAATGTGGAATACATATTGCTGAACTGAGAGATTTAACAGCTCAAGAATACCTCAATTCTTACCCCCTTGATCTAA
Source organism: Gammaproteobacteria bacterium (assembly GCA_022822625.1). Lineage (GTDB taxonomy): Bacteria > Pseudomonadota > Gammaproteobacteria > Arenicellales > Poriferihabitantaceae > Poriferihabitans. Next base: position 5,920 of record JAJEAV010000075.1, on the reverse strand, counting down.
ATTCAATTTCCTACGCAAAGAGATACAAGAACTATCATGACAAGCCTTAATCGGAACAAGATATTCAAGGAGTTGGGCTAACTGTTCATGCAGATGCTTTTGCATCGGGCGACCCAACTTATATCAATCATGCCTTGGGTGTTGTTGCCCGAGCCAGGGGAATGATAGAGGTCGCAAGACAAACCGGGCTGTCGCGCGAGCAACTTTATCACTCTTTCAGCAAAGAAGGTAATCCGACACTGCGCTCGACGCTTGCAGTTATGAGGGTCCTTGGAATCAGAATGTCTGCAAAACTGGAGTAATAGAGCAAACGGTGTATTCACCGGAAACCGCAAATCAAAGATAGGCCAGTAGTAAGAGATCAAGATTATCGATCTAGCTACTCATGGTATAGCTCGATGCCGCTCTCTGAATTGGGAGATTCTCTTTATTCGCTCTTCTCGAATTCGCTTTTTTATCTCAGCCCCCATCGCTATCCTGGGTATGCCGCTTGAGTGAACCCGTGTCGCAATATCCGCCTGATCAACCGAGATTGAAATCCGGTAGTATTCATCCAGCAAATCTAGATGTGGCGCATCACTGTTTTCATAACCGGCCCGACCACGGCTGTCAGCCAAGCAGCACTGCTTGAATTTCTTGATCATTTCCGGCGATCGGAATGCGCTCAGTTTTTCAAGAATCTTGAGTACCTTGCCGGGCTTCATCTTTGCGATTCGGTGTGCTTCAAGATGATGGCGACACACCATCAGGGCAAATTGGCGATAGTTGACCGGCACCTTTAGCCGCTCACACAGGCCAATAATCGGATCCAGCCCGTTTATTTCATGCTCATAATGTGAAGGCAATATGTCAGCCGGAGTCTCTGCCTTGCCTAGGTCGTGCACTAGAACCGCAAATCGGGTTATTGGATCGTCGGTGATTTTTTCTATCGCATCCAGACACATCAGGACATGAATCCCCGTATCGATTTCCGGATGATATTTGGCCGTTTGCGGGACCCCGAAAAGCCTGTCGATTTCGGGCAGGATGCCTATGAGTGCCTTGCAGCGCTTGAGAGTGAGTATGAACTCGGCAATATTCGGGCCGGCAAGCGCATTGGATAACTCCTGCCAAATACGTTCCGGGACCAGTGCATCGACTTCACCATTGTCAACCATCTCTGACATCATAACGAGTGTTTGTTCAGCTACCGAAAATCCCTGCCCACAAAATCGAGCTGCAAATCGAGCCACCCTCAGAATTCGTACCGGGTCTTCCCTGAATGCTTCTGATACATGTCGAATCATCCGATTGTCGATGTCTGCAACCCCGCCAAATGGATCGATCAGGTTGTCCTGCATGTCCATGGCTATGGCGTTCATGGTCAGGTCCCGTCTACCCAAATCCTCTTCGACACTAACGTCTGGGGCACAATTGAAAACGAAACCATGATAGCCACGGCCGACTTTTCTCTCGGTTCGGGCCAGTGCGTACTGTTCGTGGGTATCCGGGTGCAGGAATACCGGAAATTCACTCCCAATCGGACGAAACCCGAGTTCCACCATTTGTTCGGGAGAGGACCCTACAACCATCCAATCCCGATCACTTTCGACCTTCAGACCCATGAGTCTATCCCTGACTGCGCCACCAACCAGATATACTTCAAGTTCTTGCTCAGGGTTTCTCATTTCAGGGTTAAGGACCGATGATTTTTCAGAATCTGATTATCTCATTGATTCGTTACATAGTGAGGGTACTTTATGTGCCTGTGGTCAGATTCAGAAAATTTGCCACTGCCCGAACACAGAGAAAATTCAGATAAAAAGAGTGGCCCGCTGAAATGGGATAGAATCCATAAAAAACAAAATGGATGGCGCACGTCCACGAAAAATCAGAACCTGAGTAGCCTCGTCTGTTCAATAGTCGGCATATTGACTGGCGACTTCAAGCAATTCAAATATGGGAAGGTGATTCTGCCTCTCGTTATACTTCGTCAGGTGTACAGTTTCGATTTTTATTTCAGGGCTTGAGAATCAATGGTTTTTCAGAACTCACTTCCTTCATTGATTCGCTACCTGGCTATTGTTCTTTGTATATTCCTGACCGGGTGTAGCCAGCTTGGCTATCTCGCTCAGGCTGCCCGAGGACAGCTCGAGATTACTTTCTCAAGAAAACCCATTGATGAGGTGCTCGCAAACAACCAGGTAACCCCTCAAACCAAGGAACGCCTGGAACTTGTCAAACGTATCCGTCAATTTGCAATTGAGGAATTGGACCTTCCGGAAAACTCGTCATACACGACATACAGCGAGCTTGGACGGCGCCATGTCATCTGGAATGTCATTGCAGCATCGCCTTATGACTTGACCCTCAAGACCTGGTGTTACCCGATCACAGGCTGTATATCGTACCGGGGATATTTTTCGGAGAAAAACGCGAGTAGCTATCAGGAGAGCCTGATTGAAGAGGGTTACGATACCGACCTTTACGGGGTTGCCGCCTATTCCACACTCGGATGGTTGAGTGACCCTGTACTGGACACCTTCCTGTTCTACCCGGATTATGCGCTAGCCGGCCTGATATTTCACGAGTTGGCCCATCAAGTGCTCTATGTCAGGGATGATTCAGCGTTTAATGAAGCATTTGCGACCGCAGTGGAACAAGAGGGGGTGGAACGATGGATGCGGGCCGAAGGCAATCCAGGGGAAATCTCCCAATATCGCGCCGCAAAGGAAAAAAATGCAAGAATTATTGAACTCATACTGGATTACCGAAAGCGTCTGGGCGATGTGTATGCAACTTCCAGCGAAAGTGGGCTGGCTGAAGAAAAGGCAAGGGTCCTACGGGAAATGACGGAAGCATATCAATCCTTGTCCAAGTCTGGTATGGGGACTCGATTCTGGGATCAATGGTTTGAAGAAGGAGCCAACAATGCCCGACTAGGCGGCATTGCAACCTACCACAATCTGGTTCCGGCATTTCGGGCCGCTATTGCCAAATCTGAAACAATGGCAATGTTTTATAAGATAGTTACCGAGCAGGGGAAAAAACCATATTCAGTTCGAAATATCTGGCTACAGAACCAGTTGACTGCTGATGGTCTGTGAATACAACACCATGGAAATTTACTGTTCTCCCCCCTTGCGGACTGCAGGATTCGCCTGACTGCCCGGCCCGATATGTATATCTCCCCTGAGGTCTGAAAGACGAGTTTGCCTTTCCCTTTCAGCATAGCGCAACCGGTCTTGGTCACTCTTGTGGTCATAACATTTGGGACAACTCACTCCCTTGATGTATTTATCGCTCTGTTTATGAGATTCGCTGATCGGTCGTCGACAGGCATGGCATTGGTCGTATTTACCACTGGCGAGAGTTTCATCCAGAGTCGTACGGTCATCAAACACGAAGCATTCTCCTTCCCAGCTTGATTGATTGTCTGGGACTGTTTCGAGATAGCTCAGGATCCCTCCCTGCAACTGGAAGACTTCCCTGAATCCGTTTTGCCTGAGATATGCTGATGCCTTTTCACAACGGATTCCTCCGGTACAGTACATGGCAATTTTCGGGTTCTGCTCCGGACTCAGATGCTCTTTTACATAATCCGGAAAATCCCTGAAGGTAGTTGTATCCGGAGATATTGCCCCCTTGAATCGCCCTACTTCCACTTCATAGTCATTGCGGACATCAATGAGCATGACTTCCGGGTCTTCAGTCAATGCATCCCATTCTTCCGGGGAAACGTATGTGCCGGTTTGCTCAACTGGATTGACCCCTTCAACCCCCAAAGTCACTATCTCCCTTTTTATTTTGACCTTGGTTCTCTTGAATGGTGGGTTCTCACACCATGACTCCCTGACTTGCAGGCTCGATAGACCGAGTCGGCCTTGCAACCACTCGAAAAACTGAAGGGTTCCGTTTTCTGGGCCCGCGACTGTACCGTTAATTCCCTCCGGCGCCAACAAGACTGTTCCGCACATTTCAGCCTCAGTCAAGCGAGACTTGATCAGCCCCTGCAATAATGGAAGATCCTCAAGTTGCAGAAATCGGTAGAACGCACAAACACGATAGGACATCGGGACATTGCCTACTGAACAAGTAGTATTCTCCGCTCCTGACAATTTCACCTGATTATCCATGTCAAGCTCCTTGCAGGGCACATCCAGCCAGTGTAATCCTGTGCATGAGCCGACGTTCGGTCGGATAGTCATTGATTGCCTTGTGCATAACTGCCCTGTTATCCCAGAAGGCTATCGTGCCGGGACTCCAACTGAAGCGTGTTACGAACTGGTCTTGAGTAGAGTACTGATACAGGTATTCAAGTAGAGGCCTGGATTCTTGCTCAGTCCAGCCATCAAAATGGGTCGTGAAATCAGGATTTACGTACAAGGCCTTGCGACCACTTATCGGGTGCTTGATAACGACAGGATGTATGGACCGCTGGATTGCCTGTTCGCCGCTATGAAACCGATCGTCGTTATGCTCATTAGTCCGGACAGCTTCGGCGCTGAAGACATGTGCACTGCTGTGCACGGCACTGAGATGTCTGAGAGTATGCTTCAACCCCCTGGAAAGTGCATCATAGGCCATGTACATGTTTGCGAAAAGTGTGTCCCCACCCGTTGAAGGTACTTCTCTGGCGTACAGGATTGACCCACGAGCCGGTTCTGCATCATAGGAATGGTCAGTGTGCCAAGTCTCACCAACAACCGTTCGATGTTTAGGTTCTTTTCGCACTACCGCAATTTGTGGATACTCTTCAACCCGTTCAAAAAAGCGATTGGCAACAATCTTTCCCCAGCGTTTTGCAAAGGCGATATGCTGTTCACAATCGAGGTTCTGATCGCGAAAGAATACTACGCCATCATTATTCTGGGCAGTTGCTATCCCATCCAGCTCGACATCGGACATCTGGTTGACGTCCATATCGTAAAACTCGACTCCGAATGGACCGGGTGAAGGAATGGATTTCATGTTTTTCCGATCATTACTACTTGAATCAATCAGTGATGGGGTTTATTTCGAGGGTTTCATCAGCCGACACGAAATCTTCTACTACTTTCTTTAAATGTTCTTGTTCTGTTAAGAGCAAATAGAACTGTCCGGTTTGGCAGCAAATGGATTGTCCACTATTGACGATCACTCCCCCTGGGGGAGTGGCCGCGCGCGGCGGACATTACGCGGCGGCATATGCATACTTTACCACCAGTTGTCCCTGGTTGTCGTAGCACGCCAGTTCCCGTGCTCCGTGATGGATCGACAGGGATTCGTCCGCATATTCCAGCACCTTGAACTTGACCTTGACGTAGTGGCAGCAGTATCGGTCTGCGGGGATCTGGAGTGTCAGGCCCTGGTACTGTACGCAGTTGTCCTGTCCGACCGTTCGTTCCCGGTGTTCACACAGGATGCCGTCGAGTACCGCAAGGTCCGGGTAGGGCACGAACGCGCAGCCCTGTGCCCGGGGCGGTCGCATGAACTCGGCATTGAAGTTGGCCAGGTAGTCATTACGGAGGTAGGCATTGGCCTGTTCCATGTCGGTGATGCCGGTCGCTGCGAGTTCCTTGACCAGGCGATCCTGGTGAGTCTGGAAGGCATGTTCCGAACGTCCCCGGGCCTGTGGTGAATAGGCCGCGATCATCTCGACCCCGAGCTGCTTCATGGCGCGGCCGAACCGGGTGGGGTGCTTCCTGTCGACCTTGCCTCCGGCCTCGGGCGTGTGCCAGTAATGACTGACCCGATCGGTATACAGGGAGCAGAACAGGCCTTTCGCCTCGATGACCTCGCGCACCCCGCGCAGGGAACTGCGGGTTCCCTCCTGTTCGCAGAAGAACATCGAGTAGTGCTCGTTGGTGGCATCGTCCATGGTCACGATCCGGTCCCAGACCTTGCCGGGTACCCACTCGTGGGTACTGCCGTCCTGATGGATCATCATGCCCGGCAACGG
>JAJEAV010000081.1 GCA_022822625.1 Gammaproteobacteria bacterium | reverse complement strand
GTCTGCATTTTAATTTAGATATGGAGTAAAAACTGTGAGTAAGACAAGTGCCAAAGATAGCGGATTCACTTTGACAGACAACCAGACCGGGGAATCATGGAAATTGAATGGACACACCGGCTCGATGAAAAATCGTCTCGTCGATATCCGGTCCTTGTATTCGACTACCGGCATACTCACCTATGATCCCGGCTTCACTTCAACCGCAGCATGTAAATCCGATATCACCTACATTGACGGCGAAAAAGGCATCCTGCTTCATCGTGGCTATCCAATTGAAGACCTGGCCGAACACAGTGATTACATGGAAGTCTGCTATCTGCTGCTATATGGAAATTTGCCCTCTCCGGAACAAAAGGCCAGTTTCGACATGGAAATCCGGCACCACACCTGGCTACACGAACAGTTGGCCCGCTTCTATCAGGGATTTATGCGCAGTGCCCATCCCATGGCCATCATGGTTGGCGTGGTTGGTGCACTCTCTGCGTTCTATCATGACAGTATTGACATCAACGACCCGGGACAACGCCAGCTTGCGGCTCACAGGATCATTGCAAAAATGCCCAATATTGGCGCCTGTGCATTCAAATACTCGCTGGGCCGTCCGTTCCCAATCCCGATGAACAGCCACACCTATTCGGAGAATCTGCTACAGATGATGTTCTCCCACACCTCGGAGGAATACAAGGTCAACCCGGTTCTTGCCAAGGCAATCGATCGATTGCTTATTCTGCATGCCGACCATGAACAGAACGCATCTACATCAACTGTTCGTCTGGCCGGCTCATCCGGTGCCAACCCCTATGCCTGTATTGCTTCGGGTATAGCATCACTATGGGGGCCTGCACATGGCGGCGCTAACGAAGCAGTACTCAATATGCTGGATGAGATTGGCTCGGTTGCCAACATCAAGAAATACATCGCCAAGGCTCAGGACAAGGATGACCCGTTCCGACTCATGGGTTTTGGTCATCGCGTCTATAAAAACTACGACCCCCGTGCCAAGGTGATGCAAAAATCCTGCCGTGAGGTTCTATCGACGCTGGGCATTGACGACCCTCGACTGGAACTCGCAATGCGACTCGAAGAGATTGCCTTGAGTGATGATTATTTTCTGGAAAAGAAGCTGTTTCCGAATGTGGACTTCTATTCCGGAATCGTCATGAAGGCACTGGGGTTTCCAACCTCAATGTTTACCGTGATGTTTGCGATCGGACGTTCCGTGGGCTGGATTGCACACTGGAAGGAAATGCTGGGCGATGACGAACAAAAAATTGGTCGCCCCCGACAGTTCTATACTGGTCATGTCAAGCGCAAATATACACCGGTTGGCAGTCGAGGGCATACCACGAATAAAATCTCCTGGTCCTGGCTGTGGCGTGGCAACAAGAAAAGTGCGAAATCAAGAAATGACAGGCAAAAGTCATCGTCTTCAGTGGCAGGATAGTCCTGCAGGGAATGCCCGTATACACTGAGAATGGCCCGACATCGCAAGCTCCATGCTGGTCTGGGTTTACAAGAGTAGTCGCAAGACCAATACCTACCTTTACTTGACCGGGCGCGATGATTTCGCACATGTGCCCGATAGCCTGATGGCCCTGCTCGGTAGGCTGACCTCCGTGCTTCAGTTCGATATCACGAAGCGGGAAAGCCTGCCTAACGCAGATATCGGAACGGTAATACAGTGTCTTGAAGAGAACGGATATTACCTGCAGCTTCCCCCTGGAAACCCTGAACCGGAGTCCATATGCTAACCAAGATTCTCTTCACGATCGGGGTAATCCTTGTGGTCATTCTGATTTTTCGGACAAAGACCAGTCGTGCCAAGTCAGCATCGACAGACTCCGAGGAAACAGGCAGCTCGCTGTCGGTCAAGGTAGTGACCATTATCGTTATCGTGCTACTCATGGCCATCTCCTCGGCAATCTTCTTTTTTCAGTATCAGGCCGATAACCGGATCGTGAATATTCGGGTCGTCAGCGCAGATGGGACAAGTACCGACTATCAGGCCCGGCAGAAGTCCATCAAGGGTCGACAGTTCACCACCCTTGATGATCGCATGATTACTCTCGGAGAAAGCGACCGGATCGAAATGGATGGCCAATGATCCCACAAGCACAGCCCATTACGATCAGCCTGATTGCAATGTGCATCCTCGTGTACTTGCTGTCATTGCTTGGTCTACAGGAAAGCATTATGCGAATGCTGTTGATCACGCAATATCTGGGAGCACAGTATGTTGAAATTCGCGAAGGTGAAATATGGCGCCTGATTACTCCGGTGTTCCTGCATTTCGGGTTGTTTCACATAGTCTTCAACATGCTCTGGACCTGGGAGTTCGGCCGAATTATCGAATGGCAGCATGGAATAACCGGCATGCTCGGGATTACCCTGCTTATCGGGGTGATTTCGAACCTCTACCAGTACCATGAAACCGGTCCCGTTTTTGGTGGCATGTCGGGAGTTATCTATGGGTATTTCGGCTTCCTGTGGATACAGGGCCTGATCAATCGGAACTACCCGGTAAAGCTGAATCGCAGTATCGTAATCCTGCTTCTTGGCTGGTTTGTCGTGTGCTGGACCGGTTTGATCGATTGGCTATTTGGAATCCGGGTTGCCAATACCGCGCACATGGCTGGCCTATTCAGCGGAATTGTCATTGCATTCGTAATGAACATTATCCGCATACCTGGAAGGAGATCACGGTTTGAGGAACGACCTTAGAGAAGTTCACTCTCTTGGCTGAACTCCATATCCCTCCTGCAGGAAAGCCATATCCTGATGGCGCAGAAGATACGCCCTGACCGATACCCCCTGCTTGTTGTAAAATCCCATTTTCAGAAAACAGGTGTCAGCATTGCACATTTGCCAGCAATCCTTGTATCGGCCACCTAACCGAATTGACCAGACAATACACAACAGCGTACATCAATGACTACCCATAACGGTTCCCTCGAAAAAGTACAGGGAAGATACAACGGACCTGAACTCGAACAGGAAATTCTGGCCTATTGGGAAGACAACCGGATCTTCGAGAAAAGCCTCGAACTGAGTAAGGGACGTCCACGGTTCAGCTTTAACGAAGGCCCGCCGACCGCTAATGGTCAACCCGGCATTCACCACGTCCTCGCCCGTACCTTCAAGGATATCTACCCGCGCTATAAAACCATGCGCGGATACCATGCCCCACGCAAGGGCGGCTGGGATACTCACGGACTGCCCGTTGAACACGAAGTTGAAAAACAGCTCGGCATCTTCGATAAAAACGAAATCGAGGAAAAAGTCGGGGTACTGGAATTCACGCGTCTTTGCCGAAATTCGGTAATGGCCTATATCAGCGACTGGGAAAAAATGACCCGCCGCATGGGTTACTGGGTGAATCTTGATGAAGCCTACTACACTCTCGATAACCACTATATTGAATCCGTCTGGAATCTATTGCGCAGAATATGGGACAGGAAGCTCATCTACAAGGGCTACAAGGTGGTGCCTTATGATCCGAGGATTGGGGCTACCCTGTCTTCCCATGAAGTATCGCTGGGCTATCAGGATGTTGAAGACCCTTCCATCACCATTCGCTTTCGCGTGGCAGACACCCCCAATCTGTCTTTTCTGGTGTGGACCACTACGCCATGGACACTCCCCTCAAACCTGCTCCTCGCCGTGGGTAAGGATATTGAATACTCCCATGTAGAGATCGACGATGAAGTCCTGATCCTTGCCAGTGCCCGGGTGCCGGCTTATTTTGCCGACCGGCCCCACAAGATCGTGAAAACCATGACCGGTTCGGAACTTCTTGGCATGCGCTATCACCGGCTGATTGACTGGCTCAAAATCGACACCGGAGATCCGTTTCGGGTTTGTGGGGGTGATTTTGTAAACACCCTGGACGGCACGGGAGTTGTTCACATCGCTCCCGCCTACGGAGTCGATGACCTTGAACTCGGACAACAGGAAGGTCTCCCGGTACTGCATGGTGTAGGTCTTGACGGCTACTTCAAACCGGAAGCAAGGCCGGTGGCCGGCAAATTCTTCAAGGAAGCAGACCCGATAATCTGCGAAGTACTGGAACAGCAAGGCCTGATGTACAAAAATGAAAAAGCTGTACACAGTTACCCATTCGGATGGCGTACCGGGGATCCCTTGATCTACTACGCCAAGGAAGCCTGGTTTATCCGAACCACCGAGATCAAGGATCGTCTGGTCGATCTCAACAAGACCATCCACTGGGTACCCGAAACCATTCGAGATGGGCGATTTGGCAACTGGCTCGAAAACAATATCGACTGGGCATTATCCCGGGAACGATTCTGGGGGACGCCACTGCCAATCTGGACAAATGATGAAGGCGACTATGTGTGCATTGGCTCCCTGGCTGAGCTCGAAAAACTGTCAGGCCAGTCGATCGGGGATATCGATCTGCACCGCCCCCATATTGATGAAATTACCTTTTTCAGGGACGGATGTCGTTATCACCGGGTTCCAGAAGTCATTGATTGCTGGTTCGACTCGGGAGCCATGAGTTATGCACAGTGGCATTATCCTTTCGAGAACAGGGACAAGTTTGAAGAGCATTTCCCGGCCGACTATATCTGCGAGGCGATCGATCAGACCCGTGGCTGGTTCTATACCCTGCATGCCATCTCGACCCTGGTCGATGATTCTGTCGCCTATCGAAACTGTGTGTGCTTAAGTCACATTGTTGACAAGAACGGCAAGAAAATGTCCAAGTCCGTGGGCAATATCGTTAATCCTTACGATGTGTTCGACTCTGTGGGGGTGGACTCGTTGCGGTGGCTGTTTTTAAGTCGCACGGCCCCTGATGCCCAAAAACGCATCTCGGTTGACATCGTGCGTGAAGTGACTTCAACCTTTGTCAACACTATCTGGAACGCCTATGCGTTTTTCGTGCTGTATGCCGGTCTGGATAAGGTTGATTTCTCGAAGCCGGTTCCAGTCGAAAAACGACCGGAGATTGACCGGTGGATTCTGGCATTGACACATCAGACCATAAAAACCGCCACCGATTCCCTTGAAAACTATGACGCATACACCTCTGGCCAGGCCATCGAGAATCTCGTCGATCAGCTCAGCAACTGGTATATCCGACGGAACCGGCGCAGATTCTGGAGAAGCGAAAACGGGGATGACAAACAAGCAGCCTACCTGACCCTGTTCGAATGTCTGGACACCATCCAGCGCCTGATTGCACCATTTATGCCCTTTCTGGCCGAAAGCATGTATCTGAATCTCTCGAGATGTCTGGATGATGGTGCCGAAAGCGTACATTTGACCGAGTGGCCTGACCATGACGAGACATTGTTGAATGATGTGCTGATATTCGAGATGGATGTAGTACAGGTCATGGTTGGCCTGGGACGTACCGCACGTGAAATCAGCCGCATCCGGGTAAGACAACCGCTGAAGCGCATTCTCGTTCACTGCCCGGACTCAAGGGCACAACAGGCCATTACCAAACACAAGGGACAGCTTCAGGAAGAATTGAATATCCGGGAAATTGATTTCATGGACTCGAGCATCGAACTGGTTCGTCATGAAGTCACACCAAACTTCCGAACTCTTGGCAAGCGTTACGGCAAACTAATGCCCGCGATCAAGGATGCCCTGAATCAGGCCGATGCCAATGAGATTATCGATGTCATCGGATCCGTCGGCTCCTACGCAATGAATGTGGAGGGTCATAATGTCGATTTTGACAAGGAGGATTTACAAATAGTCACCAAATCGGCAGAAGGCTTTGCGTGTTCGGAAGCCGATGGATACCTGGTTGCTCTTGATACCACAATCGATCATGATTTGCTGGTCGAAGGAATCGCCAGGGAGTTGATCAGGACTGTACAGGAAGCCCGAAAATCAGCACAACTCGAAATCTCTGATCGTATCCATCTCTCGGTCAGTGGCTCGAGCCTGATTGATCAGGTTATGGCCACACACCGTGATCACATCATGTCCGAAACCCTTGCAATCGGAGCCTGTGAGGACAATCAGCCCGAATTTGAATTTGAGCATTCGCTGGATGAGCATACATGGAATATTCGATTCAAGCGGGCATAATACCGGATTCGCCTGATTTCCCGAGGCGATGCAACTACTGATTACCGGTGCAGCCGGATTCATCGGTGCAGCACTTTGTCACCGATTGCTTGAGCGTGGCGAGAGCGTGCATGGTCTCGACAACCTTAATGACTATTACGACGTACAGCTCAAAAAGGACCGACTTGCGCGTCTGGAAAATTTCAGGGAGTTTCGGTTTGACAGGATTGACGTGGCCTCCAGAAAGGATGTTGAAGAGTTGTTTGAGGCCAGGCAGTTCGATGTTGTGTTCCATCTTGCCGCACAGGCCGGAGTCAGGTACTCGATAGAAAACCCTCACAAGTATGTCGACTCCAATCTGACTGGGTTTGTCAATATCATGGAGAGCTGTCGCAACCACGATGTGCAGCACCTGATCTATGCCTCGAGCAGTTCGGTCTATGGCTTGAATACCACTGAACCATTTCGTGAAGATCAGACTACCGACCATCCGGTTTCGCTGTACGGTGCAACCAAGAAAGCCAACGAAGTCATGGCCCATGCCTATTCCCATCTGTATCAATTGCCAGCCACTGGCTTGCGCTTCTTTACCGTGTACGGTCCCTGGGGCCGTCCGGACATGGCATTTTTCAAATTCACGAAGCTGATTCTCGCAGGCAGGAAAATCCCGGTTTACAACCAAGGCAACATGGCTCGTGACTTCACTTATATCGATGATGTGGTTGACGGGATTTTGGCGGCTTTCGATAAGCCGGCCAGGCCGAATGCCAATTTCGACCCATCCCGGCCATCCTCGGCCTCAAGTTCTGCTCCACACCGAATATGGAATCTGGGTAGCGGCAACCGAATCCCCCTCATGAACTATATCCATGCCATTGAGCAAGCTCTTGGAACCAGGGCAGATTATGATTTTCTTCCGATGCAGTCCGGCGATGTCGTCTCGACAAGTGCAGACTTGACCCTCGCGACCGAATGGCTCGGCCAGAAGTCCAGAACCGATATCCAGAACGGCATCAACAGTTTCGTGAAATGGTATCGGGACTATTATCGGATTTGATTGAGCTTGCTGGACCGGGCTGCCAGTTCCTCTCTTTCGTTCCGGTAGCCTGACAGTTTTTCATGCTCCCTGTCGACAACTGGCTGTGGAGCCTTATTCACGAAATTCGGGTTGTCGAGTTTTGCCTTCACTCTCTGTATTTCCCTGTCGATTCGCTCAATTTCCTTCTTGAGCCGGGCCTGTTCAGCAGATTTGTCAATTAGTCCTTCAAGGGGTATCAATATTCTCATGGGGCCGACAATTGCTACTGAAGACTCTGGTTCATCATGCCCCGGCATCACCACATCCAAAGACAATATTCGACCAACCTTCTTCAGATAGTCGAGGTTTTTGCCTATCAGTTCGATATCGTTTCTGGCTGCACCGGATATCAGTACCGGAACTCGTGTACCCGGTGGGATATTCATTTCACCCCGTATGCGGCGCACTCCGAGAATCAGTTCCATGACCCACTCCATTTCCTGCTCGGCCTCTTCATCCACGCGCTGTGACTGATATACAGGATAGGGCTCGGTCATGATGGTCTTGCCCTGAACACCGGCCCGGGGGGCTAGGCGTTGCCATATCTCTTCAGTGATGAACGGCATAATCGGGTGTGCCAGCCTCAATATCTCCTCCAGAACCTGACACATGACCCTTCCTGTGTCTGCCTTTACAGTATCATCTGCCAAATCAGAATTCAGCGTCGCCTTGGAAAACTCCAGATACCAGTCGCAGTATTTGTTCCACACCAGGTCATAGATTTCCCGTGCCACCATATCAAATCGATACATGGATACCGCCTTGTGCACGTTTTCGGTACACCTCGCCAGCTGCGACATTATCCAGCGATCCGGGGCTTGCAATGGAATCTGTTTTTTCCTGTCCACCGGATGACTGTCTTCGGTATTCATCAACACGAAGCGGGCTGCATTCCAGATCTTGTTGCAGAAGTTCCGATAACCGGCCGTTCTCTCAAGATCAAAATTTATGTCTCGGCCTGTCGAGGCCAGCGCAGCAAAGGTAAAGCGAAGAGCATCCGTGCCGAAACTCGGTATCCCATCGGGGTAATCCTGCCGGGTCTGTCTGGCTATTTTCTCGGCCAGATGTGGCTGCATCATGCCACTGGTACGTTTCTCAACCAGATCTCCAAGGTCAATACCGTCAATCAAGTCAATCGGATCCAGAACATTCCCTTTTGACTTTGACATCTTCTGGCCATGCTCATCACGAATCAAGCCATGGATGTAGACCTCATGGAAAGGCACTTCGTCCATAAAGTATGTGCCCATCATGACCATCCGAGCAACCCAGAAAAAGATAATGTCGAATCCGGTAACCAGCACACTGGTCGGATAGAACGTCTCCAACCGTTCGTTCTGTCCGGGCCAGCCCAGTGTTGAAAACGGCCACAATGCCGAACTGAACCAGGTGTCCAGGACATCTTCATCCTGTTTGAGTTCGACATCACTGTCTATCGAGTATTTGCTACGCACATGCTCCTCATCCAGCCCGACATGAACATTTCCCTCCTGGTCATACCACGCCGGTATCCGGTGTCCCCACCAGAGCTGCCTGGATATACACCAGTCCTCGATATTCTCCAGCCATTGAAAATAGGTCCTGCTCCAGTTCCCGGGAATGAACCTGATTACGCCATTTCTCACCGCCTCTATCGAGGGTTCGGTGATTCTCGCTAGTCCACCGGGGCGTCCGTCCGGTTGCTCGGAACGAGTCAGATCAACAAACCACTGATCGGTTAGAAACGGTTCGACTACTGCCCCGGAACGATCTCCCCGGGGAATCATTGAACGGTGCTCTTCAACGCGCTCCAATAGCGAAAGTGACTGAAGGTCATTGATAATTACGGTTCTCGCTTCAAAGCGATCCAGCCCGACATAAGCATCTGGCAACATGGCACTATCCGACTGCTCTCCGGCATCCGGATTGTCCCGAATGCAGGCGCTTTCGCTGAAGATATTGATGAGCCCCGAATCCGGCTGACTGGAGATTGCCGGATCCTCGCGATGCCGGAGCCAGACCTGATAGTCGTTGAAATCATGGGAGGCCGTGATTTTTACACAACCTGAACCAAACCCAGGGTCGACATATTCATCCATGATAATCGGTATTCGTCGTCCGGTAAGCGGTAACTCACAGAGTTTGCCCGCAAGATGCCGGTAGCGATCATCTTCCGGATGGACAGCAACAGCACAATCACCAAGCATGGTCTCGGGACGGGTAGTAGCCACTGTCATATGACCCGGCGCACCAATGAGCGGGTATTTCAGGTGCCATAGCGATCCCTTTTCTTCTTGTGACAGTACCTCAAGATCGGAAAGGGCAGTACGCAATACGGGGTCCCAGTTCACAAGCCGCTTGCCGCGATAGATGATTCCCTCGTCGTACAGATCAACAAACACCCGGATTACGGCCTCGGTCAACCCTTCATCCATGGTAAATCGTTCGTGTCGCCAGTCAGGCGAGGCACCCATTCTTCGAAGCTGTCTGGTAATGGTACCGCCTGATTCTTCTTTCCATTTCCAGATTTTTTCAATGAATTTCTCACGTCCATAGTCGTGCCGGGTCTTTCCTTCCCTGTTCACCAGTCTCTCAACCACCATCTGGGTGGCAATGCCTGCATGATCGGTGCCGGGCTGCCAGAGTGTATTCCGGCCATTCATGCGGTGGAACCGGATCAGGGCATCCATGATGGTGTCCTGGAAGGCATGTCCCATATGCAGGCTCCCGGTCACATTGGGCGGGGGAATCATGATGCAGTAGGGTTCGCCTTGCCCTGACGGGCTAAAGAAGTCATTTTCTTCCCAAAAGGCGTACCAGCGGGATTCGATGTCGTGCGGGTTATAGGTTTTATCCAGACTCATGATCCTTACAATTCAAGGGGTGGGTAATCGGGCATGTTCTGATCGCACGTGAATAATGCCCTGCCGATTGTTACGGTTAGTGTATCAGGTTGATCCACCAGGCACTATTGCAAGTTGTTTGCGTTTCGTTGTATCTTCGAGTTGATCAAGGGAGTGGAAAACCAGTGTGAGGCCCCCCTGGCATGAAGTCTTGCATGACAATTCATGCGTCCTTGATCTTCACGGCGAGGGGGCCCGCCAACCCCGCGTCCATAAAGATCGCTGTCGGCAAGACCCGCCTTGATCACAAGGCAGAAGAAGAAGGCACAACTACAAGAGTGGCCTGCGGAAGCGGAATTGAATGCAGGCATAAGTTTCCTTGAATCCATTGAAGATACCAGAGCCCCTTGAAATGCCTGTAGGCATTACAAGGGCCCAACCATCGTACTGTTATTGACGAACTTCTCCGGCGATAAGCAGCTTTCTCTCGGTTGATTCCTTCAATCCCTGAATTGTCTCCACCCGGATTTTCAGGGATAGACCCCTCAAGGAGAACATTGCCAACCAGGTCAGTAAATTTTATTTGTGTAGAGCAGTCAATCATCTTCGCCCATGGAAATTCCGTAGTGTGTGACTGGCATTTCCAGCTACGGTTTTCGTGCTCATTGCAACCCTCCTGCCACAAGGAAAATTACCAACGTACTTCTGTTATTAGCGGTCAGTACCAATAGCAATTGTCCATTTGAATCATCGAAAATGGATTTCAGAACCAGTCGCTCCAATCAAGATGTAGTTCCTGAAAGGGAATTACATGGAATTCAGTTCAGGGATTTTATTGTTCCTAGTCTTAGCGGTATTTCTCGCAGGCTGGGTATTTACTGGAATGCCTCCAGCAGCTGCATTGGCAGCCAACAGGTTACAGGGCAGTAGCGGGTGTTGACTGCAACGATTTACTTCTTTCGAGATGGCCGATGGAGAGGACGGCCGGGAGAACCGGTGCACCCCGAGGGAATACGCCCCGGCCCGGAACGGTGATTCCGGACCGGGGGCATGAACTCACCGGAACACGCCGAC
>JAJEAV010000017.1 GCA_022822625.1 Gammaproteobacteria bacterium | reverse complement strand
GCCGGGGGTGGCCATGTCACTCCGAAGCTGGAGCTCGGAATACGCGATGACGGGGGAGACGCGGAGACCGGTTCCGGTATCGAACTCGGCGGCGGGGTGTCCTGGAGCAGTCCGGCCGCGGGCATCCGTCTGGACCTGTCTGGCCGCACGCTGGTGCGCCATGACGACGATGACCTGGAGGACCGGGGGTTCTCGGTGGATCTGTCGTTCGATCGGGACGGGAACACCGGTCGCGGCCCGTCGTTCAGCCTTCGCCAGGACCTGGGCGGCCGGTCAGAGGGCGGTCTCGAGGCGCTGTTCGCGGCGGACCTGCTGGAGGACCGTGCGGGAGGCGGGAATGAGGAAAGCCAGTGGACGCTGGAGGGGGCGTATGGTGTACCGGTCTTCTCGGGCCGGTACACGGGCAGCCCCCATGCCGGAGTGGGCATTGCCGGGGATACCCGGGACTACAGTGTCGGCTGGCGCCTGACGCCGGAGTCCGGATCGGCGGTGGACCTTTCCCTGGGGGTGAAGGCGACGCGCAGGGAGGATCCGGATACGGCGCCCGAGGACATGTTCGGGCTCGAGGCGTCCCTGCGGTGGTAGGAGTCAGCGTTTCCCGGCGGGATCATGTCCCGGCATGATTCCGCCAGGAATGCATCGGCAGATCGTGCAGTAGGGCCGTATCGCCATGCATCCCCATGATGATCAGGGCCAGAGGGCAGGGCGACCATGGATGCCGGGTCGCACCCGCTTTCCGTTTCCGGCCATGACCGGGGCCGCGTGGCGGCGGCTCCTCCGTCGGGCATCTTCTCCATCCTCCCCCGCCTGAACCCCCCGCCGCGGCCGGCCGAAGGCGACTGCACCGGCCGGCTGACCCTGTCGCGCACCAGCCGGGAGACGGCCTGCGAAGGCGGGTTCAGTCCCAGCTCAATCCCGATGGGTTCGTCCGGCTTTCTCGTGCAGGTGTTCTCTGCTTCCACGATGAACTGCACCGAAACCCGAAGGGCAGACTTCACGACCCTGGATAGTAATGTTCAAGGCATATTGAACGGTAAATTCGGTATAATCACGGGAAAACAGCATCGTTCCAGCAGTAGCGGTTGCTTCTTGTTGCCGGGGGGATGACCAGTGTAAAGAACAGTCAGAGGGTAAACCCATTTCAAAAATGTTATTTCTTCGTGTCACAGGCTCATTGATTGGGGTAATTTTTGTTGCGGTTTTTCAGATGGCCCAGGCCTATGAGGGTACTCCAGAAGAAATTGGACAAATGATTGCCACTGATGCAAGAGAATCCGCAAGGGGTTTCAATAACTTTACTGCAAATATGAAAATGACCCTACGCAGTAAGAACGGTCGTGAAATTGAGCGTGCCCTGCGCCTGCAGGTTCTTGAAACCGGTAATGATGGCGATAAGACACTGTTTATATTCGATCAGCCTCGCGATGTTAAGGGAACGGCATTTCTGGTGCATGCCTTCAAGGACAAACCGGATCAGCAATGGCTCTATTTGCCAGCCCTGAAACGCGTCAAGGGTATCAGTTCATCCAATCAGTCCGGCTCGTTTATGGGTAGTGAATTCTCCTATGAAGATCTAGGGGCAGCCGAACCCGAAAAATACCAGCACACCTATCTGCGCGATGAGGCTTGTGGTGATTATGAGTGCTATGTTTTGGAGCGTGTTCCTAAATTCAAGGATTCCGGGTATTCACGCTTGATAATCTGGCTGGATAAAGAGGCCCTGCGCACCAGGGAAGTCCACTACTATGATCGACGCAACGAACATCTCAAGACCATGATCGCGGAGGATTTCAAGCTATACCTCGACAAATTCTGGAGAAGCAGGCAAATCACCATGTCCAATCACCTGACCGGAAAAAGCACTGCTCTAGTCTGGGAGAATTATGAATTCGGAACAGATCTGGATGAGAGTGATTTCACCCGAACCGCTCTGCAACGGGTCCGTTGATACGAATCTCACATTCTTCTTGCGCGGATGTTCACTGGAGTGCCGCCATAAATCGTTCCTTGATCTCTAAAGCCTTTAGTGGTATTTCACCGCCAACCTTGTCATTACCGGCCTTGATCATGTAGTGGATAAATCGTTCGCGATTTTGAAGCATGGACATGAAAGCCTCACTCTGATCCGTCATTCCTGAAGATTCAACTCCCATCGCATTGATCATGGCCGTCAGGTTCAAGCCTTGTGAGCTCAAGGTGGGTTGATTGCCGGTTGACCCCCAACTGCCATTGTCGAGGCAGATTACCGACAGATTTTTGGGATTGTGTATGGCAATATCAACGAGTTGATTCGGGTTGAAGAAAAAGGATCCGTCGCCGTCAATCACATAGACGTGCCGATCCGGTACTTCTACAGCCAAAGCGATACCAACCTCGGTGGCTGATCCCAGGGCGCCCAGCATGTAGAAATTTTCATCGCGGTCATGCGTGTTGTACAGTTCCTTGGCGGGAAATCCGATTTGAGCGACAATCAAGTCTCTCTCACCAACCACCTGCACGATCTCTTCAATGGCCTTGATTCGTGTCCTGGAGGGTGATCCTGAATAGGCCGGCGCATCAATCGCCACTTTCTCGATGTGAGGTTGCCCAAAAGAATGAAAGTCGACAACATTCGTTTCCCATAGCTCAGGCGACATCATGTAGACCTTTACCTTGTTGCTGGAGAATACCTGTTCAAGATCTTCAGAGAGATCAGCCACATCCTCACGAGATTTGCAGATTCGATATTCCACCTCAAGTGCATCCAGAAGACCTTCAAGTTTTTCACCGAGAATGATTTGTGCCTCAATCGGCTCCTGGTAATAGCCGCGCCAGGAAACAAAAATTGGCAAGGCGGTTTCATAAAGCCTTTGCATGGTGTACAGTTCAGTAATCAGGTTGCCGAGCCCAGTGCTCTGAATGCACATTGCACTGCGGCGTCCGGCCAGACTACGGCCAAAGGAAACCGCAAGACCGATAGATTCCTTGGTGATATCCCAGATTTTGATTTGTTCGGGTACAACCTCCATTAGAGCGTTGAGCTTGTTGCAGGGCAGGTAGCAGACTTTGTCAATGCTATTGTCCAGCATGGCTTTCCAGATGATTTGTGAATTTGAGGTTGTGTTCATGGATTATTGAATTGTCAAGGAATAATGATATGAATCGAGAACGATGAATGATAACCGATTACGAGCCAAAATCGGGTAAGTCGATGCCCGGCTCGAATGCTTTCGGGTGTGTATTGGCAGCCAATTTCCCTCGGACCAGTGGTATCATAAATCCTGTCGCCGAGAATTCCAGCCAAGTGTTCTCGGCAAGACCGAATTCAAGGATAGGGCAGGATATTCATGAACATGTCACAAACAGACCAGAAACGTGCCGCAGCTGAAGCGGCTGTCGAATATGTTGAGGTTGGAGATGTAATCGGTGTCGGTACAGGGTCAACCGCTGACTTTTTTATTGAATTTCTGGCTGGCATCAGGGGAAAACTCGATGGTGCGGTGGCGAGCTCCGATGCCAGTGCGGCGCAACTTCGAAAACTGGGTATCCCTCTACTGGACCTGAATCAGGTCGGAACCTTGCCCCTGTACGTGGATGGGACCGATGAGGCGACCCGCAACCGACACCTCATCAAGGGTGGGGGTGGTGCGCTCACCCGGGAGAAAATCGTCGCTGAAGCCAGCGAAAAATTTGTCTGTATTGCCGATCAGGGCAAACTGGTGGATCGTCTTGGTACGTTTCCACTTCCAATCGAAGTTCTGGAAATGGCGCGTAGCATGGTCGCCCGCAAGCTGGCAAGGATGGGAGGACAACCGATACTTCGTGATGGATTTGTTACCGACAATGGACACCCAATTCTGGATATACGAGGCATGGATATCATGAATCCACTGGAACTCGAACGACAGATGAATCAAATCCCCGGGGTAGTGACCGTGGGACTGTTTGCTCTGCGCCCGGCAGATCTTCTGTTGATTGGAACGGAATCCGGCGTGGATATCATCTGAATCGGATGGAAACCCCCATAACACCTGATTATTGCCGTATGCTGGCCCTGGTTCTCCAGCATGGTAAAAAAAGCGAGACATTCAGGTTTCATACACGAATAATGTGCGAAACTCACATCTAAGTGTAAAACTCATATCGAAATGCTATTGCATTTAACTGCCTGCCAGCCCATTGCACAAGTCGTGACAAACCAGCTGCCATACCCTGAAATTCTTGCCCATCGTCAAGCCATGCCACAGGTTGCCGAACTTTTCAAATGCTGCCTGCAACAGGGCCTTTGCCGATTGTTCATGATGGCATGTATATGGTGTGCTGTTGCAATATCCCCATCCGCTCTCGCACAAAATTCCGAATTGCCGGAACTGGATGCCAGTGCAAGCCGCCATCTGAATACCATCCAGGAGAGGAGTATCGGGCAGGGGTTCTATCGTCGACTACTAGCTTCCCCAAAATTTGTGGATGATTATCTGTTACGGCATTATATCCAGTCGATAGGTAACCGGATATCGCAGTACAGCGATCTAAGAGGGTTGGAGCCCGTGTTCAGCCTCTATCTGGATAATGAAGTCAATGCTTATGCAGTACCTGGTGGATACATTACCCTGTATACCGGTCTGGTTCTATCCGCAGAGAGGGAAAGTGAGCTAGCGGCTGTAGTCGCACATGAAATTGCGCATCTCACCCAAAGACACATGCCAAGGATGCTGGAGCGCCAGTCGGCCCAGAAATTACCGACCCTGGCTGCGTTTCTGGCCTCTCTAGCGGTCGGGGGGGAAATTGGAATGGCCGGTGCCACCGCTGCGATTGGTGCATCTGAGTCCAATCAGTTGGCATATAGCCGGGAATTTGAGCGGGAAGCCGATGCCATTGGTATTCGTTTGCTGGCCAACTCCGGATTTGATCCCATGGCAATGTCGGACTTTTTCGAAAAACTGGATCGGGCTTCCATCCATGGCGGAAGAGGGGTCCCCGAGTATTTGAGAACGCATCCGCTGTCGCATGCCCGCATGGCTGCATCCCAGGACCGAGCGGCCTCCTATCCTGCCTGGGAATCACAAGAGAGTCTGGATTTTTTTCTGGCTACCGCACGGATCAGGGCATTGCTGTCTACAGATCAGCAGGAACCGATTTTGCTATTTCAGCATGGGCACGATTCTGAATCCAGAACAGTTCAGATTGCGGCCAGATATGGTAAGGCCGTGATACGTCATGAAGAAGGAGAAATCGAGCAAGCCCTGGAAACCATTCGTCCACTTTCCGCACAATTTCCCGAACATCCATGGATTCAGTCCCTGCATGCCCAGATAGAGTTTGCAGATGGTCGGGTTGATCAGGCAATCGAGCGCTATCAAAATGTACTGGAAGCAAACCCGGAAGCACTGTACCTGAGTTACCTGCTGGCTGAGGCCTATCTCGAAAGCGAACAGCCGGAAATGGCACTTCGACTGATTCGCAAAAAGGTCCGCAGAAATCCATACGACCTGACTCTCTATCAGATACAAAAGAAAATCCATGTCGCGCTTGACCAGCTTGCGGAAGCCGACCAATCGATTGTGGAGTATCTGGTCTTGCTGGGTGATTATGAACAGGCGGTCTCCGTGTTGAAACGGGCTCTTCGGAAAATCCGTGAAGAAGGTTATCTCAGGCAAAGTATCGAAGCCCGTATTGCGGAACTGGAAGAAAAAATTTGAGTAAGCGTCCGGTCAATCCATGATGTTTGATTTCCGGTTCCAGAGCGTATTTCGAAGGGTGAACAAGGTTCGTTCACGGAACAAGCAATTCAGTATTCCCCGTAAGGCATGCCTTGCAACACTTGCCCTGCTGATTGTTCTGGTTGTACGAATCAATGTGGCAATTCCAGATGATTTGCCTGATATCGATACTTGTCAGTCACTGGACCTGTCCGCCCTGGATCGTGCTATTGAAGGATGGTGCCTGATGATTAATCCCGGCAAGGGAAACTGTCTGGCCTGTCATTACTTGAGTGTTGCGGGTCAGCCCGAGGGGCTTGCTCCGCCTGGAAACATTGGACCAGTTCTCGAGAATATTTCGAAAAAGTACCCTGATCAGTTCGATCTCATTGAATTGCTCGATGATCCTGTCGGATTGTTTCCGGATACGATCAAGCCACCCTATGGCAAACACCGTATTCTGACGAAAAGAGAGATTGAAGCGGTTGTCGTATTCTTGTCCCGGCTGTAATTGATGATGCGGAATAGGAGAAACTTCTTGATTCGATCAGGATGTCTTTTGGCTACAGCTTCTGCAATCATGAATGTCAGGGCCGGCCCATTCGGTATTCAGGCCTGGATAGATCATGATGTGCTGGATTCTGAAGAGATGGAACCCATACTGCTTGAGTGGTTTGGAACGACTCGCTATGCTGATGATGCCAGCCTTCGAATTGACTTGCCCGTCGAGATCATTAACCCGGAGCTCGTGCCGTTTCGGGTTGTGGCATTGGACAGCGAGAAAATTGCGATATTCATCGAGGAAAACAAGCATCCGCTTGTATTGCTGTCAGAAGGGGGGCATCATGCCTATCGCGAATTGACAGGCATAATGCGAGCGGAAGGAGGCCGACACTTTACCGTGTATGCGTTGCGTAACGGCAACCTTTACAGAAATACCAGAACAATTCGCCAGAGTGCCCCCCTGGATCGGATGCAATGGCCAAATCGGGCTGTTGCGCAACCGCCCCCCAGTGCTGTATTACGAGGTGAATCTTCTCGGAATGGGATCAATATTTTCTGCTCAATACGCCATCAACAAGGTAGTTTTCCGGACATGGATCCACATGTCCGGCAGGTGATATTCAGCGTCAACGATCAAGCTGTATCGACTCTTGAGTGCGGTCCCAGTGTTGCTCGTAATCCACGATTCGGCATCCACCTCAAATCTCTACATGAGGATGACATGATTCGGGTTGACTGGAGCGATTCAGCAGGAGCAGAAGGGCACGCGCTCGGGACAGTCGGATTAATTCTGGGCAGAGACCTGTACCGGGAAATATGACATACACAGTTCTCCCAGCCAAAATCAGCCTTTGCTTGATGTTCATGACTGTTATTTTTGCAGGGGCACCTTGTATACATGCTCAAAGCGTCGCAATTGATGAGGAAGTTGAACAGTTTCAGGGGTTTTTTCTGGAACGCTTTTTTTCCGTATCTCTGGAGGAGTTCAATGAGGGGCCTTATTCATTGCCGCAATCGGCACGGCAAGCAGCCACCTTTCATTTTCTGGAGCAGTTGCCCCCATATATGCATGACCTCATTCCAGCCCGCTCTGAATGGAATCGGACCTATAACGGGGTTACCCTGAAGAAATGCATGGCGCAATATCCACCTGCAAATCAATTTCCCTACGTGATTGATAATCAGGTCATGTCCATTGAAATGGCAATACTTGGCTGTCTTGCATTGCAGGATCGATCTTTCGCAGAGTCTGATTCCATGGAATTGGCCGCACTGACTGCTGTATTTCGAGAGCAGGCACGGGGGCTTGCGAACCAGGTCAGTCTCGATGATGAGAAACTCAAAACCCTGTATCGGGAAGGGCGCAGGATTTTCTGGGCCAGGCAAGGGCAATACAATTACTCCTGTGCCAGTTGTCATGTTCAAAATGCAGGGAATACCCTGGCTGGCGAGCTAGTCAGTCCAGCATTGGGACATACCACTGCCTTTCCGGTATATAGTCAAACCCGTGCGTCACGGGCAGGTAACGGATGGGTTACTCTTCACGAACAATATCAGCGGTGTATGTCACGGATGGGTGTGGTTACCCCGACTCTTGGGGATCAGCGTTTACTGGCGCTTGAGGTTTTTCAGACCATGAATGATGTCTCGATTCCACTCAAGGCTCCTCAATCCCGGCCCTGACCCGGCAGGCATGCATTCGAGTGTAGTCGGATTACCGGTTGATCTGCCTGATGAGATCACGATAGGGGTTCGACTCATTAGTCGTCAGCAGGTCCCGGACCATGGGTTCTATTTCTCCGATATGAGTTTCACGCACTCTCTGTTTGACTTCACTGATCACGGCTGAGTCCATGCTAAATTCACGAAGACCCAAGGCAAGCAGAATTCTTGTACATTCGATGTCACCAGCCATTTCTCCGCACATTGAGATCGGTATTCCGGCATTTTGCCCGGCATCAATCACTGACTTGACCAGGCGCAGAACTGCTGGATGTAGTGGGTCATAAAGGTAATTTACCTCATCATCGATTCGATCGATGGCCAGAGTGTATTGGATCAGATCGTTGGTTCCGATCGACAGAAAATCCAGACGTTTCGCAAAAATATCTGCCGTAACTGCTGCCGCTGGAACTTCAATCATCCCGCCTATTGGAATACGTGATTTGAAAGGCAGCTTTTCATGTGCAAGTTCATCACGAATCTCGTCCAGCACGATAAACAGTTGATCAAGTTCTGCCTGATTCGATATCATCGGTACCATAATCCGCAAATCTCCATGGATGGAGGCGCGGTACAATGCCCTGAGCTGGGGCTTGAACAAGGTCAGGTCATGTAGGCAGAGGCGTATCGCCCGCCGTCCCAATGCCGGGTTGGTCGCCAGGCTCATGTTTCGACGCCCGCCGTCAACCTGCTTGTCTGCCCCCAGGTCAAGAGTGCGGATAGTGACCGGACGGTCCGTTGCATTGAGGAGTGTTGAATACACGTCAAGCTGCTCCGCTTCATCCGGAAATTCCTTGCGATTCATATACAGGGATTCAGTACGGTACAGACCAATGCCTGATGCATTGCATTCAAGACTTTGCCTTAATTCTTCGGCAAACTCGATGTTAGCATTCAACTCGATAGTCTGGCCATCCAGTGTCCTTGCGGGCTTGTACTTGATGGCTTCGAGTTCCCTGGTTACCCGCCTGATTTTTGCCGCCCTCTTCTCATAGATATCAAGAGCTGCATCATCAGGTTCAACCAGTACAACTCCACGTTTGCCATCGATGACCAGAGTGTCGCCGGTTTTCAGATAACGAATTCCCTCGTGCAATCCCACAATGGCCGGGATTTGCATGCTACGGGCAAGAATTGCAGTATGTGAAATAGGTCCGCCCAAACTGGTCAGAAAGGCGCCGACATGGTATTTCCTGTACTCTATGGTATCGGCAGGCATCAGATCATGGGTGACAATGATTTCTCCTTTCCTGATCCCCTTAAGCGAAGATTGTCCGGCATGTTGTCCCAGCAATTCATCCTGAATTCGTCCGATTACCTGTGAAATCTCGTCAGACTTGCTGCGCATGTAGGGGTCGTCAATGCCCCGGAAAACCGCCTGTAGGTTTTCGCAATGGAGCTGCAAGGCAAATTCTGCATTAACCAGCCGCTCTCGGATGATTAAGGCTGATTGCTCAAGTAGGACTGGGTCCCGCAACATGAGCAGGTGTGCATCCAGAATCGCATGCACCTCATCGGCACTCTCTTCACGTATGTCTTCATAGTAGGCGCTCAGACACTCTGCCGCTGAATGAATGCCATTTGTCAGACGTTGTATCTCCTGATCGACCTGCTCAGACAGGATGCTGTATTCAGGAACTTCTTGACCGGGCCTTCGAATCAGTCGGGCGGTACCGATGGCAATCCCGAATCCAACTCCCGTCCCGTGTAGCGTAAACATCTTATTGTTCCCTACTCTTGTTCTTCAAAGCGGGATTCAAAGAGTTCGGTAATTTGACGAATGGCTTCTGTAGCGTCTTCGCCTTCGATCACCATCTTGAGTTCAGTGCCCTGACAGGCTGCCAGCATCATGATACTCAGGATGCTTTTTGCATCTGCTCGGCGTTTGCTGTTACTGATTTCTATTGAACTGTCAAACCGTGAGCAGAGTTTGACAAGTTTAGCGGCTGCACGGGTATGCAGTCCCAGCTTGTTGATTACCCGAATATCCTGTTCAAGTCGCATGATCTCCAGTCCTTATGGGAAGGTCGCGATGCCGGATCTGGACAGGCAATGATTCACCACTCAAGTGCCCATACAGTTGATCGCTGATATACACGGATCGATGCTGACCACCAGTACAGCCAATTGCTATAGTAATATAGTATCGGTTTTCACGGATAAACCCGGGTAACCAGAATTTCAGGAAATCATGAATCTGCCTGATCATGTGCATGGCTTCCGGTTGTTCTCCCAGGAAGTCCTGAACCGGCTTATCCAGACCATTAAGAGGTCTCAAGGATTCCTGCCAATAGGGATTCGGGAGGCAACGCACGTCAAACATGAAATCTGCATCTTTTGGGGGTCCGTGACGAAACGAAAAGGATTCGATAAGGAGCAACGGACCGTGTACCGTGTCCCCGGCGGCAAAGTCTCGCACCCAGCTTCTTAGTTCATGCGGTGTAGTGCCTGTGGTGTCGATCACTTTTTCTGCCTGATCCAGAACCGGCATCAGTAGATTCCGCTCTTGCTGAATCCCCTCCAGAAGTGGGGTGAAATCGTCAGTCAAGGGGTGTTTGCGACGTGTCTCGCTGTAACGTCGAACCAGCATCTGATCTTCCGATTCGAGAAACAGGACCCGGTAGCCAATGCCAAATTCGCCTAGGTTGTTTAATGCTTCATCGATTTCCAGCAGGGACTGCCTGTTTCTTGAATCAATGCTAACTGCAATCCCGTGAACCCGTAATTTGCCATTTTCCATGTCTTTGGAGATCTTGACCATCAGTTCATGGAGCAAGCCGACCGGAAGATTGTCGATGCAGTAATACCCGACATCTTCCAGGGACTGCAGGGCAACACTCTTTCCTGAACCGGACAGACCGCTAATGATGATCAGGTCGGATATGGCCACAGGATCAGGCGCCTTGAGGGGATTGCAGGATGTCTTCGGGTATTCATGCTTGAAATTCGATCCGGCGATCTTTACATCATATTCAATCGGGCAGGGCAGGAATATACCGCCTGAGCCTATGGTCGGTTGCTGGAGAAAAGCCGCAGGATTTCCAGACACGTTTTGGCCTCCTTGAGTGCCGAGACAAACTCCTCATTGTTCAGGAGCCTTGCCAGCTCGGCAAGCAGGCTGAGGTGTGCTTCATTGGCATTGTCCGGGACCAACAGGCATACCGCGAGCCAGACCTGAATCTGGTCAGGTACATCGTATTCGATCGGAGATTTGAGTCGAACAATGGAAATCATCGGCTCCGACAGTTCCTGGATTCGACCGTGTGGTAACACGATACCATGGCCAATTCCGGTGCTGCCCAGGCGTTCCCTTTGGTTCAATGTTTCACACACGCCTTCGGCAGTCAAGGGCAACATCAGTTGTGCCTCGCCGGAGCTATGATTGCTACTGGTGATATCGGCTATTTCCTCGAACAGTCGTTTGCGACTTGACACATCAAGGTCAATCGCAATGCGATTCACATGTAAATAATCCATGAGTATCGAGTCTTGTCCAGAAAATCCGGATAGTGTGTCGAGTGCGGGCGAGGACATTTAACTTGCCTGGCGTTTTGCAGTAACGTCCTCCCGATGGTGATCGGTAATTTTTTCCTTGTGCCTGAGAACCTGGCGGTCTAGTTTGTGGGCCATGGAATCAATGGCAGTGTACATGTCATTAGCAGTGCCAGAGGCATGAATCATTGCGCCTTTGGTATTGATGATGGCCTCGGCAATATGCCGGTTTTTTTCAATATGCAGGACCACGTGTGTGTTGGTGAGATGGTCAAAGTGTTTCGAGATTTTTTCTACTTTCTTTGAAATACGTTTATGTAGAGATTCGGTGATTTCCAGTTGCTGTCCGCTAATTGATATTTGCATACAAATTCTCTTCGTTGGTGAGTGATGGGCCGTTCAAGACTGTGGCTTTCGAGGCATTTTTCAATAAAATTCAGTCGTCACGGATTCGATGAAGGTGTGAACCTATTGGCAATAGTATTAACATACTGTCAACCCGTCAAGTTATTTGCCCATTAACACGCAAATTCCTGTTTTGCGAGAAGCCGTTTTTTGCCTGGGTAAAGTCCTTGTTTTGATAAGTTGAATAAATCCTGCCTCGCGGATCATTGATTAATCTCCTGTCCTTGAAGCCTTGGTGGAGATTCCCTTCGTTGCCGAAAAGCAGTCGTGCGTGAGATATTTGTGTCAGTGCATTGACGTGCTCATCATCCGATCTATAAAGCCTTGACTGGTGAAGCCTGGCAGTTTGCAGGTGGTCGATCTGTAGACTTTCATGCTAATGCCATGCATATTCGAGTGCAATATCGCTATCGAACGGGAGAATTCGATTAGCAAAATCCAGTACCGATTTATGGTGACTAGCCAGCAAAATGGCCAGCAGTAGAGGAATTCAGCAACCATTTAGGCTATATTCTGAAATCATCACCAAGATAGGTCGCCCTGGCTTCCGGGTTCGACATGATTTCCATTGGGGTGCCGGAAGCCAGTACCGTCCCATCATGCAATATATAGGCCCGGTCACAGATGTCCAGTGTTTCCCGAACATTGTGGTCCGTGATCAATATTCCTATGCCAAGTTCCTTGAGATTGCGGATAATCCCCTGAATATCCCGAACGGCAATCGGGTCAATGCCAGCGAATGGCTCGTCCAGCAGAATAAACACAGGTTCCAGCGACAGCAGTCTGGCTATTTCAACGCGTCTTTGCTCACCCCCGGACAATCGGTATGCAGGCTTGTTCCGCAGATCAATGATTCCGAATTTTTCCATCAATCGATTGCATCTCTCTTGTCGCGCGGTCTTGGTTAGCTGTTTCCTGCCTTCCAGTACAGCCATGATATTTTGTTCAACGGTCAATTTCCGAAAGACTGAATGTTCCTGCGCGAGATAACCGATGCCTCGTCTTGCACGTTCATGTACCGGCATGTTGGATATTTCGGTCTCACCCAACAGGATAGACCCCGAGTCTGGTCGTATCAGTCCAATGACCATGTCAAAACTGGAAGTTTTCCCAGCACCGTTTGGCCCCAGCAGACCGACAATCTCACTGGTGGCCAGATCCAGACTGACATCCTTCACCAAAACGGTGTTGTTATAACGCTTGGCCAGATTTCGGATGGAGAGGTGCATTATCAGATTATGGGCATATGGAGGACAGCATTACTGTCACCTCGGCGACTATTAACTACCAGGGTCCTGTTTCGGCAGAATCATGACTTTGGGTCGGGAGGATGCTCCTGATCCTGAAGAACCGGAAGCCTCGGTCGTACCCGATGCTTGCCTGTCATTCTGTACGATGGTTTTTTCAGTACTGAAATTATGGCTGATCCGATAACCGTTTACGAGCACTCGTCCCCGTTCCAGCCTTGCTCCGTCAACCAGTAATATCTGATTGTTCTTGCGATCATAGGTGATATTGATCGCACTCCCGGTTAATGCCTCCTGTCCAGTCGCTTTTTTGAAAATCCCGGGGTCCCCGATGCAGAGTGCATGAAGCAGTTCATCGTCATCATCATACATCGTGGTCATCTCATCACATTCAATTACCACGTCACCCTGTGTGAGCACCACGTTTCCTTGGTACAGACGCTCTCCGGTACTGAAATTCAGCTCGATGTAATCGGCATTCAGGAACAGAGGTTGATCCGAGGCATCATCCTGGGCGATACCACTATGGGCCATCAGTGTTGTGAATATCGTGAATAAAATCTTCGGGTTCATGACTGGCCCTCTTGTTTCTTCAGATGGATGATGAGTTGTTCGGTAGTAGATAAGGAACTTGATTGATCGGGGTTCTGGTTTCGGATCCTGACATCTTCCGATAGTGTCAGAATGTGCCTGTCATTGTCCAGCCAACCCTGGTTTGATTCGACGTTCTGAATTGTCCCATCTGGCCTGTATTGAGTGAACTGTGGTGATTCCAGGGACGAGCCATTGCGAGATGGGTAGTGAACAAGTCGCCCCGTTTCAATTCGATAGCGATTGCCATTGGCATCCTTTCCGCTCAGTATGACATTCTCCATGAAAAAATCCGAGTCATTGTCATCGGGTGGCTT
The DNA here is from genome assembly GCA_022822625.1 of Gammaproteobacteria bacterium. Taxonomy (GTDB): domain Bacteria; phylum Pseudomonadota; class Gammaproteobacteria; order Arenicellales; family Poriferihabitantaceae; genus Poriferihabitans. The sequence continues at coordinate 23,812 of JAJEAV010000017.1, read as the reverse complement.
GGCCGTGAAACCTGTTTCAGGTACCGTGAAGGCCTGCATCCAGAGACCCAGAGCCAGAATTGACAGGAATATGCCTCCAATCGTAAGCACATTCCGGAACCTATGAAAAAATCGAGTCAACATCAGAACCCGTGTCTGTTCTTTGGGAGGGTAGCAGGCCCTGCATCAAAATGCACAGTTGGCATCATGGTGAATCTTTTCGTTGACTGTCGATACTTCAGATAACACCGGCCCGTAGCAAGTCGTGGGTATTCAGAGCGCCCACTACTTTATTGTCGTCATCAACAACAAACATGCCATTGATGGCATGCGGGCCGTATGTTGCATGCTCACGCATTTTTCCGACAATCTCCTGAGCGAGGGTATCGGCACTGATCGTATAGGGTGACCGGTTCATCAGTTCACCTGCTGACCGAGCGTAAATGTCGACGCCGTTCTCCATTGCTCGTCTCAGGTCTCCGTCCGTGAATATGCCAAGTAAGTGCCGGTTTTCATCAACGATACCAACCATCCCCAATACCTTGGACGACATTTCGATCAATACTTCATCCAGAGTTGTTTCCGGGCTAACCAAGGGCAACTCACTACCGCTATGCATCAGATTGCGTGCATATAATAACAGGCGCTTACCCAACATGCCTCCCGGGTGAGTTCGTGCAAAGTCCTGAGCAGAAAACCCCCTCATGTGCTGGATTGCAACGGCGAGAGCATCTCCCATGACCAGAGTTGCAGTGGTGCTGGCAGTTGGCGCAAGATTATGAGGACAGGCTTCTTTCTCGACACTGATGTTCAGAAATACATCGGATTCCACCGCCAGTGTCGAGTCGGGATTGCCGGTCATGGCAACCATTCTGACCCCCAAATGCTTGATGATCGGGATGATGGTCACAATCTCAAGAGTCTCTCCGGAGTTCGAAATGGCCAATGCCAGGTCCCGGGTCGTGATCATCCCAGCGTCTCCGTGACTGGCCTCGCCCGGGTGCAGAAAAAATGCCGGAGTCCCGGTACTGGCCAGTGTCGCGGCAATTTTTCCACCAACATGGCCTGATTTTCCCATGCCGATGACGACCACCCGACCCTCACACTCCATAAGCATTTTGCAGGCTTTTGCAAAATACTCATCAAGCCTGTCCGAAAGGGCCTTGATGGCGTCCACTTCAATCTGAATGACGTTGCGGGCCTGGTTCAGGATGTTATCTGATGACATAGATGATGATTTTCCTGTTCTGATCTATAACGGGAGAATAGGGCAGTTGATGCTGTTCACGAGCCTGTGAAGTGGTGTACCCTAATGACCGGTTTTATTCCCTATCGAACTTCATGCGGGAAAGTGAAACGGGTACATAGTATAACCAATTCAAATGAAGCGAATTATCAGTTAAGCCTTCTTATATTTGGCCTAGCGGGATTTTTTTGTCATCCTCTTCATGACTCCCATTAGAATTGTTGCCGTATGTGCTTTAATTCCGAACTGGAATCTGGTATTTTTTGGGACAAGTAGCACTCTGCATTTCGCTCGCTGCAGCGACTTGAATTCCCATGGCTGCCGATAATTACCCATAATAGATTACTAATCGAACACAATGAGCAACCAGATCAAGCCTGAAAGGGAATTGTCCCTGAAAGACAGATTGTCACATCTCACTAATGATCAGGCGGTGAAATTGCTCAAACCGGATGGAGAAAAACTGCTCATACACGGAGGCCGTTACGATATAGATCCGGAAGAGCAGGTGATGTTTGATGATCATTGCTTTTCCCTGAATCTATTCGAGGCTGATGTGCAAATTACTTCGACCCCTGATATGCCTTCGGGCTTGAGGTGGAAGTGTAGCTGCGGGGAGTCTGTCTGTGTTCACATCGGTGCTGCCTTTTCCCTGATTCTCGAAGAGAAAACCCTGTTGGGACTGGCAGAGGCACCTCCGGAAGACCTTGGAACTGTCGATCTTAGCGATGAGGAATTGGTCGAAATCGAAATTGCGGAACGGCAGGAGAGGGCGAGTTCAGAGAAGATGCATGTCAAGTCGCAGGATGATACAAAAATCTGGACCGACTATATGGTTACGAATGTCCATTCAGGGAAAACATACCGGGTTGCACTGCGCGGCTGGGAACGAGGCGATTCCTATTGCAACTGCCCGGATTTCCGAAAAAACACGCTGGGCACCTGCAAACACATACTGCACCTGATGGGAAAAGTGAAAAAACGCTTTCCGGCAAAAGTTCGTAACCGCGCCTATGTTCGAGATCGAATCGCCGTGCACCTGCTGTATGGCAAGACACTGGAATTGCGAATGCTGTTGCCCGAGACGTTGTCCCCGGAGTGCGAAAAACTCGTAAATTCCTATAGGGGAGAGTCCATCACTGACATGCATCGTTTACTGCGATGTATCAGAAAACTGGAGGGCATGGGCGAATCGGTTCTTATTTATCCCGATGCTGAACATTATATTGAACGAAAGCTGTTTCAAGAACGAATTGCGTCAAGGGTTGCTCAAATTCGGAAGGATCCTGCCAATCACCCGCTTCGCGAAAGTCTGCTGAAAGTGCCTTTATTGCCATACCAGCTTGATGGCATCGCGTTTGCTGTCGGCGCAGGCCGTGCCATCCTGGCAGATGAAATGGGTCTTGGAAAGACGATACAGGGTATCGGTGTTGCAGAAATGCTGGCCGAAGAGGCAGGCATCAAACGGGTGCTGGTCATTTCCCCCGCATCACTGAAGTCTCAGTGGCAAATCGAGATCGGGCGCTTCTGTGAACGTGATTGCCAGATCGTACTTGGCCGTGCCGCTGCTCGGGCTGAACAATATCGAAATCCGGTATTTTTCACTCTGTGCAACTATGAACAGGTGTTGCGTGACGTTGGCCTGATTCGCCAGGAGGCCTGGGACCTTATTGTGCTTGACGAGGGACAGCGCATCAAGAACTGGGAGGCGAAGACCAGCCAGACCATCAAGTCCCTGAATTCCTCGTTTGCACTGGTGCTTTCCGGCACACCGCTCGAAAACCGGCTGGATGACCTGTATTCCGTAGTGGAGTTTATTGATGACCGGCATCTGGGGCCCTCTTTCCGCTTTCAGAATCATCATCGGGTGGTTGATGAGAAAGGCAAGGTTCTCGGCTATCGAAATCTAACCGAGTTGCGCAAGAAGCTTGCTCCTGTTCTGTTGCGCCGAACTCGAGCATCAGTGCAGATGGACCTGCCTGCCAGAACGACCGAGGTTATCCGCATCACTCCGACCCAGGCCCAATTGGAATTGAGCAATGTCCAGCGCAACATAATCAGATCCATACTCGGCAAGAAGTTTCTGACCGAAATAGATTTACTGCGTCTGCAAAAGGCGTTACTGCTGGGTCGAATGGTTGCCAACAGCACCTACCTGATTGACAAGGAGCCACCGGGAAGTTCAAGCAAGCTTGAAGAGCTTGACGGTCTGCTGGAACAATTGAATCGTGAGGAAAATCGCAAGATCATTCTTTTTTCAGAATGGACAACCATGCTCGATCTCATTGAACCATTGATAAACAAGCGCTCAATGGGATTTGTGCGGCTTGACGGAAGCGTACCACAGAAAAAACGCCGACAATTGGTAGACCGGTTTCAGAACGAAATGGACTGTCAACTCTTCATGACTACCAATGCTGGTGCCACGGGTCTGAACCTGCAGGCGGCCAATACCGTGGTGAATATTGACCTGCCATGGAATCCGGCAGTACTTGAACAACGCATTGCTCGCGCACACCGCATGGGGCAAAAGCAACCGGTCCAGGTCTTCATTCTTGTTACGCAGGACACTCTTGAAGAAAATCTTCTGAGTACGCTGTCGGCCAAGCATGAACTGGCAATGGCGGCTCTTGATCCGGATGCCAGCACCGACAAGGTGGACTTGATCAGCGGTATTGAGGAGTTGAAGCGCCGACTGGAGGTACTGCTCGGTGCCAGGCCGGAAGCACCGGTTGATGTAACGACACAAAGAATGGAAGAAAAAGCGATGGAACAGCGGCGAAGGGTTGCTGATGCTGGAGGGAAGCTGTTTAGCGCGGCCTTTCAGCTGCTTGGCGAATTGCTGCCTGAAGGTGAATTAACGCCGCAGACAGAATCGATGGCGCGTACGTTTGAAGAGCAGTTGAACAACTGCCTGACAACCGGCGAGGACGGCCAGATGCAAATGACGATTAACCTGACTGACTCAAATACGATTTCCTCGCTCGCAAACTCGCTGGCCCGCATCGCGAGTATTTCTGCGTCCAACTGAATGCATGACTGATATGTCGTCCCGGTTTGCATGAGCAGGATGCCACGGCAACAGGAAACGACTCTACAAGTGAAATAACGGAATACCCAATAGGAGAGTAACTAATGTCCGATCGCCCCGAAATTGACGAAAACAGCCAAACGAAAATTGAAGCTGCACTGTTTCGCAAACTGCTTGGCCACCTACGGAAATATCCTGAGGTTCAGAACATCGATCTCATGAACCTTGCCTATTTCTGTCGCAACTGCTTCTCAAAATGGTATGTATCCGAAGCCGAATCCCATGGTATTGAAGTGAGCTATGAGCAGGCCCGCGAAATTATCTATGGCATGTCCTATAGCGACTACAAGGCGAAATACCAGAATGAGGCTTCTGCCGAACAACTCGATCAGTTTACGGAAAGCCAGGAAAAAGCAACCGAATGAAGTGGAAGTCTATCGGGCACTTTCCTGATGGACGGTATCCACCAGAACCCGGACCCGGTCTGGTTCGATACCCGGATGAATCCCGTGTCCCAGATTAAACACGTGTCCACCCCCTTCACCATAATCATCCAGTATCCGTATCGCTTCATTGGCGACTTTATCACTTGAAGCATAAAGGACGGATGGATCCATGTTTCCCTGCAGGGCAACCAGATGGCCAATTCGTGAACGGGCACTGGACAGTGAAACCGTCCAATCCAGACCAATCGCATCACATCCGGATGCTGCAATCATTTCGAGCCAGTTTCCCCCACCCTTGGTAAACAGGGTAATCGGAGTGTCTGAAGTCGCCTCATTGGATTTCAGGCTTTGAACGATTCGAGTCATTGGTTCCAGAGAAAACCGTACATAATCAGGTTCGGCAAGAACTCCTCCCCAGGTATCAAAAATCATCAGCGACTGTGCACCTGCGGCAACCTGTGCACACAGGTAATCGTTCACGGACTGGGTCAGCTTTTGCATCAACAGATCCGCAGACCCAGGTTGATCATGCATCATGCCCTTTACATGTCTGAACTCCCTGGAACTGCCTCCCTCTACCATGTAAGTAGCCAACGTCCACGGGCTTCCGCTGAATCCAATCAAGGGGGCTCTGCCTGCCAGTTCATGACGCGCCAATGCAATTGCCTGCATGACATAGTTCAGTTGGGCCTCAACATCAACCTCGGGTAGTTTCTCGATATCAGTTGCGGCACGAAGTGGCGAGTTGAAGCGAGGGCCTATGCCTTCTTCAAGAGTCAATCCCAGACCCATGGCATCAGGTATGGTCAATATGTCAGAGAATATGATCGCCGCATCGAGATCAAAACGCTCAAGCGGCTGAAGGGTGACCAAACAGGCAAGTTCGGGATTCTTGCATAGCGACAGAAAATCTCCGGCCTGTTTTCTGACTTCTCGATATTCGGGCAGATAACGACCCGCCTGACGCATTATCCAGATTGGCGTGCGGTCTGTCGGTTGGCGCTTGAGCGCCCTCAAGTATCTATCATTCACTGTAACTACTCGTACATTATGGATGTCGAGCTATCGGAATAGCGTCTCTTTCAGGCCCGGATTGAATATCAGTCGGAGCTCGGCGGCACTCTGGTCAAACATTACGGGCTACAGCAATCGTGATACATTACGGACAGGGTATCCGGCATGTCATCAAAGCGGTTCAACATGAATCTCCAGCAGGTTTCTCTCTTTTCTGCCCAAACACCATGCCGATCAGGTGTACCGGTTCTCCACGGTTCGATACTTCTCTGCATACCCTCTGGGAGAGAAAGCAGAACCGCCCCTGCCTGGTCATCTCCCGAATCAGGGGGGTCTTGTCGACATAGTAAATAGCCCCCTTCACGGAGAGTGGAAAAGGTCTGAATCCTGATTGGCAGGGGATGGCGTTCTTTCTGAAGTTCCACACTCATCATGCAGTCATCATGGTACAGTGGAGAGAGTGGTTACCATTCACTAGTCGTTAACCGGTAATACAGGAGAAATGTTTTGATCAGAGCGGGAGATCACTCTTGCCCCGCAAGTGGATATCGACAGCACGGGCGCACTGCCGCCCCTCATGGATCGCCCACACTACCAGCGATTGACCGCGACGCATGTCGCCGGCAACAAACACGTTTTCCAGGCTGGTTTGATAAGCGCTTGTCCCACGATTATCGGCCTTGACGTTGCCCTTGTTGTCAGTGGTAACCCCCAGAGTTTCCAGAAGTCCCTTATATACCGGGTGGACAAAGCCCATGGCGAGGAGAACCATGTCGGCTTCCAGGGCAAATTCCGACCCCTCAATATCCCTCATTATCCACTGGCCATCGGTATGATCCCAGGCGACCTTGGTACAGTTTAACATGGTCACCCAACCTGAATCATCGCCTTCGATGGACTGTGTCTTGACATCCCAGATGCGTTCGCATCCTTCAGCCTGCGATGTCGATACCCGCATTCTGTGTGGCCAGTTAGGCCAGGTCAACCCCTTGTCTTCTTTCTCGGGTGGTTCTGAAAGAATCTCGATTTGGGTCACCGACCGGCAACCCTGGCGAATCGATGTGCCAATGCAGTCAGAACCTGTATCTCCACCACCAACCACGATTACATTTTTGCCTTCGGCCGAGATGAATTCTTCATCCGCTGTACTCTGGCCCTGAACTCGGCGCGTATTGGAACGCAGGAAATCCATGGCGAAATAGACCCCGTTCAGATTCCGTCCAGGCACCTCCAGATCTCTCGGTTCTTCAGAACCGCCGGCCAGAATCATGACGTCAAAATTGTCCAGAAAATACGAAACCGGTATATCAACCCCGACATGGGTGCCGGAGTGGAAACGGACCCCTTCCGTCTTCATTTGTGCCATGCGGCGATCAATCAACATCTTGTCCAGCTTGAAGTCGGGTATGCCATATCGCAATAAGCCACCACTTCGATCCTGCTTCTCGTAGATCGATACGTAATGTCCCACTCTCACCAGTTGTTGGGCACAGGCGAGACCAGCCGGACCCGATCCGATAACCGCCACACTCCGCCCGGTGCGATGATGCGGAATTTCTGGCTGCACCCAGCCTTCTTGCCAGGCTCTCTCCACGATATTCTTCTCAATGCTTTTTATGGTGACCGGGTTGTCCTGGATATTCAGTGTGCAGGATGCCTCACAGGGTGCGGGGCACACCCGACCCGTGAATTCCGGAAAATTATTGGTCGAATGAAGTATTTCACTCGCCCGTTTCCAGTCACTGCGATAAACCAGGTCGTTCCAGTCGGGAATAATATTGCTTACCGGACAACCGCTCTGGCAATAGGGGATTCCACAATCCATGCATCTTGCCCCCTGATCACGCAATTCATCTTCGGTCAGTTCAACAACAAACTCCCGAAAATGCACAATACGCTCATTGACCGGCTCATAGCCGACTTCCTTGCGCTCAATATCCAGAAAACCCGTAGCCTTACCCATGCTGGACCCTGTACTCTTTTTCATGCCCCTGGGAGTATAGGAATTCCAGGGCTTGCCTGTAATCGTGCGGCATGATGCGCACGAAACATGATCTGGATTCTTCCCAGTTCTTGAGAATGTCCCTGGCTATGGGACTACCCGTATACTCCAGGTGGCGGGAAATGTAGTGATACAGACGGGCTTCGTCTGCCTCCAGCGGATTGTCGATACTTTCGGCAGACTGATCAGGGTCGACCTTGTCCAGAGCGACCATCTGCATGTTGCATTTTTTCTCGAAGTCCCCGACTTCATCATATACATAGGCTATGCCGCCGGACATGCCGGCAGCAAAGTTGCGCCCCGTCTGTCCCAGACAGACCACGACCCCCCCCGTCATGTATTCACATCCATGGTCACCAACCCCTTCAATCACGGCGATTGCTCCGGAATTTCGAACACAAAATCGTTCTCCAGCAACACCGCTGAAATAGCACTCCCCGAAAATCGCTCCATATAGAACAGTATTGCCGACGATGATATTTTCACGCCGGTTGCCCATCGATGTATACTGTGGCGGGAAAATTACAATCCGCCCTCCGGAAAGGCCCTTGCCGACATAGTCGTTTGCTTCACCTTCCAGTTCAATCGATACTCCCTTGGCGAGCCATGCCCCGAATGATTGTCCGGCAGTTCCTCTGGCCTTGATCACGACAGTGTTATCGTTCAACCCTTCATGGCCGTACCGTTTTGCAATTTCACCGGAGAGCATCGCGCCCGCTGTACGATCGGTATTGCGGATACCGGTGTGAATGATTACCGGTAGCCCGGAATCGAGAGCAGGTCTTGCGGATTCAATCAGTTTCCGGTCAAGCACGTTTTCAAGGCCGTGATCCTGGGACTCGGAGTTATGGATCGCAACCCCCGGGCCGACTGTCTCACGGGCCAGGATCCGGCTGTAGTCAAGTCCCTTGGCCTTGAAGTGCCGGATAGCCTTTTGGGCCTTTAATCGATCAACCCGACCAATCATTTCGTCGACTGTTGCAAACCCCAGTTTTGCCATGATTTCCCGCAACTCTTCGGCTACGAAAAAGAAATAGTTGACAACATGTTCGGGTTGCCCGGTAAAACGCTTGCGTAAACGAGGGTCTTGGGTGGCAATGCCAACCGGGCAGGTGTTCAGATGGCATTTGCGCATCATGATGCAGCCCGAGGCGATCAGGGGAGCAGTTGCGAATCCGAATTCGTCGGCACCAAGCAGGGCCGCTACTGCGACATCACGACCGGTTCTCAGTCCACCATCGACCTGTACGGCAATCCGGCCTCTCAACTGATTCCGAACCAGCGTTTGCTGGGTTTCGGCCAGACCAATTTCCCAGGGGGAGCCGGCATGCTTGATTGAAGTCAGTGGACTGGCACCGGTGCCTCCTTCATACCCGGAAACGGTCACATGGTCGGCATGCGCCTTGGAGACCCCGGCGGCTACAGTACCAACACCCACTTCAGATACCAGTTTGACCGAAATTCGACTTTCCGGGTTTACGTTCTTCAGGTCAAAGATAAGTTGAGCCAGATCCTCGATCGAATAGATGTCATGATGGGGTGGTGGCGAAATAAGTCCCACACCGGGTGTAGAATGTCGTACCGAAGCGATTTGCTGGCTGACCTTGTGTCCGGGCAGCTGGCCACCTTCACCGGGTTTTGCCCCCTGTGCCATCTTGATCTGAATGTCATCTGCATTCACAAGATAGTCGGTCGTTACACCAAAGCGTCCCGATGCGACCTGCTTGATCGCGGAACGCTGGGGATTGCTGCTTCCATCTGCCAGGGGTCGATATCGTGATTCTTCTTCACCGCCCTCGCCGGTATTGGACTTGCCGCCGATATGATTCATTGCGACCGCGAGATTCGAATGTGCTTCCTGGGATATCGAGCCAAAGGACATTGCGCCGGTTGCAAAGCGTCTGACAATCTCTGCGGCAGGCTCGACCGCATCGATGGGCAATGGCTGATCTGCCCAGTCAAATTCAAGCAGGGAGCGAAGTGCATACAGTTCAACGTCCTGTTCATTGATCATTCGCGAATATTCACGATATCGATCCAGGCTGTTCCCCCGAACAGCGTGTTGCAGATTTGTAATCGTCTGCGGGTTCCAGACATGTTTCTCGCCGCGCACTCGAAATGCATAATCTCCGCCCGGGTCCAGCATGTTTCTGTAAAGAGGCATGTTGCCATAGGCTTGCCCATGCCAGATAAAGATATCAGAGGCAATTTCATCAAGTCCGATACCACCGACTCTCGAAGTAGTGCCGGTGAAAAACCGTTCAACAAGTTCCTCGGACAATCCGACGGCATCGAAGATTTGTGCTCCACAGTAGGATTGAAATGTCGAGATGCCCATCTTGGACATGACTTTCTTGAGTCCTTTGTTGATGGCCTTGATATAACGCTGCTGGGCTTCTTCAAAACCGGGCCGGTCCGGCAATTCATGAAGCATGCGGTTGATGGTATCAAACGCCAGATAAGGGTTGACCGCTTCAGCGCCGTAACCGGTAAGCGTAGCAAAATGGTGCACTTCCATACATGCACCGGTTTCAACTACAAGTCCGGTCTCGGTTCTGAGACCCTTGCGGATCAGGTGGTGATGTACGGCAGAAGTGGCAAGCAAGGCGGGAATGGCAATGTTGTCCCGATCTGTACCCCGATCCGACAGGATCAGAATGTTAAAGCCCTTTTGCAATACTGCCCGCTCGGCCTTCCTGCATAATTCCTTGAGTGCAGATTCCAGTGCTTCAGGCTCCCATTTGACCGGAAAGCACAGTGTCAGGGTCTTGGTCCGGAATGCGCCATTGGTATGGTCCTCGATCTGGCGCACCTGTTCGAGTTCATTGTTGGTGAGAAGGGGTTGGGGCACGGTCAGACGCATTTCACGTCCACCGTCGTCCAGCCCGAACAGATTGGGCCTGGGGCCAATCAGGGTCAACAGGGACATCACCAACTCTTCGCGAATCGGATCGATTGGCGGATTTGTAACCTGGGCAAAATTCTGCTTGAAATAATGCGAGAGATGTTTGGCCCGGCTTGACATTATGGCCGGCGGAACATCGGTACCCATGGACCCGAGTGCTTCCTCGGAATTTGTGATCATTGGCTGGAGCAGGAACCTCAAGTCTTCCTGTGTATAGCCATAGGCTTGCTGCAGTTCAAGCAGGGTATGCGGATCGGGCGACATGGCACCAACCGAAATACGCAAGGAGCGGAGTTCGATCTGGGTACGATCCAGCCATTCCTGATAACTGTATTGATTTGACAGCTCCTGCTTGACTTCTTCATCAGAGATGATTCGGCCGAGATCCATATCGATCAGGAACATCTTGCCGGGCTGCAGTCGCCATTTTTTCTTGATGTCTGATTCAGGGATGTCGAGAACCCCCATCTCGGAGGCCATCACCACCATATCATCATTGGTAATCAGGTAACGGGCAGGTCTCAGGCCATTTCGGTCCAGCGTTGCACCGATTTGTCTTCCATCGGAAAAAACCACGGCGGCCGGCCCATCCCAGGGTTCCATGAGTGCGGCATGGTATTCATAAAACGCCTTGCGGTCCTTGCCCATTAGCGTGTTTCCAGACCAGGCTTCGGGAATCAGCAGCATCATTGCATGCGCCATCGAATAGCCACCAGCCACGAGTAGTTCAAGCACATTGTCGAAGGCCGCGGAGTCCGACTGTCCTTCCGGGATTACGGGCCATATTTTCTGTAGATCTTCCCCCAGCTTCTTGCTGAAAAGGGAACTGCGTCTTGCCGCCATCCAGTTCATGTTGCCGCGCAATGTATTGATTTCCCCGTTGTGGGCAATCATTCGGAATGGGTGTGCAAGATCCCAGCTCGGAAAGGTGTTGGTGGAAAAGCGCTGATGGACGAGTGCCATTGCTGATTCCATGTTTTCATCAAGCAGGTCCGGGTAATACTCATCGACTTGATCTGCCATCAGCATGCCCTTGTAGCAGATTAATCGGGAAGAGAGTGTGGGGATGTAAAAGTCCGATTTTCGAGAGAGCCCGGATTCGGAAACCCTTCTTTCGATCTGCTTGCGAATGACGAACAGTTTTCTTTCGAAGTCATCCTGTGATTCAAGGTCGCTTGAGCGTTTCACGACGACCTGATGGATTTCAGGTTCCGTGGGTAATGCACTCCTGCCCAGATTGTCGGCACAAACCGGTACCTTGCGCCAGCCGAGTACCGATTGCCCTTCCTGTACAATGAATTTCTCGACAATCGAGGTGAATGTCTCCTGATCCTTGGCTGCCTTTGGCAGAAACACCATGCCGATTGCATAGTGTCCCTGTTCGGGCAACTCGAAATCCAGGTTCCGTCTGAAAAACCTGTCGGATATTTGTAGAAGTATTCCAGCCCCGTCACCGGCTTTCGGATCGGCTCCGACTGCGCCTCGATGAGCAAGATTCCTGAGGATGGTTAGACCATGCTCCAGAATCTGATGTGTTCGCCGACCGTCAATATTGGCAATAAAGCCGACTCCACAGGAGTCGTGTTCATTGACAGGGTCATACAGACCGAACTTTGCGGGGTACGGCATAGAAGAGGCAATAAAGAGGGTATGGTTATATATTAGTGCTTTACCTTGTTACATTCAAGGTGAAGTGCAGATTCGCTTCATGAGGTGTTTCAGGTATTCAGGCCTTGAATATGGTTGGCTTCCAGGTCTTTTCGGCTAACCAATCGCAAACTCTTCCAGGGTCTGCTGCAGGGCCTTGGGGTCATAATCCTGGCAAATCCACGCATGGCCAATTCCCTGCATCAGAATCAGTCGGATTTTTCCTGCAAGCACTTTTTTGTCCCGGTTCATGGCTTCACGCAACTCTTCGGGTCTGAAGTCCTTTGAAGGATTGACGGGTAGTCTGGCTTTTTCAAGAAGGGATTGAATGCGAAGGAATTCGGAATCCTTGAGCCATCCCTGCAAGGTGGACATCCGGGCAGCCATCAGCATGCCAAGCCCGACTGCTTCACCATGCAACCATGGTCCATATGCGGTTACTGTTTCAATTGCATGGCCGAAAGTATGGCCAAGGTTCAACAGGGCACGGACCCCGGATTCCCGTTCATCCTGCTCCACCAGCCTGGCCTTGTTGAGACAGGACCGCCGAATGATTTCGGTCAGCGAGGCGCGATCATGCTGCATCACTGAATCGATGTTCTGTTCCAGCCATTCGAAAAACGCAGGGTCATTGACCAGTCCGTATTTGATCACCTCCGCCATGCCCGATGAAAACTGTCTGGGTTCCAGGGTGCGTAACGTCGATAAATCCGCAATCACGCGCAACGGTTGATAAAAGGCACCAATCATGTTCTTGGCGCTGGAATGGTTGACTCCCGTCTTGCCTCCTACCGATGAATCGACTTGTGAAAGCAGGGTTGTAGGAATCTGGATAAATCCGACACCTCGTTGATAACAGGCTGCCACGAACCCTGACAAATCGCCGATAACCCCGCCGCCCAAGGCAAGCACAGTGACCTGTCGGTCGAGCGGCACCGCAAGCATTTTATCGAATACTTCACCCGCGGTTTTCAGTGTCTTGAATTGTTCTCCATCAGGCAGGATGACTTCTTCAACATGTTTGCCCGGCAATGCCTGTTTGAGTTGGTCAAGATACAGGGATTGAACCACATTATTGGTAATCACCATTACCTGATCACCAGTAATCCAGTCCAGAAACTCTCGTTGATCACCCAGGATTCCATGAGCAATCCGGATCTCATAGCTGCGATTTTCGAGGTTGATTTGGGCTGTCGTAACTTCCTGATTCATGGGCTGGTCTGAATATTCAATCCTGCGGCAATTCGATTCGCGGTCATTTCCGAGGTCGGCGATATTTCAATGACATGATCGGCAGCGTTCCTGTAGATTGGGTCTCGCTGCCTATGGATTTCCTTCAAGGTGGCATACGGATCCTCTGTATGTAGAAGAGGACGATTTGTACTGTGCCTGACTCGGTCCCATAAAAATTCTACAGATGCTGTCAAGTACATCACTGTTCCGCTCTCCCTGATAGTTTTCCGGTTATTATCATACAACACGGATCCACCACCGGTTGCTATCACGTGATTGTGGTATTTTGCGACTTCTTCAAGCAAGCGAGTTTCCCGGGCCCTGAATCCGTCTTCCCCCTCGATCTCGAATATATGGGCGATGGTCACTCCGGTCCGCCGCTCAAGTTCATGATCAGTGTCAAGAAAATCGAAACCGATGAGTCGTGCCAGCTTGTTGCCAACCGTTGTCTTGCCAACGCCCATTGGTCCGATCAGATACACGATGGATTTGGATGATTGCACTGATTAAATCAACGATTATTCGTTGTGTTCCTATAGCAGGGTTCAACTTGGAAAAATCAACTCGATCCGATGAATGGATGAATATCTGCAATGTACCAAAAAACAGACTGCCATTGAGTGATATTTCCCGGTCGCGGATAGTGGGCATCTTTCGAATCGGCAATAGTCGCGAAGCAGTCTGTTCAACTGGCCGGTTGCCAGTACATGTCCGGGTACTGCCGGTAACGGCAGGTTTTTCCATAGAGGACGAGGCATTTTGAAAAATATGTCTTGTAAATTATGCGTTGATTCCGTATTATCCGCTTCCCTGATTTTAATCACTTCAATGCAAGTTACCGAGATTCGATGAAAACCTTTTTTGCAAATCCGCAGACGATCAAACAAGGCTGGTATGTTGTCGATGCTACCGACAAGGTGTTGGGCCGTCTCGCGTCGAGGATCGCACATCATCTTCGGGGCAAGCACAAGCCAGAATATACACCTCATGCAGATACGGGCGATTACATTGTTGTAGTCAATGCCGAGAAGGTGGCATTAACCGGACGCAAGGCCGAGGCAAAGAAATACCATCGACATACTGGCTATCCTGGAGGTATTCGGGAGACCTCGTTTCGGGAAATGAATGAAAACCATCCTGAACGGGTTATCGAACTGGCAGTCAAGGGAATGCTGCCAAAAAACAAGTTGGGTCGAGCCATGTTTTCGAAACTGAAGGTTTATGCCGGTAACGAGCATCGTCATCATGCCCAACAACCTCAACCTCTGGAGTTGTGAGCGATATCATGGCTGAAAATCAAGTTTACACAGGCACTGGACGGCGCAAATCCTCGACCGCACGGGTATATCTGAAACGAGGTTCTGGCAACATCCTCATCAATAATCGCGTGCTTGGGGAATATTTTGGTCGGGAAACTTCGCGCATGGTCGTACGTCAGCCACTCGAACTTGCTGAACTTACTGACAAGATCGACATTCGCGTGAATGTCAGGGGCGGCGGCAATAGTGGCCAGGCCGGTGCCATTCGCCATGGCATCACACGTGCGCTTCTCGAATATGATCCAGCATTACGCCCGTCGATGCGCGCTGCCGGATTTGTTACTCGGGATGCCCGGATCGTTGAACGGAAGAAGGTCGGACTGCATAAGGCTCGAAAACGCCCCCAGTACTCCAAGCGCTGATTCTTTCAGTTCCGTTTCGCACTCCCCTTTTTTCCGGCTGTTTTTCCTGCCTGCTCCTGGTGAGTGGGCATATTTGTGAATTCCGAAAGCGGAAAACCGTAAAATCCTGTTTTCAAAACCCGGAATCAAGAAAACATGAGAGCAGCAGTATGTCATGAGCATGGCAAGCCATTGACCATAGAAGAGGTTTCAATTGGCGACCCATCCGGCCGTCAGGTGAAAGTCAAGATTGGGGCCTGCGCCATCTGTCATTCGGATATTCACTATGCGGAAGGTGCATGGGGAGGCCATACGCCAGCCATCTATGGTCATGAGGCATCCGGGGTAGTCGTAAAAGTCGGCCCTGATGTTGATCGGCTAGCGGTCGGAGACAAAGTCATAGTAACCCTCATTCGATCCTGTGGGAGTTGCCATTTCTGTGATCAGGGAGAGCCGGTTCTGTGTGACAGGTCTTCTGCCCAGGATGATACTCATCTCCTGAAACTTGAAGATGGCACAGAAATAGCCCAAGGCATGAAAACTGCGGCATTTGCCGAATGGGTACTTGTTGATGATTCCCAAGTTGTCAAGATACCCGATGACATGTCGCTGGATGCGGCCTGTCTTCTGGCATGCGGAGTGATTACCGGAGTTGGTGCCGTAATCAACACGGCTGAAGTCAGGCCCGGATCCAATGTAGTGGTAATTGGTGTGGGAGGAGTTGGACTGAACGCAGTTCAAGGGGCAAAAATTGCGGGTGCCAAGACTATTATTGCAGTGGATATTGAGAATGAAAAACTGGAAACTGCCCGGCAATTCGGTGCGACGCATGGAGTGAACGCCGGGGTTGAGAAGCTGCCAGGAGAGATTAGGAACCTGACGGATGGATACGGTGCAGATTACGTATTTGTGACGGTGGGTTCACAGCAGGCCATTGACAGTAGTTATCGGTTGATGCGGCGAGGTGGTCAAGTGGTCATTGTCGGTATGCCTTCGGCCACCGAAAAAAGCAGTTTCCTGCCTGTGGCTCTTACTGCGTCCAACCAGAAAATACAGGGAAGCTTCATGGGACAGACCCGATTGCGAGTCGATATCCCGCGACTTCTTTCTCTTTACAGGCAGGGGATTCTCAAGCTTGACGAGTTGATATCCAATCGTTATACGCTGGACGAAATTAATCTGGCAATAGCAGATACGTGCAGGGGGCAAAGCCTGCGCAACATCCTGATTATTGATGATTCACTGTGATGACGACATGGTGATAATATCTGCTTATGTAGAATTTCGATTGCGCGTATCATCGGTGCTGAGCAGGTCAACCAGTTCCTGGAAGTCTTCTGGTGGGTCAACCTGCCATGATTGAACCTCCTGTGTTGCGGGGTGGACCAGTGATAGTTCACCTGCATGCAGTGCCTGACGCTGAAAGCCTCTTAAGCGCTCGATGAGATATTCATCAGCTGTTTCCGGAAGGATTGTGCGACATCCGTAGCGGGTATCTCCGACCAATGGATGTCCAACCGAGTTCAAGTGAACACGAATCTGGTGGGTTCGTCCGGTTTCCAAAGCGACTTCAATGAGAGTGTGAGATCGAAATTTCCGGTTGATTCTGACATGCGAGATTGCGGACTTGCCCTGATGCGAAATGGTCATACGCAAGCGGTCCCTTGGATGTCTCGCAATGGGTTTGCTGATAGTCATGCCAGCAATCAATATACCCTCGCAAACAGCCTGATAGATGCGTTTCACGGTTCTTTCGGCAAGTTGGGATGCCAGGGACTGGCGTGCTTTTTCGGTTCGGGCAATTACCAGTAAACCTGTTGTATTCTTGTCGAGACGGTGAACGATTCCTGCTCTCGGCAAATATGCGAGTTCCGGGAAATGGTGAAGCAGGCCATTCATCATCGTGCCTTGATAGTTGCCAGCCCCCGGATGTACGATCAGGCCGGCGGGCTTGTTGATGACGATCAAATGTTCATCGGACCATTGAACATCGAGGTCAATAGGTTCAGGGTTGATTGAAAGTGTTTCATGTGGTGAGAACTGAACAGACAGACTTTCCTTTCCCGTCAGCAGGTATTTCCGCTTGACGACCTTGCCGTTGACGGTAATCTGCCGATTTTCAATCCAGTGCTGGATGGTGGTACGTGAATACTCGGGCAGCAATTCAGCGAGGGTGCTGTCCAAACGTTTTTTTCCAATATCTTCCGGTACGGTTAAAGCAAGGAAAACTTTTGAAGAGGACATAGGATGCATCTGTTGGAGGGAGTAGTGCCCATAAGGCAATTTTACGGCATCAGTTTTTTGATGACAGGCATGGATAAATGGTTTTCATGGATAAAACCGGTAAATTAGCTATTGCTTCTCGTTGTTTCATCTGTAATGCTGTTTGCGTAGCGTATGAAGCTTATCGACATTTTGGTCTTTCTCACTGCTCTGGCTCTTTTCCATGCATTTCCGGATAGAAGGCAAAATGCTAAGGTATCATATGCGTGATAGTCGATTATTTCGGGTGACATATAGCCCTATTTCATGCTATTGATTTCCAGATAATACATTCCAAAGCCAAATAAAAAGACCAATCTGTACTATGCCATGACGGTTGTATCATGAATGCAGAAGCCCGAACAGAGCGCCGTCTCCTGCCAATGGGGATTCAGACCTTTTCCACTCTCCGGGAAGAGGGCTACTACTATGTCGACAAGACGCCCCTGATTCAGGAGATGATCAGACAGGGGCGGTTCTACTCTCTCTCCCGTCCCCGTCGCTTCGGCAAGAGCCTGCTGGTCAGTACGCTGCAGGAACTGTTCGAGGGAAACGAGCCCCTGTTTCGAGGTCTGGACATTCACCCGCACTGGGACTGGTCGGCCCAGCATCCCGTAGTCTGCCTGAGTTTCGATGGAGATGTCAGTACGCCTGAGTCCCTGGAGAAAAACGTGCTGAACCAGTTATACGACATCGAGCAGGCCCATGACCTGAAGTCCCTGCCGCCGGTAACCTCGGCTCCCAATCGACTTCGGAGTATCCTGGCTCATCTTCACCGAGCGACCGGTCGGCAGGTGGTAGTGCTGGTCGATGAATATGACCGGCCTGTCCTGAACGTGCTGGAGGATGGCGGTAAGGCCAGGATAAACAGGGACAGGTTGCGCAACCTGTACAGCATCCTGAAGGGGTCCGAAAAACACATCCGCTTTGTCTTTGTGACCGGCATCACGATGTTCTCGATGACCAGTTTTTCGTCGGGCCTCAACAATCTCACGGACATCAGCCTGTCTCCGAGGTATGCTGGTATCTGTGGGTATACAGAGCGCGATCTGGATACCGTATTTGCCCCGGAACTGGAAGGGCTGGACCGGGACAGGATTCGCAGATGGTACAACGGCTACAACTGGCTGGGTGAGGAAAGGCTCTACAACCCGCATGACATTCTGCATCTGTTCAATGAGCATGAATTCCAGGCGCACTGGTTCCAGTCCGGTGGACCAGGGTATCTGTATCGACTACTGATGGAGAAAAAGGTCAGTCCCATGCAGCTGGAAAACTGCGTGGTAGACGCGGATTTCGTCTCGAAATTCGATCTGGATACGTTCAGCAGCGAGGCACTGCTGTTCCAGTCCGGGTATCTGACCATCACGGAAGAGGAGGAACGGGGCAGTTATACCCTGTACCATCTGGACTATCCGAACTTCGGGGTGCAGAGCAGTTTCAACATGGGTCTGGCCGAGTACCTGACAGGCTGTGGCGAGGAAG
Source organism: Gammaproteobacteria bacterium (assembly GCA_022822625.1). Lineage (GTDB taxonomy): Bacteria > Pseudomonadota > Gammaproteobacteria > Arenicellales > Poriferihabitantaceae > Poriferihabitans. The sequence continues at coordinate 4,902 of JAJEAV010000017.1, read as the reverse complement.
TGGCGACCGCGGGAAGGGACATGGTTGAAGCTCTCGGTGCCAACGACTTTTCCCTGTTTCGGGAGAAAATCCGGAAACTGCTTTCAGGGATTCCCCATTCCTGGCATGACAGTGGCGATCTCGGCCACTACGAGTCCTGGTATGCGAGCCTGCTGTACATGGGTTTCCGGACGACACGGGTTGAGGTCAAGGCAGAGGAGGCTTCAAGCCATGGCCGTTCGGACATGGTGCTGTTGCATGAAGGTCAGGTGTTCGTGCTCGAGTTCAAGATGGTGAAAGACAAGACAGAAGCCGAACAAGGACTCGACAGTGCAATCAAGCAGATACGGGAAAAAGGGTATGCAGAGAAGTATAGGGGTCGTGGAGAACTGGTTCACCTGATCGGCATGGTGTTTGGTCGGAAAAAGCGTAACCTGCTGGAGATTCGTGTCGAAGCACTTTGATCGTATATCAAATATATGTTCTCCAACAGTAGGACACCACAATTGAGAACTCGTAAATTCAGACAGGAGGCCAACCACTGCTAAACGAGATTTAAAAATCCATTTGGACCGAAAAGACTGTTATTGTGATAATTACTCGGTGCTGTTAAAGTGTGATTAATTACGATTGAGGAAAATACCATGGAAACCAAAGCGGCAGTAGCCCATGAAGCAGGTCAGCGGTTAAGTATTGAAACGATACAGCTCGACGGTCCAAGAGCGGGTGAGGTTTTGGTCGAAATCAAGGCGACCGGGATTTGTCATACCGACGAATTTACACTTTCAGGTGCTGACCCAGAAGGCATGTTTCCAGCAATACTAGGGCACGAGGGTGCCGGTATTGTGGTTGATGTTGGACTCGGGGTAACCAGCGTCAAAAAAGGGGATCATGTGATTCCACTATATACCCCGGAATGCCGTCAATGTGACTACTGCACGAGCGGAAAAACCAATCTCTGTCAGGCCATACGTGAAACACAGGGTCAGGGCATGATGCCCGATGGTACCAGCCGATTCTCCCTAGGTGATCAAACCATTTACCACTATATGGGCACTTCGACATTTTCCAACTTTACGGTGTTGCCGGAGATAGCCGTGGCTCGGATTCGTGAAGATGCACCGTTTGACAAGGTTTGTTATATCGGATGCGGAGTGACTACTGGTATTGGGGCGGCCATCAATACCGCGAAGGTCAAACCTGGCGACAATGTTGTAGTATTTGGTCTTGGAGGTATTGGGCTGAATGTAATTCAGGGTGCCCGGCTTTGTGGTGCGAATATCATTGTTGGTGTCGATATCAATCCTGGCCGGGAGGAACTGGCAAGCCAGTTCGGTATGACCCATTTCGTCAATCCGAACGAACTGGATGAGGACCTGGTACCGTATCTGGTCAGTCTCACTAATGGAGGTGCCGATTTCAGTTTCGAATGTGTGGGTAATGTGGAGTTAATGCGTCAGGCACTGGAATGTTGTCACAAGGGATGGGGTGAGAGCATCATTATCGGAGTAGCAGGGGCCGGACAGGAAATCAGCACACGTCCTTTTCAGCTGGTCACTGGCCGGGTCTGGCGGGGTACAGCATTCGGAGGGGCCAGAGGAAGAACAGATGTCCCAAGGATTGTGGATTGGTATATGGAAGGCAAAATCAATATTGACGATCTGATTACCCATAAAATGCCGCTTGAAAAGATCAATGATGCTTTTGATCTCATGCATGCCGGAGAATCCATTCGCAGTGTCGTTCAATACCAGTAAAATACTGGTCCCTGCATATATTGAAATCAGGGAATCATGCGTTCAATGATTTCATCGATGAACAGGTAACCTTGATCGGTGCATTGAATTTGGTTGTTTTCGAGTAACAATAAACCCTCATCACGGAAAACTTCCAAATGAGCGAGCAGTTTTTTCCGGCTCAGTAATGTTCGCTGTTCAAAAGCGTCAAGGCTGATGCCTTCCTTGATACGAAGTGCATTCATCATGAATTCGACAACTAGATTGTCCCGATGAACAGGTTCGTAGTTTTTCCATGAGGTGCCATTCGCAACTTTATCCTGATAATTTTTGGGGTGTTTTTCATTCCAGATGCGAAGAACACCATCAGCAGTCAGAATTTTGGAGTGGGCACCAGCACCGATTCCCAGATAATCACCAAAGGTCCAGTAATGCAAATTGTGTTTGCACTGCATGCCGCTCCTGGCGTAGGCCGAGACCTCGTACTGTATGAAACCATGATCTTCAAATAACACCTGCAGTTCCGTCTGCATACCATAGAGTTGATCATGGTCTGCCAGTGCAGGAGGATTAACGTAGAACAGGGTGTTTGGTTCAAGTGTCAACTGATAGCATGAGACATGTTCAGGGTCACAGGCAATAGCATTCTCACAATCTTTGATCGCCATATCAGGTGACTGATCGGGCAACCCAAACATCATGTCGATGTTGATGTTGCGAAATCCTGACTTGCGGGCACTTTCGAAGGCTCTTCGGGCAGTATCGGCATTGTGAATTCGGCCGATGCGGACCAAACACCCATCGTCAAAACTCTGCACCCCAAGAGATAATCGATTGATGCCGGCATCCAGGTATCGGGCAAACTGATCATGCTCAAGGGTTCCCGGATTTGCCTCGAGCGTGACCTCCATGTCATCCCGGCAGTTGACAGATTCCGTGACGTATTTGATCAGGTTCCCCAGAGACTTGCCGGAGAACAGACTGGGTGTGCCACCGCCAAGGAAGATTGATTTTATGGAGCGTTGCTTGAATTCGGCAATCGAGTGATCGAAATCCCGAATCAGGGTTTTGATATAACAGTGCTCATCAATCTCTCCCCTTAACTCATGCGAGTTGAAGTCGCAATAAGGGCATTTCCTGATACACCATGGAAAATGGATATAGAGCGAAAAATCACCCGTGTTGTCAGGCAACGACATTTATAGGAGCACCCGATTGCCATGCTTGAATGATGTCTGACATGATGTTCACTAGACGTTGTCGGGTTTCTTGCGACCCCCAGGCATTATGAGGGGTCACAATCAGGTTTGGCACATCGCCCTGTAACAGGGGATGCGAGGCACTCGGGGGTTCGGACTCAAGAACATCAATGCCTGCACCTGCGATCTGGCCTGATTTCAGTGCGTCGGCAAGGGCATGCGAATCGATGATTGCACCTCTTGCCGTATTGATCAGAAACGCCTCCGATTTCATGAGCGATAATTCATGCCCACTGATCAAATGATGAGTATCCGGCATTAATGGACAATGTATGGAGATGACATCGCCTTGTTTCAGAAATTCGTCAAAATCAACGCGGCCCGTCGTCGGCATTGTACCCTTACGGCCGGCAACAATGACCTCCATTCCTAGAGCGCGGGCAACGGTAGCAACCTGCCTGCCCAGTGTGCCATATCCGATGACCCCGAATACTTTTCCTTTAGCCTCGACAATTCGGTGGTCCAGCAGGCAGAACACATCTGTTTCGGACCAAGCGCCTTTCTCTACATCCTGGATGTATCGGTATTGTCGTGTCAGTAAATTGAGCATTAATCCGACTGTGTGCTGAACGACAGCTGGAGCGGAATAACCGCGGACATTACAGACCGTTATATCTCGATCTCTACACGCATCAAGATCAACATTGTCGGTGCCGGTTGCCGCAATCAATACTAGAGAGAGGTTTTTGGTGTTCTCGATCGCTGTCCGGTCAAGGGCGATCTTGTTGGTGATGACAATGTGTGCGTCTTGGACCCGTCTTGCGACATCCTCGGCAGTAGTGCTTGGGTATTCAGACCAGTTGATCGGTAACCTGGATAGAGTTTGAAGGTCAATATCTCCGCGATCAAAAGACCGCATGTCAAGGATTGCACCTTTTAGTATTTCAGACATGACTTTATTCGGTCGATATGCGGGATTGCCAGAATGCCTGTCTATTATCCACCAAAAAATACCGAATGCATGACGCGTCCCGGTAGTAAGGTAAACATTCCGGCAACTACCAGACCCAGAAAATACAGAATGACCATGCTCATACGATGCGCAATGATTCGACCACTACGAGCAAACATGATTGAACGGACCAATACTACAATTGTCAGAATCGAAAGCAGATGAATCCAGCTGAATGGGCCAAATTGCCGAAGTTCGTTAATCCAGAAACCGGTAATTGCTACGATGGTCATCAAGATTGTCCACACTGCACCCATGCCTCGGTGAAGCGGGGTACCTTTTGGCAGCGCCAGTTGAACGGCACCGGTGCACAAGGCTATGACTGCAGCGACTGCATGAGTGGATATGACCGGCCCATTTTGCCACAAGGGATCCAGATTCATGGAAAATAAACTGAAGGGGAAATATTGTCTGGCTGATTGCGACTGAAATCAATTCGCAGAGAGTGTATGGCAATTTATGTGCCCGTTGTCTGAAAACGACGACAACTAGATCTTTGGGAAAGGAATCACCTCTCCCCCTTCTCCGGCAGGCCCGGTACGAAACCTTGCATAGGCGGGGCGAACCTCTGCTACAGGGTCGCGGACAGTAAACTCAACTTCATACTCCGTATCCGGCTCAAGCCAGCGGAATGTGCCACCCCCGACCGGGGTCTCGAAACCAACACTCCAATCCTCGCTCTGCGCCTTCCGGATACGGGTTATATAAGTGGTTTTCGGTTTCCATTCAGCGGTCAAGGCGCCACCCCCTGCCATTGGCAAGGTTACAGTACAGACACTTCCGTTCCACTGGATTTGCGGGGTTGAATTATCTTTGTCGGTATTGCTCAAGTCTCCACCCATTCCAATATGCTGATTGATCGAAATCATACCACTTCCAATTGATTCAGGAGCAGCAACTTGTGATCCAGCAGAATTATCGTCCCTAATCTTTAAGTAGAGGTTTTTTCTGCCCGTTGCGGTCCGGGATTTGGGCG
>JAJEAV010000023.1 GCA_022822625.1 Gammaproteobacteria bacterium | reverse complement strand
CGGAAACACGCTTCGCGGCCGTGATCCGGCATGGAAATGCACGCCGTTCGTGCCCTGCATCCGGCCCTTCCGGGCAATCCGTCACCATTCCGACACCGCGGCCGCCCAAATCCCGGACCGCAACGGGCAGAAAAACCTCTAATTTAAGAATTAGGGTATAGGAACTTGTATCTCTGAATCCAGTCAGCAGACTTATCTGTTATTCGCAGAACGAGGTGGGGATATCTTCAAGCCAGTCCATACCCCTGTTTCTGTCGGTCGGACCAGGCCACCAGTAGTCGGTCGGCAGTCAATCCGATGAAGGATACACAAAGCCCGATTACCAATCCCTTGCCTCCGTCATTAAACGTTAAAGCCCGGAAAATTTCCTGTGACAGGTCCACTGTTCCTATAAATCCTGCAATCATGACCATGAACAGGCCAAACATCAGGGTTTGATTCAACCCAAGAATAATCTCCGGAAAAGCCATTGGCAATCTGACTTTCCAGAGCACCTGATTTTGTGTGCAGCCTGAAGTGACTGCCGCTTCAATGATCTCCTGCGGTACATTTCTCAGGCCAAAAATAGTGTAGCGCACGATGGGGATGCTGGCATAGATGATGATTGCAAAAATTGCGGATACGTCACTGATCTGAAACAGCATTACCACCGGCAACAGATAAATGAAGGATGGAAAGGTCTGAAATGTATCGCAGATATTCTGCATCAGACGTGTCGACCATTCCTGTCGGGAAGCCCAGATACCGATAGGAATACCGAAAGCCGCACAGATCATGAGCGAGACCAGTACCATGTAAAGAGTGATCATGGCACGCACCCAATATCCGGATGCGGCGATAAAAAACACAAACAGGCTGACTGTCAGGGCAAGCCTCCATCCCCCCATTCTCCAGCCCAGACAAGCCACCAGAGCAATAATGGCAATCCATGGAATGCCAGTTATTGCAGAACGGAAAGGGATAAGAAAATACACCAGCAGGGCATCCCGAAAGCTGGCAAGTGGTCCATAGAACTGCAGCGTGATGTAATCAACAATACCATCCCAGAATGTCGAAGTGGAAATCGTCAGGTGCTCCGGAAATTTCGCAATAAAGGGAACAATCGGGGAAAGCACAAGAATGGCAGCTACAAATCCGATGAAGGTCGTCAAGTACGGTCGTCGTTTCCAGAACGGTCCTTCGGGTTGATGCGTTGGCTGCTTGTTTGCAATGGCCTGACTGAAGCGATCCAGAGCGATGGCAATGAAAACGACGGCAATACCAACTTCCAACGCCTGTCCAATGGCTAGCCTTTGAAGACGGGTCAGAAGATCATGCCCCAGTCCCGATTGACCTATGAACGATGCGATGACTACCATAGCCAGGCACTGCATGATTATCTGATTCACGCCCAGCATCAGTTCGTTACGTGCAGAAGGTAGCTCTACCTTGAACAGCATCTGCATTCGATTGCATCCGGACATGATGCCGGCCTCGATGACTTCTGAACGGATATTTTGCAGTCCAACCAGAGTAAGACGGGTCATGGGGGGGAACGCAAAAATGATGGTGGCAATCACACCTGCCTTGGACCCGACGCCAAAAAAAATTGCAACAATGATCAGATAGGAAAAATGCGGCAGGGATTGAAGCACATTGAGGATTGGCCAGATAATACGCTCAGCAGTCTTGTGTTTGGCAGCCAGTATGCCAACCAGGATTCCGATCAGGCCGGCAATGGGAGCGGATACTGCAATGGCGGAGAGAGTTTGCATGGACAGTTCCCAGATCCCACGCTTACTGAACAATGCAAGATAAAGGAAACAGCTGCTACCCAATAGGGCGAGTTTCCAGCCACGTAAATACCACCCATAAATTGCAGCCGTTCCAACCAGGGCAATCCAGGGAATGGCTCCTATGCCAAAGTCAGCAAAACCTTCATGCAACAACCCTTCGGTAAAGTGGAGTAATGAGTCAACCCCACCCGATATGCTACGCGTGATATCCCGGAAAGTGAATGCATCAAAAAACTCATATTTGCGAAGGAATTGGATCGTTGCATTCACCCAGTCAACGAATGGAATCATGCCGTCGATATCGGCACAGCCACCCAAGCAGCTTTTGGGAGGAGTTATCACCCATCCGGGTAACCAGGGCTTGAGTATGATCAGCAGAGAAAACGGTGCTAGAACCAGTAACGTTCTGTTAAGTCTCATTCTTCACTGCTGTTTTCAAAAATGGTCTCCAGCAAACGCTGTCGTCTCAACATTCCGACAGCTTGATTGTGCCGATCCACAACCTGTACATCGGACTCCTGAGCCAGTACAGTCCGGGCGATTTTTTCGATACTGTCATCAGCGAATACATGTACATGTTCCGATACCGTTCCGTTTAACGGTTCCATGATGCTGTGCACGGAAAGTAATTTTGCCCTGGGGATATCGTGAGTGAATTCTGCGACATATTGCGTGGCAGGATTGCTAATCAATTCCTCGGCGGTACCCAGCTGTACAATGATGCCTTCATACATGATGGCAATACGGTCAGCAAGCTTGATGGCCTCATCAAAATCGTGGGTAATGAAGACGATTGTCTTGCCGAGTATCGACTGCAACCGAATAAATTCATTTTGCATTTCCTTGCGAATTAGTGGATCAAGCGCGGAAAATGGCTCATCCAAAAACCAGATGTCAGGTTCAACCGCAAGTGATCTACCGATTCCGACCCGCTGTTGCTGTCCGCCAGACAGCTCCCGTGGATAGTAATTGTCCCGCCCCTGCAGGCCGACAATTTCGATGATTTCGCGGGCCCTGTTTTCACGGGCTGTCCTGTCGATTCCCTGAACCTCCAGCGGAAAAGCAATATTCTGGAGTACCGTGCGATGAGGAAGCAGTGCAAAATTCTGGAATACCATGCCCATCTTGTGCCGACGGATATCTATCAGGGTTTTTTCCGATGCCTGCAAGAGGTCGATACCATCGAATTCGACTTTGCCCCAGGTCGGTTCAACCAGGCGACTCAGGCATCTGACCAGTGTCGATTTTCCGGACCCGCTAAGCCCCATGATGACCAGTATTTCACCTTCATATACATCAAAGGTCGCATTGCGAACGGCAGGAATGTACTGTTCCGACTTGATTGCCTCATCCGAAGGATTTCTCTGGTGTTTTTCAAAGAAACCCTGGGGATTGGAACCATAGAGCTTCCAGATCTCCTTGCAAGCAATCTTGGTATTGCTATTCATTGGGATAAGATGCTTTTTTGTTCGGAATAGTAAAAAATAGTTATCAAATTAGTCGCCCAAGATCGGAATTTCAGCGTTTTTCCAAGATCCCTTGCCTTTATCTTCAGGAATGTGCTGGATAACTTCTGCAACATGTCGGATGTGTAGATTAGGGGGTGATTTGCTCATGTCCCAAATGTGAAAAATATATGACTTATTAGCCTTTTTAGCTTTGTTCCATTCATTTCGCGAAAGAATAAACTTGATAGGCGAATTTGTCGTTGATTTGACCTCAATCAGCAAGTTTGTAATTCCTGTAGCACCTTTATTATAAGACGAGACATCGTAACCTGCGAAGTTGTCGTCAAATCCAAGCCATTCGGGTTCTCGGTCAATACCCAATTTGGACAATCGACTACGTTCATGTTCAATTGTAAGAAGTTCTGCCTGCCGAGCTTGTTTCATTTTTTCTTCGTCAGAAAATTGCCGGGCTAAACCTGAAATCGAATCCCACCAAGTTACGATTGACAATGGCGCAGGCGTTTTCATAAGTCCAGTAGCAAGGAAAACGTCTCGGTGGTTTATATCTAGATTATTGACGAACCTCTTTCTACCTTGCCTCATTAATTTTGCCCAAACCGGCTGGTGCTGAAGTAAAACTTCCTTGATGCAATATTGATAAAAATCATGCGTTCCAAGAGGGAAGTCGTCTTTAATCATTTTGGAGAGGTGGACAGACGCTTCAAAATCGAGGCTGCGTGCATCAGCTTCAATTGATTGGATCAAAGAGATCAGTTTGAGTGTCGATAGGTCAGGATAATCCAGCATATACTTGCGCAAAAGACGAACCCCCTCAAAGCAGGATAGCGAAAATATCCGCTCGTTTAACTCGTTATCATCCATGAATTACAGTTTGTGGTTGTAGTGCGGTACCCTCCAACTCTGCGATGAGATTCATTATATCCTTGAGATCTAAATCATAGTCTAATGGATCAGCAGACTCCTCTTCATCAAGGGCAATTTTATGAAGATCAGGGTCATCAAGAAGAATCTGCATGTTACGAATTTTCTCCTCAAGCCTATGACCGACTGACATGTCAATGCTACCGATAGCCGGAGGGGCTTTGGACCGAAAGATGTACACGCAAGTTTCCACGTCAGGTGCTAACCCAAGACGGTGAATGCGATCAATTGACTGAAGGTAGTGGGTCGAAACATAACTGCGATCAGCATAGATAGCATTATGACAAACAGTATGTAGGCTGATTCCCTCTCCTGCAGTGGCAGGATTTGCTATAAGAACTGAACAATCAGAATCCTCATGAAAGAGTCGAATTCGACCTTCACGACTTTCTGGTTCATCTGGAGAGCCTGAGTTGACTCCCCCATGTATACATACAGGATTAAGATCAGCTAAAGAGGAAGCAAAGCTACGGATTGTGTCAGTGAAAATTGTCCAAATTACGCACTTCTCACCGCTTTCAACTAACTCATATACAAGGTCCATGACCGCTGCCATTTTTGCTGAGTGACCCTCATCAAGAACTTGATCTATTACAGCAGAGTCTATTTTCATGTTGTCATTAGCCATTGAGCTTAATGCTAATGTTGGGTTGATGGATAGTTGGAGGAGTCGCATCACGGAACGACGAGCCCGCAGGAACTGACCATCGTTCAAACCTGTTTTTATTTTTGACGAGTATTGACGGATAAATTCGTTTCTTACGATTGAGTAAAGCGCCAACTGTCCATCATTCATAGTTATATCAATAAATTCGCGTTTAACAGGAGGCAGATTAAGTTCACTTTTTGTTGTCCGAACATAAAGATTGCCCAGAATTTCTCTGGGAGGCTTGCCAGTTGATATATCCAATCCATAGCCGTGACCCGGCCACAAAAAATCAAGCTGTGACTGTATATCAGTCGACGCCTGAGGCATTGGGGTTCCAGAAAGAATGTCACGACGCACAGGAAGGTGCGCAACTTTAAGAAAAAAAGCCCCACGCTGTGAATGCCATCCTGCTTTCATCCGATGGGATTCGTCCAAAACAAGATGAGTTGGGAAAGTTGAAAAATGATTTGCGATAACGCTTTGAAGGCGAATGGACATATCATACGATACAAGGAAGCGAGTCGCTCCAGAGTTTAGAGCGGTCTTTGTTTCTTGTTTGTGTCCGACAAGGAGAGTAAATGGTTCAGCCCCGTTTTCTGATGCATCATTCGACATACACTCGCTAACAATATTAATCCATGCTTGGAAAGCAGACTTTGGTGCAACAACGATAAAGTGGTGTCCAATCTTTCGTGTAAGAATATGGAGGGCAAAGGTCACGGTGGTCTTGCCGGCGCCGGGAACGGAGAAATTAGCGCCATTACTTAAAGATAAAAGATGGGAGAGGTCGCGTAATTGAAAATCAAACAGTTCTTGACCGGTAAAGCCTTTTTCATTCAACTTTGAATTTATGTCATTTGCGGAGAAGGTCCGGCATAATTGGTTTCGTTGCTCGCGAGTTTGTCTTATTTGTGCAGCAAATTCACGAATTAGAGTGCTTGTCTGACTATCATCAGGGCAGAAACGAAAGTTAAGGCTGATTTGATTGGATTTGCTGCCAAACTCCCGTATGAGATCGAGTGTATTCAACCATGAAAGAGATAGCTCTCCTCTGGTTGGTCTATGTTCAAAACCTTTGTTGCGAACTGCTAAATTCAGTCGAGTCCAAATCGGGGCCAACAGAGCATGTTCGGAGACCGATATTATTCCATTCCCTTGGCTATATCGAATCCTTACGGTTGTTGGAGAGTTTTTCAATCTTCCTCAATCACCCGATCGTGTTTGGCTTCTCGTTCTGTTGGCGTTTTTGAATTGAGGTCTCGAACTTGACTAGTGCTGTACGAATAGATTCAATTTGCTTGAGTATGTTTGAAAGGGTGTTAAATCCTGCTGAGTTGATGTCGATACTCAATATTTTTTGATTTGCATTCTGTAGTGTTTTTAAAGGAGCTTTCTCGTTGTCTAAGCCTTTTTCTAGTTCAATTGTTGATTCACAGACATCAATCAAAATATCACTTGTTTTATCCTTGGTAGATTCGTTGCGCAATGCTTCAATTATTGCCTTATAATTTTTTTTGGTATCGTCTTCGGAATCTATAGCGATGGCAAAGTCGTCTAGGTCAACTTCAATTTCAGAAGCGTCATTTAAATCAAGTGCTTCTTCAAGATTTTCTAGCACTTTGAAAGCAAGATCTCCGAAGGCTGGGTTGAGGTGATAAACTCGCCCGCTGACCTTGTTACGATTTTCATAGATTGACCAAGCTATAGCCCGGCAGGCGTCTTGCAAATTGTCATCTTTTTTGGCTATTGCTTTAGGTAGGTCACGAAATATCTGTTGACCGTCTAAAAGGAGATCATACTCGCCCGGTTTGTTAATCCATTGACTTAAGTACAACTCGGCTTCCTCAAGAGATTGCAATACATTTTCAATATCTCTTTTGCTGCGTCTTAATCGATTCGCAACTTCTGTAGAGGACCTACCTTTTTCGATTTGACGGCGGACTAAACGAGCATCACCGATCCAGTCATACTCAAGTTTTGTTTGTGGTCTTGCCTGCAAATCTGCCTCAATATCATCAATCTCATCATGGTTTGTATCGGCAGGCAACACATCACAACTAACATGAGAAAAACGTTTTTCAGCCAAGCCATCTTCTCGTTCCTTGAAATAAAGTTCGCGCATTGCAGCTAAACGCCTATTACCGTTCACAACCACCCCGGAACTAGTAATGAGGAGTGATTCACGTTGCCCTTCTGTTTCCAAGACACTTGTGATCGGTGTAACTGATTCAGTACCCTTGAACATCTCAGTTAGAATTTCATGTTGAACTTGTTGGGCTGCAGTAGACTCTTGGCCTTTCTCAAAAAAATCCTTTGAAAAATCGTTTCGCGCGACCTCTGCTTGTTGCTTACTAAAAGTACGACAATTTTCCATGCGATAAACTGGTACGTCAATGGGTAGTTTGATGCGGTCTGGCTTATACGTATCACCCCGGAAATCATAGATGATTTCTCCAGAGTCATTTGATTCGTCACGTCGTTGCTTTATCATGGCCTGACGTTCGGAGAGAGGTGTCACTTGTATGTTGAATGACATTGTTGAAATTTTCTACTGAAATGCGACCACTAAAATAGGGACTGTGATAACACGGTTAAAAAGGAATAGTTCATTTATGACGCGCTCAGCATTGGCTATGTTTTGCCCCATTATTTTCGATGCCTCCTTTGTTGGTAATGCAAGTGCTGCTGCTTCAATACGGTTTGTTTGAAATAAATATTGCATCTTTAGAAGATCATATGGCGCCCGGCTCATGTTTCCTGTTTGCAATTGAAATCCAAGATTATCTCGTATAGCAGTAACGCTGAGTCCATGTGCATGATCTAATCGGACATTTAGTGCCCATCCTTCGTTTTGCAATTCTTTTTCAACATGCTTTCTTATATCGGACGTGCATCTTGGTTTTATCTTGATTGGCGGGTTGTCAAAAATATTCATTAACCACTTCTTGAGCATCCGTTTCTCCCATTCTGCTCCAGCACCGTGATGGTCATCAAATGTATAAGAAAATTTCAAAGTCAGGCTTTTGTTTTGGGTGTGTGAACTGGTTTGTTCATCGGGCGTGTCCTAAGTTCTCCTGCCCGAAGTTGATGAATTCGTTCCCATGCAATATCGATATAGGTTTTATTGAGGTCGCAACCGTAAGCATGACGATCATGTTTCAAAGCAGCGATTGCTGTAGAACCAGCTCCAATGTAGGGATCCAAAACACTTTGATTCTTTTCAGTCAAAGCAAGCACTAGCCTTTCGACCAAGCCAACCGGAAACTGACATGGGTGTTGAGTTTTCTCTATATGGTTAGATTTAACATTCGGGATATCCCATACATCAGAGGGGTTCTTGCCTAGCGGGTTGCCCGAGAACTCACCTTTTTTCGGGCCTTTGAAGTGTTTTTTATATGGGTATTTTGATGGAATTCGGACTGGGTCAAGATTGAAAGTATAGTCATCAGTTTTGGTGAACCAAAGAATTGTTTCATGGCGACCCGAAAAGCGATTTTTGCAGTGTAAGCCATGTCCAAAGGTCCAAATTATACGGTTGCGAAGCTGAAGTCCGTGGTTTTTGAAAATCGGGTAGAGCAGAATATCTAAGGGATAAACCTTTCCATTATCTACAAAATTACCCACCTGCCAACAGATGGATCCTTTTGGGTCAAGTAGTCGAACAGCCTCTGCAATAGCAGATGCCTGGTTTTCTATATACTTTTCTTGTGAAGTTCGTCTTTCATACTCCTTGCCAAGGTTATAAGGCGGCGAAGTCACGATCAAATTCATCGACTCGTTTGATAGGCCACGCATATAATTTAAATTATCTTCACAAGCAATATTAGCCCTTGCATCCCTTTGTAGTCTCTCAATGCTGGCCTTGCTAGAGCTACGTTTGGGCTGTTTGCGTTGTATTAGCGTACTCATAGATGCTTCAGGTTAATTTAACTTGACCTTCAAATTATTTTGCTCTTAGTGTGACAAACTATTTACTCGGATTATGCTTCATTGCAAGTGCCAATTATAACAGTCAAGTTATCTCTGACTAGTCACTGACTTATCCTATTCCTATTTTGACAGACAGAATTCCTATAACTATATTCTTTGCCGAAAAAATGAAAGGTAATAATAAAACATTACGAAATTGGTATAAGAATCCAAGGTCAATATTGGGAATAATTTTCATGCTCATATTAATTATCTCGTACGTGCTGGAATTGCCTGAAAGAATAAACAATGCTCTTTCTGAATACCCGGTTATGCGTGAATCATGGCTTGACGCAACGGCATGGACAGGTTTCTATAGTTCTACTCCAGAAGGGATCGTAAACATCGGTGAATTAGGATTCACTGATGAATCGGATGTGGTCATATTTCTGGAATACTCTGAACATAATCATAGTATTGATGGATATATGTATACCCGTCTCATTTGTGAGAGAGGTCACTTCTACCGCAATATATTATTGAGGGCATCACCTAGTATATGAGACCCTGATCGCCTCGAACTGGAAATTTATGACATTGTCGGAGGACATGAAATCGATCTGGGCAATCTTCTTATTGAGCGTGATAAATCAAAAGGTGTTGTCATTGTAACCACAGAGCAACATGGGGTTGGTGATCTTCTTATGGATTTAGGGATTCTCTCTGTTGCATTTAACCCCTTATTTGAGAAAAGTTTAATACTTGCCTTAGATCCAGAAGGGAACGAAAAAGGCCTAAATTTCTTATGTCTAAAAACCATCAAATAGGGAAGGTATACAACAATACACAAAGCTCTTAGGGTGTGTCATAGCAGCAATTCTAATTAATGGAAAATATTTCCCGGTTGTTGTCTTTATCCTGTTGTTTTCCATTTATATTTTATTTTCGTGGTCTGTCGGGTCGGAAACCGGAACCCATCCGGCCATTGCGGGTGATTTTTCCTGACTTTTTCTTCACCAGCTACTTGACATTGTAGCCGGGATTCGCTAACGTCGGGGCGAATTCAGCCATTACGGAACCTTGCAATGGGTCATCCGGCATTCGGATCCAGGGCAACCGCGGGACTGGGTCAGGCAATCATTGCCATGATGCCGCCCCATAATGTCCATGTCGAGGCGCTATCGCGAGATGGGCCGGGCGAGCGTCTGGCGATCCTTTCCGGGATCATGGGGATCAAGGCCGGGGATCATGAAGCCTCTGGTTGACGACCTGCTCGGCCGGATGCGCGGGGTCTTCGGCAGCATCCGGGACCCGCGCAATGGAAGCAACAGTCAGTATGCCCTTGACGACATCCTGATGGCTGCCTTCTCGGTATTCTTCATGCAGTCGCCCTCGTTCCTCGATCACCAGCGCATGGCCGCCAGTTCGTACGGCAGGCATGCCTGCAGTGCGCTGTTCGGTGTCGACCCGCTACCGACCGACAATCACATACGCAAGTAGCTCGACCGCATCGACAGCTCCGACCTGCAGGCGGGCTTCGACATCGCCCTCGAGACGCTCCGCGAACACCGGGCCATGCAGTCCTATCAGGTGCTCGGAGGCAGAACCCTGATTGCGCTCGACGGCAGCGAATTCCACAACTCCTGCAAGGTACACTGCCCGATGTGCCAGAAACGGGTCCACAACCGGGACAAGGAGAACCAGTACACCGAGTACTACCACAGCGTCCTGGCCGCCTCGATGGTGGCCCCCGGACACAACCATGCCCTGCCACTGAGACCGGAATTCATCACCCCACAGGACGGAAACAGGAAACAGGACTGCGAAAACCAGGGCCGCCTACCGGTGGCTGGACAACCATGCACCTCACTACGCCTCGCTGCAAACCGTCTATCTCGGCGACGACCTGTACGCCAGACAGCCGATGTGCCGGAAAATCCTAAACCACGGCGCCGACTTCCTCCTGCGCGTCAAGACCGCTTCCCATACCACCCTGTTCGACTACCTGCATGGACTGCAACTCCCGACCCACACCCGCATCGAGAAAACCCCGGGGCAGAAAAAACCCAACCGGAGATATCGCTACCGATGGAGCGAACACGAACTGCCACTGACCGCCGACCGGGAACCCCTCGAAGTCTACTACCTCGAACTCGAAGTCCGCAACATCGGACAATCCTGCCCCTCCGCCTGCTTCCGCTTCATCACCTCACTGAAGCCCGATGCTGACAATATCGAGGAACTGGTGCGGTGCGGACGCGCCCGCTGGAAGATCGAGAACGAAACCTTCAATCTGCTCAAGAACCAGGGCTACCATGTCGAACACAACTTCGGACACGGCCAGAAGGGATTGTCGAACGTACTGCTTGACCCTCAACCTGATCGCGTTCGCGCTGCACGGCGCCTGCGACCAGGCCTGCCAGCTCTGGATACAGGCCCGCAGCCGGTTCGGCAGGAGAATCCGCTTCTTCCACACCCTCGACACCATCACCGCCTGGCAGTACTTCAACAGCTGGCATTCCCTGCTCACGCAGATCGTCTCCCCGCACCTGCGAAATGCACAGGGACCCTGACCTCCCCAACCGCTACTCCGGCACGGAGTAGCTCCACGGCACCCGTTTTTTCAAGACCCGGAATACCACCCAATGTAAAATCAAAATCCCATAATTAGAATTGCTGGTGTCATAGTGCCAATAAATAATGTCTATCAGTCTGGCTTTTGTATAATTGAAAAGGGTTTGAATTTATTGGCGGGTGTATTCAGTTGTTCAAACGATGAAATCAGCAAAATGATTGCTGATTTCATCGGATGGTAGATGGTGATATCTCGTCGTGAGACTCAAAAGGCATATACGAGACAGGCCCGTCTTTTTTACAAGCCGGGCCTGTCTGCAAAAATTGGGTGCCGGGTGTTTACTGAATCCAGCTCTGCCACTTGTCCTTGTGCTCTTCCAGCCACCGATCGGCAGCCTCTGACACTTCCATTCCGTCGGTATCGACATAATTGGATTGTTTGGCAACATCAAGATTCGAGAAATTGATTTTTTGAGCCACTGCAAAGGCTTTGGGGTGGGTTGCCTTGAAATCGTGAGAGACTCCGATTTTCAAATATCCCCCTTTCGGATTGCCGCAATCGTAAAGCTGCTCTGAGTTGATACCCCAAGCCGGATCCTCGGTACAGGCCGGATCATGTTCCGGAAACTCGACAAACTCGCCTTCATAGAGGGCTTCAATGAAGTTTGGAGTCCAGTTGAAGATGACAACAGCGTTGTTTTGCTTGATTCCGGACTCCAGTTCAGCCCAGATCGCTGCCGCTGAGCCGGCATTTCTTACTACGAAATTCATGCCCAGCGCTTCGACCTTTTCGGCATCATGTTTGAGCCAGTCTACGGGACCTCCAATAAAAACGCCCTTGCCATTTGAGTCGGCACGCGCGAACTGATCGGAGCAGGCATCCAAGGCTTTCCAGTCCGGGAGTCCGGGACATAATTCCTTGACATGCATGGGATACCACCACTCTTCACGAGTTTTGGCATCATGGGTCGCCAGGTCGATGACACATTCCTCTCCGACCACTTTCTCAAATGAGGCGCCGAAGGCACCTTCCCAGACTTCGTGCACAATGTCGATATCGTTGTCACACATCGCCTGGTAAACGGTCTGACTGTCCATCGGGATATATTCGACTTCCTCTCCGACCATCTCAAATAATTTCCCGACAATTTCTGCCCCAACCAGTTGGCTGGACCAGTTGTGGGTGGGAATTTTTACAGCATCAGCGTGAGCGACACTGGTCGCCAGGAACATTGTGCCCAGTAAAGCCATGGGAATACCCATGATTCGGGTTCTTTTCTTTAGCATTCGATTCTCTCTTTTTGGTGATTTCAGTAGTATTTTTTCGGCATTGAAAACAACGCAGTTAAACTGTCAATGCTCTAATTTATTGTTGATGAAGTATCAGAGATAATTTTCTGCAAATCAACACAATATCGACATAAGCCAATTCCATTGCCGATTTTGCGGTAATATTACTATACTATTTGCGGCAGAAAACAGCTTTTATGGAGTTTTCGGACCCGGATATCGGGTTATAAGCGTACCTGATGACACGTTTGTCGAGTGTTTGGTCCCCTGTTTTGACGAACAAAATTGTATTCATGATATCAATTTGGTTAATCCTGAGTTTGCCATGGACATGAGTTTTTCTTCGCATGTGCGTTTGCGTGAGCCTGGTCTCGGCCAGGACTGGATTGACCAGGAACGGCATCCACTCAAGGCAGGTGGGGTCATAGCCTTGCCGTTATTGCCCGGCGATCAAATTGAAATTGTTGACCCCGAAGGACTTCAGCCTGCCCTGGTGTTTGCCTTTAACAGCAAGGGGCAACCAGTGACGGGAGATCTTGGAATCAAGACAGGCACTTCCGGTGGCACTCTTGCACACATGCTTGAAGTCCCATTTGAAGGGGCCAGAAAAATCAGGGAAAAACTAAAACTGTTCTCAATTGATCTCGCAGCCTGTCCTGTAGCAGAATTGATGGCGGGCGAGACCCATGCAAACAATACCGTAAGCCTTGTCAGCCAGGATGAGTTAATAGTGCTGTTCGGTGCTCCAGGCTTGCCCATGAAGGTTGATCAGAGTCACCCGCCCACAGATTTGGTGATATTTGTAAAAAGGGCAAATCCGGGCATGTCGACTACAAGTGAATTGCCGGATCCGCTGGCCGATGAAGTAGGCAGTATCCATATCGAAGCTGCAACGGCCAAAGCCTATGAGGTTCGGGAAGGCGAGTATATTCAGGTCATTGATGTTGATGGACGCCAGTGTTCTGATTTCCAGTGTTTTGACATGCGTGCACTTGACCAAGGCAAGACCCGAAACCTGAGTGCGACTACCACTCGCTCATTAATGGGCAATGCTTACCCGAAGCCTGGCCTCTATTCCAAATTCTATGATATCGATTTCAATCCGTTGGTCGAGGTCGTTCAGGATACCTGCGGGCGGCATGACAGTTTCGGGGTAGCGTGTACCAGCAAATACTATGATGAAGCAGGTTATCCTGGGCATGTCAACTGTTCCGACAACTTCAATGCTGCACTGGCTTCGTATCCGATTGAACCACGCAAGGGATGGCAGGCCATGAACCTGTTTTTCAATACCTTTTTTGACGAGGCATATTCTTTCACTTTCGATGATCCATGGTCGCGCCCCGGCGATTATGTGCTCATGAAAGCGATGACTGACCTTGTCTGCGTATCTTCTTCCTGTCCGTGTGACATTGATCCAGCCAATGCCTGGGTGCCAACAGATATCCATATTCGGCTGTATGACAAAAAGAAGCTTTTCAAGCGGGCGATCGCCTACCGCAAGACTACTGATGCAGAACCAGAAATGACCAAGGAAACCAGCTTTCATTCGAGAACGTCAACCTTGACAAGAAACTTCACCGAATACAACGGCTACTGGCTGGCGAGTTCGTTTAATAACCTCGGCGCAATTTCAGAGTACTGGGCGTGCCGGGAAAAAGTGGTCATGACAGATTTATCGCCACTCAGGAAATATGAAGTTACTGGTCCGGATGCAGAGATTTTACTGCAAACCTGTATAACCAGAGATGTGCGACGGCTTGCTGTTGGTCAAGTGGTGTATACCGCAATGTGCTATGAGTCCGGCGGCATGATTGATGATGGTACCGTATTCCGTCTGGCTCGGCAGAATTTCCGATGGATCGGCGGAAATGATACGTCCGGCCTGTGGTTGCGGGAGCAGGCCCGGCGTCTTGGTTTAAGGGCCTGGGTGAAGGACTCGACCTCGCAATTGCATAATCTTCAGGTGCAGGGTCCACGAAGTCTGGATACCTTGAAGAAATGTATCTGGACACGTCCCGATCAACCGGAAGTTTCCGAACTTGAATGGTTCCGATTTTCCATCGCAAGAATCCAGGCGGCAGATGGAGTGCCGATCATTTGCTCGAGGACCGGTTACACCGGTGAGTTGGGTTATGAGATATTCTGTCATCCGCGCGATTCACAGGTCGTATGGGATGCAATTTGGCAGGCCGGGCAGGAATATGGTATTGCTCCATTAGGTCTTGAGGCTCTTGACATGCTGAGAGTTGAAGCCGGCCTGGTGTTTGCAGGTCAGGAGTTCTGTGACCAGACTGATCCATTTGAAGCTGGAATCGGATTTACGGTTTCATTGAAGACCAAGCAGGATGATTTTATTGGTCGGGAAGAACTGGTCAATCGCAAGGCCAATCCACATCAGAAACTGGTGGGGCTAGAACTGGAGGGAGAAGAATCAGCTGTTACAGGTGATGGTGCGTTCATCGGACGCGAGCAAGTTGGCTTGATTACGAGTGCAATGATTTCTCCGGTGCTTGGAAAGAATATTGCCTTATGTCGAATCAAGTCGATGCACGCTGATTCCGGCATTCAACTGGAAGTGGGGAAGCTTGATGGTCATCAAAAGAGGATTCCTGCCCGGGTTGTGCGTTTTCCCCATTTTGATCCGGACAAGAAGCGGGTACGGGGAAATTACCGAGACAGCCATACAGATTGATCCGCTCGTCACAGTCCTCATTTTGTTTTTGGAGAGTATGGAATGAATAAACCCCTGGATGTTTCAAATAAGGTTATCGCCAAGCAGCAAGGCGATCTGCCATTTTGTGACAAGCCCGATGAATCCTATACGATGCCTGCTCGTTTCTATACCGACCCCGCTGTATATGATCTGGAAATGGAGAAAATCTTCTTCTGCAACTGGGTTTATGTTGGGCATGTCAGCCAGTTTCGTTCTCCTGGCGATTACCTGACCGCCAGCATTAACGATCAGAACCTGTTTGTAATTCGCTCACGATCCGGCGAACTGAGGGCGTTTTACAATGTCTGTGCTCATCGCGGCCATGAATTGTTGAGTGGGCTGGGAAGCACCAATCTGATTGTCTGTCCGTATCATGCCTGGTCCTATGATTTCGATGGCACTCTCAAGGTGGCTCGCAACTCGGAGAATGTGGAAGGATTCAATAAATGTGACTTTTCTCTCAGGGCAATCCGGGTCGAAGAGTTTTGTTCGATGGTGTTCGTCAACCTTGATGATAACGCAGTTCCATTGAAGGAATTGAGCGGAGACCTGGAAAATGAAATTCGCAGTTTCTGCCCTGATGTGGATAATCTCCAAATGGCTCAAAGGGATGTCTATAACGTCAAGTGCAACTGGAAAGTGATAGTTGATAATTTTCTGGAATGCTATCACTGTGCACCGGCGCACCGGGATTTTGTCGACCTGGTAGACATGAATACCTATCGAACGGTGACTCGAGGCATCTATTCGAGCCAGATAGCAGGGTCCCCCAGATCGGAGACTAACCGGGCTTTTAATTTCAGGAAGGGTGATATTGACTTCGGATATGCCGGGTGGTTCCTGTGGCCAAACGTGACTATCTGGATTTATCCCGGCAAAACCAATTTATCGGTTTTGCAGATGAATCCCAATGGGGTCGGTCAGACCCTGGAATTTCAGGACTGGTTTCTTCCTGAGCAGGAACCAACCTCACAACATCGGGATGCGATGAAGTATCAGAAGGATGTATTGCAGCCCGAAGATATCGCCCTATGCGAGAGCGTTCAAAGAGGTTTAAGGTCAAGGGGATATAACCAGGGCAGGTTTATCATTGATCGGGAGTTGACTGAATTGTCCGAGCATGCGGTTCATCATTTCCAAACCATGGTTATGCAGGCTATTGGCGGCGAGATAGAAAGTGAGTCCGCTATTTGAAGAATAGTAAAACAGTTATTGCCATCATGAGTACAGCGGAAGAAGCACTGGAAAAACTGAAATCGGGTAATCGGCGTTTTGTGTCTGGACAACGGACAGGAAACTTGCTTGATGAGAAAAGACGGGCGGTGCTGATTCAAGGGCAAGCCCCTTTTGCAGTGATATTGGGGTGTTCGGATTCCCGTGTGCCTGTGGAACTTGTTTTTGACCAAGGAGGGGGAGATTTGTTCGTTATCCGGGTTGCTGGAAACCTGGTCAGACAAACCCAGATGGGTAGTGTTGAATTTGCGGTTACAGTTTTGGGAAGCAGACTGGTGGTTGTGCTGGGCCACACGGAATGTGGTGCAATCAAGACAACATTGGATGTAATATCAAACCCCGTGAAAGACCTGACCCCGGGCTTGAATTCACTGGTTGATGCGATTCGTCCTGCAATATTGCCGATTGTCAAATCATTGCCTTCTTCCGATGAAAGTACGGTAATGTCCCAGTCAATTCGAAAAAATGTTGTCTATAACGTAGACAAACTGAAGACTGAATCAACATTGCTGGCACCACTTTGTCAAAGTGGCGAGTTGATGATCGTCGGAGCGGAGTACGATCTCAAATCCGGTGAAGTGGACTTCTTTTGGAAGGGTTGATTAATGATGAGAGCAAAATTATAACCTTCAGGTTTCAGTTTGATGCGAGCATCATGCGTTTGAGCTGTCAATCAACCTTTCTCAACACCCTCCAATGACTGGAGAATGATAGGGTGATCGCTAAAATCTCGATAAAAGGATATTACAAATGCCATTGCAGAAAGCCGGTCGATGAAATTCAATGAAACCACGATCCCGGCGTATAGCGACACTTCCATAAGAGTGTAGGGTTTTGCATACAAAGAGAAAGATGGACTTTCGTTATCATCCCGGATCCCGTCTTAATGCCTGACTCAGGCAATGAACACCACCCCCGCCCAAGGTAAACATGGACATATCAGGATCGAAGACCTCAAATCCCAGAGCACGCATTTTTTCATTCAGGTCTGGGCTGCTTTTCATCGAAAGGACTCGATCATTTCCCAAGGCAACGAGGTTGACCCCCAGATTCTTCGCTTCAGCATAACCCACATCAACAAACTCAAAACCTTTTGAACGAAGCCATTTCACCACCCAGTCTTCCAAAGCGTCCAGACAGGCGACCAGCAACTTGGGGGCCAATGGAACCACCAGTCCGTCCATATGCACAAATTCTCTGGATATCGGCGCTACCCGTGCTTCCCATCCCTGCTCTCGAACCCAGGAGGCTACTTGCTCAGCACCTTCCTGCTCTGATCGCTCTCCGCAATAACCAATCAACACACATCCAGGTTCCAGTATCACGAAATCTCCACCCTCAAAGTGGCCTGCTGTTACATAGTTCCAGATTGGCATGTTATTGTCCTGGTAGAACTTTATCGTGGTGACGTAATCAGCGCGCCTGCATTTCAATTGCATATGGCAGATCAAGGCTCCCCATGGAGTCATGGCGCTTGAGTCACGTGCGAAGAAATTTCGGTGCAGGACTTCGTCGGAGTCCAGATAATGGCAATTGACACCTGAACTCTCGTAGATTTGCACCATCTCGGCATGTTGTGCCTTTGCGGTTTCAATACTGAATTTCACACCGGTGTGTTCCAGATTTTGCAAGGTTCGGCGGATAATAGGGCCGGCATCCAGCCAACGGTAATGATCAGGATGCCCGAGCAGAACATCATGCAGTAGGGTGTAATCGTTGTCGATACCCCATACTTCATGGGAAACTTGAGTTTGGTCCAGTTCTTTCATGTTACTTGCTTCCAGTTAGGTTGATTCTAGCAATTTTATTACAATCCGATTATCCGAGGAATTCGGATTGTTCAATGCGATGGTCTCTCTCATTGAGGATTTCGTAGTTTACCAATACGGCAAGAGATAAGCCTAATCAGGTATATTGCGAAAAAACAATGATGATATAGAAAAAAACTCGATTTGCAATTGAATATTGCACACGTCTTTTCCATGAATAGAAAAAATAGGCAGGGCAGGAGTGAGGAAAGTGAATAACGATATCAGGCGGTCACAGTCCAGGAAATTCAATACCCGTCAACCCGGTGAATGGAAAGATCATTCGCGATGTATTCCAGGGTCAGGTTACTCTGAACCCTGGCACCGTGCTTATCGGCAGGGAAAGAAAGGCATTGGGAAGGTTGTTGTCGAGGGGTTGGAGTTCGAAGTTCCCGATCACGAATTCTGGCATTGGTATAGTAGGGACTGGGAGCGTCGAACTGAGCAAATCTATCGACAGTTTGTAAAACCGGGAGGGCTGGTACTTGATATCGGTGCCTGGATTGGACCGACCGTCATCTATGCATTGTCGTGTCAGGCTTCCCATGTGGTGGCACTTGAGCCCAATCCGGATAGTTTTGCAGCACTTTCACAAATTGCGAACTCCATCTCCGGAAACATGTGCCAACTGGATTTTTTGAACATCGCGGTTGGAGATCAGGAAGGAGAGGTTTCCATGGGGCTTCCGGAAGGCTCGGTCGATTCCAGCCGAAGTGGTTGGGAAGGCCGGGATTTTACTGTACCGAGCATTACCCTTGAGCAGCTGATCGAATCACAAAATATTTGGGACCCTGATCTTGTAAAGATCGACATAGAGGGCGGAGAGGTAAATCTTGGTGAAGGGCTCTCAAACCTGGCTCCATGCTTGCCGGTCATACATCTGTCGGTGCATGTTCCTTTCTTTCCCCCTGATTCCAGAATTGACGAGTTTGTTCGTGCGGTATCCGCTTACGAGGTTTTCGATGACCGTGGCCGTCATCTGTGTCATAGCGAGTTTGTGGAGCGGGTGACTTCAACCGAACGGTTTCCTGCATGGGGAGGACGTAAGGGAAACTTTTTTCAGGTCTTGATGCTGTCAAAAAATGCTTGATTGGTGAACACTGTACACCAATAAAGACTCTGATGGCAGGTAAAATATTTGCCAACATCAGGTAGATGTTGATGACGGTTGTTGGGGCATTGAATCTTGGTCTTCCCAGTTATGGCTTGTTTTGTCCGCCAATATTAGACAATAGATCATGCCATGCTCGACGATGTATGTGGTCTGCTCTTCTGTCCAGCTCCGCCCCTATCTCACGTAATAGTTTTGGTCGACATCCTTCAGGGAGCAGCGAGAATGCCGCATTTGTCAAGTCAATAATATCAATCTGGCTGATATTCAATCCAGAAGCCCAAGCTGTTTCCATATTTTCACGGATGGAGTCCAGTTCATCTTCTCGAATGCATGGAGAGGCAAATAACAAATTACTCAATATCGGTCAATGCTCTGGCTTTTTGAGTTGAACTGCGGACATCGGACAAGGTCAGGGCACGATCTTTGACTTCAATAGCCAAGACTATGTTGCCATTGGAATCTATGCACATGACATCGCCGGGCGCTCCCGAAAGAGAGTCTGCTTCGTTTAGTCCCTGTGACAAGACATTCTCGAAAAGCGAAAAAGCGTTGCCTAGGACGGTCATTGTCGCAACAGTCACAACCAAAGCACGCAACCCGCCGCTCGCTTCAGCAAGAAATGCTCCCAGAACATGAATCATCTGTGGCAGACTGACCCGTAGTGGGATCTGATATCCGAATGACTGGGCTACGAGACGACGAGCTGCACTTTCCAAGCAACGAATGAACGCAGATTCAAGCTTGATTCGACCAGCACATCCAGAGGAGCCAAGAATGCCACGAGAGCGTCCCATTCTTCCTTGTAACGCAGTTGGTGTGTGTCTTCATCCAGTCTCTTTCGTCGCAGAGGGTTATTGACATAAGGGTCAGGACTCTTGCCTAAAACATCATGATTGTCTGCCACCCACGGTACAATGACCTGCGAGCAGAAACTTCGTGCATCCCATGACCCTGGAGAACGTTCTGAACCGAGTTGCAAACTTAATAAGCTTCTTTTGTTGCTGGCAATCTTGCCGAGCATTTGTGTGAATATTGCATATCGGATTGAGACCAGCTTGGAATTGACTAGTCGGTCAATTTCGCAGTCTGGTTCGCCAAGTCTTGCTTCTAAAACGCGTACCCAAGCACCATCTAGCCATTTACGGGCTTCAGTGTTTTCCATCATCTAGAAATTGAGCCAAGCTGACTCTTGTCGCAATTTGTGCACAGAGAGGCAATTTTGCTCTTTGGCATCAACACGCCTCCAATTTTCGTAAAGGCGGTCATAGAGATCAGTACGATATCCGGACAGCACCACGCGTCCCCGAATCCCGTTAAGTACATCAGCGAGTACTTCATGGTCCTTGTCAGTCATTTCATAACCGTACGCTACAGAGTCACGCCGTGCGGAATGAACATACGGGGGATCAACATAGAACACTGTATGTGCAGTGTCGTGTCGCTGAATCACTTCAATGGCTGGAGCATTCTCGATTTGTACTCTCTGAAGTCGTTGAGAGATCTCCGGAAGTCCATCGACAGATCCAAGCCACCGAGATACGGACCCTGACATGCCTGCACGCGACGTAAGGACGCAATGTGCCCAACGGCCTCGACTGCTAGTTTGTGCCAGTCCAGTTCGGGTTTGTCTAGCTCTAATGTAGAAACGACGGGCACGTTCCAGCTTGGACAATCCTTGTTCTGGAGTACAGGCAAGTACTAGCTCCTCTCTGGAAAATGGAGTTAGGCCGATAGCCTTGATGAGTTTCGATCCCTGATTTCGTAGTGTCTCGAAAAAATTGACAAGCTCCGAATCAAGGTCGTTATAAGTTTCGACCATATAGGGTTCTAAATTAAGCAGCACTGCAGCAGACCCGCCAAACACATCGCAAAAATGCTTTGCATCGCTCGGGATTAGTGGCAACAGAAAATTCAAATGAGAAAACTTTCCACCGTACCATCCAAAAGCAATCATTTTTTTGGAACGACGCTTGGCGATGCGGCGCCCGCTTCCGGTCGAATTGACCGACGGTACAATTGCAACATCAGCAGTCATAACAGATTACTACTCAAAAAATCATTGTCAAATAATATCATTCTTGCAAAGTCACGGCAGAACTATTGCATCGCTTGAAGTAAGGAGTTTCCGGTCAAGATAGTGGTGCCTCCCATTAGTACAGTCGATAAAAAATCTAACGGATGGTTGCAAAGGTCCTGCTCATCGCCCGATTTTCATGTCAATGGTTGTTATCCTCGACTGAATCATGATGCTTGTTGCAATCTTGATCATGAGCTGAATTTGCATGGAACGTTTCCATCTCAGATCTTTCCTTGCTTCATGTTCCAGATATTCCGCTTCATTCGGTTTGCAAATAACTTTCCATCGAATCATCTAGTGCATTAATCCAGGAGGTATGATGAGCCGGTGCCCGATTTCCGGTCAAGGGCGATACATAACCATTATCCCGAAAGGTCATGATGTTCTGCTTTTTATGTTTTTTCCATTCGAAGAACGCCTGGTTTGAGGCTTCGATATTAAACGGCGGATAATCGGTCATGTCCATCAAATGCCTGGTATATCGCCCCTGATACTCGATGGCACCATAGTCGTCCGCAATGCTGTCTTCCTCCTCACGCCATTTCTCTATGTCGCTTTCCATTTCATTTTGGTCGGGTACATTCAGTTTCCCCAGCATCAAATCCCGCGCATACCAGGCCTGGGCATCGAACATGTTGAAGGTATACCATTGATCCTGCATGCCGAGGTAGAAGAGTCTTGGATTTCCGGTCCAGACTACACCGTTGTAGAGGTTGACCGGGTACAGTCGGTTATTGGTTCTGAGACGCAGTTCTTCATCGATAAACGGAAAATGATGAAGATATCCCGTGCACAGAATAATGGCTTGAACATCAACAGTTGAACCATCAATAAAGGTTGCAGTGTTTTTCTCGACTTTTTGCAACAGGGGTACCTCTTTCCAGTTTTCTGGCCACTTGTACCCCATCGGAGCAGTCCGATGAGATACGGTAACGGATCGACACCCATACTTCCAGCACTGGGAACCAATATCTTCAGCAGAATATGAGGTGCCAATAATCAGGATATCCTGATCCTTGAATTCGAGCGCATCCCTGAAATCATGAGCGTGCAGAATACGTCCGTTGAAGGTATTAAACCCCTCGAATTCCGGAACGTTGGGAGTCGAGAAGTGTCCGGATGCGACGACCACGTAATCAAACTCTTCAGAATAGTCCCGGTCTTCTTCATTGTCGTGAACAAGCACGGTGAATTTACCGCCTGCATCATCATGGCTAACTCGACGTACGGTTGAATTGAACCGAATCCAGTCCCGAACCCCGGCTTTTTTGACACGGCCTTCAATATAGTCATATAGCACTGCACGCGGTGGATAGGAAGCGATTGGCTTTCCGAAGTGCTCTTCGAAAGAGTAGTCTGCAAACTCCAGTCCTTCCTTTGGACCATTCGACCACAGATACCGGTACATTCCCCAATGCACGGGATCACCAAATTGATCAAGCCCGGTTCTCCAGCTATAATTCCACAGCCCTCCCCAGTTCTGCTGTTTTTCAAAACAGACAATTTCAGGAATGTCTTCCCCCTTGCTTTTGGCAGATTGAAATGCCCGAAGTTGCGCCAGACCGCTGGGTCCTGCGCCGATAACAGCTACGCGCTCAGTCATGATTTGACTCCTTGATTGATATTGTGTGAGTGAGAAATCCGGATAATTCGAAACTCTTGAAATTTCAATTATATCGAAGCCTGTATCAGTGTGCCAGTTCAGGACTTTCACACTGGACGATATCCTGAGATACTGAACATGGGAAGATTGCCTGGGAGTTTCATGGTACCTCAAGATTACTGTAACCAAAACCTCGAAAACAGTTTTAAATCTTCATCCCTACTCTGGCTTTCAGTGGTATCATTTCGGTCAATCAATGGACTGCAACAGGCAAGGAAAAACCTGCAAATACGATTCGGTGCATGAGTTCATTGTCTTGGCTAATGGATATTGGCCGAATGCTACAACTACAATTCAGAGTATGAGTGGTAGGCAGAAAAAAACGATGCTACTGGTATTAAGTATCGGGTTGCTGAAGGCGACTTTCATGGGATTAAGTCGGATATGAAGTGCGAATTGAAATTTACTGTTCACGGTCTTTCATCATACGGCAGGGGAATCGCCGAAAGACTTCGTATCTGCCCAGTTGAAAAAAAGAGGTGAGACGACCCCACTTACAGGCAGTGGATGGTCAACCTGATCGAGTCATGAGCAATTTCCACCCTGCGGTAGAAGCCTGGTTCAAACAATCCTTCCCAAAACCAACCCAGACACAACTGGACGCATGGCAAGCCATCGCTTCCGAAGGGCATGCCCTGGTTTCTGCACCAACAGGGTCGGGCAAGACCCTTGCCGCTTTCATGGTTGCTATTGATGGCCTCGTTCGCCAGGCTGAGCAGGGAATACTCCCATCGCAGACCAGCGTGATATATATCTCACCACTGAAGTCGCTTTCAAACGACATTCAGCGTAATTTACAGGTGCCACTACGTGGGATCGAAGAGAAGCTGAAGGTGTTGAATCAGCATGAAGACCTCGTACTGCCTCAGATAACCGCCGCAGTGAGAACCGGGGATACGACTTCGGGAGAACGGGCGAAAATGATCAAGGCCCCGCCTCATATTCTGGTTACTACCCCCGAATCACTGTATATCCTGCTCACCTCCAAATCGGGTCGGCAAATGCTCTCCACTGCCGAAACCCTGATCATCGATGAAATCCACACTATGGTTGGCTCGAAACGCGGCGCCCACCTTAGTATCTCTATTGAACGTCTTGAGTATCTATGCGAAAAACCACTGCTCAGAATTGGCTTGACAGCCACTCAACATCCAATCGAACTGGCAGCACGGTTTCTTGTCGGCAACCGTGAAAATATTTCGTGTCAAATTATCGATAGCGGACATCAGCGCGATCGTGATATTCGGATTTGCGTGCCCGGCATCCCGCTCACCGCAGTAATGTCAGCCGAGGCCTGGGAAGAAATCCATTCGATACTCGAGGACTTGATCAATCGACACACCACAACCCTGATCTTTGTAAACACCCGCAGACTTGCCGAAAGAGTAGCCAAGGCGCTTGGTCAGCGAATCGGCGATGATGCAGTTACATCTCACCATGGCAGTCTCGCCAAGGAGCATCGACTCATGGCTGAACAGCAGCTCAAATCCGGAGCGCTGAAGGCAATCGTTGCCACCGCCTCGCTTGAACTTGGCATCGATATCGGTGATGTGGACCTGGTCTGTCAGATCGGGTCCCCCCGTGCGGTATCAAACCTGTTACAACGAGTCGGGCGCTCTGGCCACAGCCTTGGCCATACGCCAAAGGGATGTTTGTTTCCAACTTCTCGAGACGACTTGGTTGAATGTATCGGTTTGATCGATTGTATCAATCAAGACGAGCTGGACCACTTGTCAATATATCCAAAACCGCTTGATGTACTGGCCCAACAGGTCGTTGCCGAAATATCGGCTGGAGAAAGAAGTCTCGATGACTTGTTTCAGATGCTGGTCAGGGCCGTGCCATTTGAAACTCTGGAATACCGGGAATTCCATGAAGTCGTTCGAATGTTATCCGAGGGGTTTGCAGGGCGACGTGGCAGACATTCAGCATACCTCCATCTGGATGCAGTAAACGGTCAAGTCCGGCCCCGGAAGTCAGCAGCACTGACCGCAATTACCAATGGCGGGACCATTCCGGACCTGTTTGACTACGATGTCGTTTTGCATCCCGAAAATCTGGTGATTGGATCATTGAACGAGGATTTTTCCTTCGAATCCATGGCCGGAGACATTTTTCAACTCGGAAATACATCGTATCGCATAGAAAGAGTTGAATCTGGAAAAGTGCATGTCCGGGATGCCAGAGGACAGCCTCCTACAATTCCCTTTTGGTTCGGAGAAGCTCCGGGTAGAACCGATGTTGTCAGCCATTCAGTGTGCAGAGTCAGAACACGAATCAGTGATTTATTGACCGGTGATCTTTCTGATGCCATACGGCATGTCGAACAGCAGTATGCTCTGGTAGACAGTGTTTCCTCACAACTTGTCGACTATCTCGCCACCTCCAAATCAGCACTTGGTGCATTGCCGGATGACAATACGGTAATCTTTGAACGGTTTTTCGATGAAGCAGGCGATCAACATCTGGTGATTCACTCATCTTTCGGAATTCGCATCAATCGTGCCTGGGGGCTTGCGCTTCGCAAGCGGTTTTGCCGCAAGTTCAATTTTGAACTTCAGGCCGCTGCACTCGAAGATGCGATCATTCTTTCGCTTGGCCCAACCCACAGTTTTCCAATAGACGAGCCCGTGCGATATGTTTCCTCCGGGAACATCGCCGATGTGCTCAGTCAGGCCATTCTGGATACGCCATTCTTTGCGACCCGGTGGCGATGGAGCGCATCAATTGCCCTGGCTGTCAAGCGATTTTCGGGCGGGTCAAAAACACCTCCGCAATTCCAGAGGAGCAATGCAGAGGATTTGGCCTCCTTGGTGTTTCCGGATCACCTTGCCTGTGCGGAAAACATAGCCGGCAAGCGGGAGATACCCGATCATCCCCTGATTCGTCAGACCATGTACGACTGTCTGCACGACTTGATGGATATGCCGGGCCTAAAAAAGATTCTTGAACGATTGGAGAGCGGTACCCTGAATCTGGTCTGCAAAGACCTTGCGGCACCTTCGCCACTAGCCGAAGAAATATTGTCGGCTCGAAATTATGCGTTCCTGGATGATACTCCAGCCGAGGAACGGCGCACCCGGCTGGTGCGAAGCCAGGTCCTGAACACTCCTGAAGATGCAGTAGCCCTTGGGAATCTTGACGAAAATGTCATTCGTGAAATTCGGGAAGAGATATGGCCTCATGCTGAAAATATGGATGAATGTCATGATGCCTTGCTGGTTCTGGGTGGCATCATGAGTAAGGAGGCAGAATCCTGTTTCTCGATCGAACTACTGAACAGTCTGGTCAAGGCAGGTCGGGCTTGTCAGGTCATGACCCCATCGTCTCAAGTGTGGGTGGCGGCTGAACGACTTGCGTATTGGGAACTGGTTCATCCCGATCTCAGGAAATCCACGCCAGTTCAATCTGCCGGAGAGAGGGAGAAGATTGATCGGGACCAGGCAATGGTCGAGTTGCTGAAGCTGCGCATGCAAGGTATCGGTCCGACCAATGAACAGGATCTGGCGGAGTTTCTCGATGTTCCAGATACGGACATAACCCGTTCTCTTGTCAGTCTTGAGCAAAGCGGGTTCGCCATGCGCGGGGTATTTGATCAATCCGGGCAGCAGCCACAGGATCTGCAGCAGTGGTGCGAACGCGGGCTTTTATGGCGGATTCGACAGCGTTCGATCAAATCAAGGCGGAAACGCGTATCACCCGTTTCCATCAATACGTTCATGAAATTTCTTTTTGAATGGCAAGGGTTGAGCAATGAAGCCAGGCGCCTGCGGGCAGAGCCAGAAGGTTTGATGGAAGTTCTTGCACAACTGGAAGGCGTTGAATTACCGGCCATCGTGTGGGAAGAAGCAATCATCCCCGATCGACTTGGCAACTACTCTTCACAAACACTGGACATGCTCTGTAGTACCGGGCGCATCGTCTGGACCCGACTGAACGTACCCGGACACTGTCGACCCAGGAGTTCAAATCACCTCTCTCCAGTTGCATTTGTTCCGCGAAGTGCACTCGGACACTGGCTTGCCCACTCAAGATGCGACTCATGCGACATGGATGGTTTATCCTGGCCAGCTCGTCGATTGATGGAGTTGCTGAAAAATGGCGGTGCCCAGTTTTTTGAGGATTTGGTCGATCAGGGCGGGTGGGTGGCCAGTGAAGTTAGAAATGGATTGTCCGAACTGGTTGGATCAGGACTCGTAGTGAATGACAATTTTGAGGGTATGCGAAGCCTGTATGGAAAATCCCTGTCGAAAGGGAGGAAACGAAGTCGATGGTCGGCGAATCCACGGGACGATGGGGCAGGGCGCTGGTCTTTGCTGAACAGGCCAGACCGAAGAAATCAATTGCTTGAGCCTGATACCCCTCGGTCAGGGACTCGCTGGGACAGTGTTGAATACATTGCAAAATGCCTGTTGAGAAGATATGGGGTAATATTCCGACGACTTCTTGATCAGGAGTCATCCTGCCCGCCATGGCGTGATATGCTGTATTGCCTGAGGCGCATGGAGGCAAAAGGAGAGGTTCAGGGTGGGCGGTTTGTAAATGGATTTGCCGGAGAACAGTTTGCGCTTTCTGAAGCAGCAGGTCTCTTGAAGCGCTGCGACTCAAGCCAGGTTGAGCGAGTGCATTCGATCAATACCTGTGATCCACTCAATCTGACCGGCATCGTAATTCCCGTGAACCGGGTGCCGATGAATCGCAAGGCCAGACTGCTGTTTCTTGACGGCAGGCCGGTCGCCCGACATGCAAATGGCGAAACCGAATGGTTAACGAATCTCGATTCCGAATCGAAACTCGAGGTATCAAAAGAAGCCTCAAACAAGGCTCGAAGGGTGGGAAGCAAGCCAAATTCCATACATCCGATGTAGAATAATACCATGATTTACGTAATGCTTGAAATCTGGTTCTGGATACTCCTTGCCTTTGCCATTGGGGTTCTTTTTGGCTGGTTGTTCTGGGGAAGGAATGGATTGACCGCAGAACAGAGAATTGAATATCGAATAATGAAATCCAGGGAAGAATCGAAAGTTCTGGTACAGGGCAAGTACCGTATTAAGCCAGTTAATGAAGAATTCGCTCACCAACTCGAAAAAAACAAAAAACGCGATGGCCCGGTCCGGGCCAGACATTTATGAGTGACATCCTGAATCCGCCAGGCTGGATACCAGGCGAAATTTCAAAGAGTCTTCATGGCACTGTCAAGATAGTCCCAGACATATTCGGCATGGCTCCACCTTACCTGAATATCGAAAAAGGGGGCCTTGCCCCTGCGATCCAAAAGGATACTTGCGTTTCCCAGACGCGTCTGGGCACAAGTCTCCACCGGAAACTGGCTGAGATGAAGGTCAAGTGGGCAGCCCTTGTTGAGCAACCCTTCCGAGTCGGGACCATCCAGCCGAAGCACCGTATAGTAGTCCGAGACATCAACCAGGGCATGGTGAATTCTGTCAAGTCTTGAGCGGGCCGATTCAATCAGGGAATCTACCTCCTCAATCGGGCAATGCAACAGCCATTCATCAGGTCCGAGCCAGTAACAGATTGCATTCCCCAATCTAGTGAGTGTATTTGGCTCAAGTGGCAGAGCAAGACCAAAAGCCTGGGCAGTCGAGCCTGTAAAATGGGTATTATCGGCTGAACCACGAATATTGACCTTTCCGCAAATCGGCAACTCGGTCAAGGTGTTCCTGCCATTGATTGAAGGACGGTCCCAAAGTGGAGAAGTTGTCATGGTGTCAACAAGTCAGTCATTGCCGGTCAGGAATACAGGGTCAGTCACGGTAACGCGTTGACTTGTTCCATTCATGATCGGGACATTCAGTGTCTGCCCTTTTCGATTGAATCCATCCTTGAGCAAAGCCATGGCAATGGAACGCCCGGCATTCGGACTCCTGTAACTCGAAGTAATATGTCCCAGCATATCCATCGGTGGACTACTCTTCAGTTCTGATACTACATGTGCTCCTTCCGGCAAGACAAATTCGGGGTCTTCAGTCAGCAGTCCAACAAGCTGCTTGCGCCCAGGGCGCGATGTATCGGTTCGGTCAAAAGAGCGTTTCCCCAGAAAATCCTGTTTTTTCCTGGATACGATCCAGTCCATTCCGAGATCCATCGGAGTCACGGTTCCATCGGTATCTTGTCCAACAATAATGAAGCCCTTTTCAGCACGCAGTACATGCATCGATTCTGTTCCATAGGGGCAAATATCGAATTTGCGTCCGGTTTCCATCAGTTGTTCCCATAACGCAAGACCGTACCGCGCCGGGACATTGATCTCATATGACAATTCACCGGTAAAACTGATTCGAAACACTCGTGCAGGAATATCCGCGACCTGACCGTTACGCATGGACATAAACGGAAATGACTCCTCGTCAAGCGGGATATCGGTCAATTCCCGCAATACTTCTGCTGCCTTCGGTCCGCTTAAGGAAGCGACCGCCCATTGCTCGGTAACACTCGTTGCATAGACCTCCAGATTCGGCCATTCGGTCTGTAACCACTCCTCAATCCAGTTCATGACACGGGCAGCACCGCCAGTGGTGGTGGTCATGTGATAATGGTTTTCACCAATCCGGGTCGTGACTCCGTCATCAAAAATCATGCCATGCTCATTTAGCATTAGACCATATCGACACCGGCCGATTTCGAGTTTGTCCCACGCATTGGTGTACAACATGTTGAGGAGCCATCTTGTGTCCTTGCCCTGCAGGTCGATCTTGCCGAGGGTCGAAGCATCCAGCAATCCGCCGGTTTGCCGGACCTGACGGCATTCGCGTTGAACCGCGGCATGCATAGTCTCATTCCCCAGCGAAAAGTATCGCGGCCGTTTCCAGTCGCCAACGTCCTCATAAACGGCATGGGCCTGATCATGCCATGGATGCATGGGAGTCTTGCGCTTTTGAACAAATAGTTCACCACAATCATGTCCAACAATCGACCCCATGGTCAGCGGTGTATACGGTGGCCTGAATGTTGTAACACCGAGGTCAGGAACAGACAGGTTCCTTATTTCGGACAGGGCAGTCAGGGCATTGAGATTTGAGGTCTTGCCCTGATCCGTACCCATGCCGGTTGTGGTATATCTCTTGAGATGTTCAACCGATTCATAGCCCTCTCTCACCGCAAGATGAATATCTCCAATGGTCGCATCGTTATGTAGTTCATGAAAATGCCTTGTCTTTCCCTGACCGATTGGATGACTGGTCGGCAGGACCCAAAGTGGCCTCTGAGGAGAGTACTCCAGTTGGCCGGTTTTAACTCCATCAAATTCCTGGTCGGCATTGAAGCCGGCACGCCTTGCGGCTTTACAACCGGCTGCATGCCCTTCTTCCATGCACTCCTTGGAGAACCAGGTTGCCTGGCAGGAGCCAGCGAGAATTACCGGGTTGTTTTGTGATGGCTGGTCAGCCAAAAAGCAGTGATGAGTCTCGTCAAACCTGAGTTTTCCCCTGGATTGACTGAACAGATGAATGGTTGGATTCCAGCCACCGGATATGCCAACCAGATCGCAGGGCAGTTTCTGTTTTTTCCCGACGACTTCCAGTCCATTTTCGGACAGTTCCATTACTTCGAGGTAGCGAAGTTGGCCTCTGGAATAACCCACACCGGTAATGGTGCTGTTTGCAAGGATTCGAATGCCACGACTGACTGCAGAATCGACCATGGCACCAGAGGGACTGGTTCGAATGTCAATGATGCTGACCTGACCATCTTCATCCGCAATATCCAGTGCGGCATGGTAGGCTGAATCGTTGTTGGTCAGGACAACACAGTTTTTTCCCGGAAGCGTGGAATAGCGATTGATATAGGTACGTATCGCACCCGCCAGCATGATGCCTGGACGATCATTGTCCGCAAAAACCAGTGGTCGTTCGATCGCCCCGGTTGCCATGACTACCTGTTTGGCACGAATCTTCCACAAACGTTCCTTGGGTGAATTGACCGAAATTCGAGGTCCAAGATGTTCGCTCACACGCTGATTGGCCACCAGAAAATTATAGTCATAGTAGCCGGTCACGGTAGTGCGGTTCAGTAACACGACATTCGACATGGCTTTCAGCTTGGCAATCCTGGACTCGATCCACTCGTGGCACGGTATGCCGTTGATCAGAATGTTTTCGCTTAGCAGCATGCCCCCGAATTCGGACTTCTCGTCAGCCAGAATCACCCGACAGCCGGTTTGACCTGAGGCAATCGCAGCCTGAATTCCTGCAGGACCCCCTCCAATCACCAGAACGTCGCAATGGGCATGGGTCTTGTCGTAAAAATGCGGATCGGGTTCGGTTGGCGAGCGTCCAAGTCCGGCAGCTTTCCTGATGTATTTCTCATAGGTCATCCAGAATGAGGCCGGCCACATGAAGGTCTTGTAATAGAAACCGGCAGGCAGGATACGGGAGAACCACGAATTCACTATACCGAAGTCAAGTCTGCATGAAGGCCAGCAATTCTGGGAATGGGCGATCAACCCCTCATAGATTTCGACTTCAGTAGCTCTTCGGTTGGGTTCGGTATAGGCTTTTTCCTCGAGCTGAACCAGTGCGTTCGGTTCTTCAGAACCTGCGGTGTAAATGCCTCGGGGGCGGTGATACTTGAAACTCCGGCCAACCAGATGAACCCCATTGGCCAGCAATGCGGAAGCCAGTGTATCGCCTTCATAGCCTTCATAGACCCGGTTGTCGAACCAGAAGCGGATCGACTTTCTGCGATTCAGTCGCGCATCATGCTCAAGCCGGTTGATCTGTTTCTTCATCTGACAATGCGGGTATGGGGTCGCCCGGGCGGTATGTGGCATGAATATGGTCGGTTGCGGTGTTGCGAATCACGTTAAACCAGCGTCGACAACCGTGGACATGAACCCAGCGCTCATAATGAACACCTTTTGGGTTCTTGCGAAAGAACAGGTAATCACCCCATTGTTCCTCGTCCAGATCATGGGGGTTTTCGGGACGTTCGATATGCGCTTCACCCTGAGCCGAAAATTCGCTCTGGTCTCGATAGCCGCACCATGGGCACTTGATCAACAACATCAGTGTGCTACCGCTGCTGCGGCCCCCTCGTCAATCAGGGCTCCGGTATTGAACCGGTTAATCGAAAAAGGCTCGGCGATTGGATGCATGTCTCCTGCCTTGATCGAGTGGGCAAAAACATGACCGGAACCCGGGGTGGCCTTGAATCCTCCGGTTCCCCAACCGCAATTGAAAAACAGGTTGTTGACCGGGGTTTTCGAAATCAATGGTGAACGGTCAACGGTTACATCGACAATTCCGCCCCATTGCCTGAGCATTTTCAATCTCGAGAAGATGGGGTAGAGCTCGACTATTGATCCTACGGTGTGTTCGATAATGTCGAAGCCTCCACGCTGGGAATAGGACAGATATGCATCGGATCCTGCACCGATCACCAGTTCGCCCTTGTCGGATTGACTGATATAGGCATGGATGGCACCGGACATTACGACACAATCGAGAACCGGTTTCACCGGTTCGGAGACCAGTGCCTGCAGTGGGAATGATTCAATGGGAAGCCGAAAACCAGCCATCTCGGCAAGTACACTACAGTGTCCGGCCACCACGCAACCAATTTTTTTCGCTCCGATTCTGCCGCGTGTAGTTTCGACCCCCTTGACGGTGTTGTCTTCGATCTGAAATCCGGTTACCTCACAGTTCTGGATGATATCGACGCCTAGATTATCTGCTGCCCTGGCATAGCCCCAGGCCACCGCATCATGCCTTGCAGTGCCGCCACGTTTCTGGAGGAGGGCACCATGCACCGGATAACGACAATCCAGATTGATGAATGGAACCATCTCCCTGACCTGTTGAGGTGTCACAAACTCCGAGTCGATTCCATTCAGGTAGATGGCATTGCCACGCCGCCCGATTTCCTGCATGTCATGCACAGAATGTGCCAGATGCAGTAATCCTCTTTGCGAGAACATGACATTGTAGTTCAGGTCGGCGCTGAGTCCTTCCCAGAGCTTCATTGCATGTTCGTAGAGTCCAGCCGATTCGTCCCACAGGTAATTGGAACGAACAATGGTGGTGTTGCGCCCGGTATTGCCGCCACCCAGCCAGCCCTTTTCGACTACCGCAACATCCCGAATACCGCATTCCCTGGCAAGGTAATAGGCAGTAGCCAGACCATGCCCGCCGCCCCCGATGATCACCACTTCATAGTGACGTTTTGGTTCGGCATCGCGCCAGGCCCTCTGCCAGCCCTGATGATAGTTGAGAGCATTACGGGCGAGACTGAAGATAGAGTATGGTTTGGGTGTTACTGCCATATGCCGGATATTTTCAATAAAACAGGGTAGGTTGCAAGGTAATGCATGCAGGCCTCGATTTCCTGCAGTCAGAACTCGACGCCCTGGACAGCCTTGATGCCCTTTTCAAAAGCATGCTTGATTTTGGTCATCTCGGAAACGGTATCAGCCGCTTCAATTACTTCTTTCGGGGCGTTTCGACCGGTGAGGATCAGGTGTAGCCATTTGGGCTTGTCGTTAACAATAAAATCCGCAATCTCGGCACCGGATATCCAGCCATAGCCACTGCAGTAATTGATCTCGTCCAGCATTACCAGATCGTATTTTTCAGAAAGAATCTGTTCCTTGCTGAATTCCCAGATACTGCGACTGGTCTTAATGTCCTGTTCCGGGTTTTTCGTATCCCAGGTAAAGCCATCTCCAAGCGCATGCCATTCGATATTGTCGAAGCGGCTTGCAGCCTGACGCTCGCCGGTTTTCCATTTGCCCTTGATATACTGGATTACGCAGATGTCGAGTCCCCAGCCGGCAGCTCGAAACACCACCCCAAAGCCACTTGATGACTTGCCCTTGCCCTCACCAGTATGTACCAGCGTGATCCCTTGTCTTCTCTCTCTGGATTTCATGAATTACCCTTCAGTTCAGCTTCAGCGTAAAGTTGCGATTATATCCATTAAATGACAAGAGACAGTCTATCTCCATTGAATTAGGTTACACTCGAATGCCTATTTGCTCAAATATTCAGGATGCGTAAAAACAGGCGGGTTTTAGTTGGAATAACGGGCGGTATTGCAGCCTACAAGTCACCAGACCTGGTACGCCGGTTGATGGACAGGGGAGGTGATGTACGGGTGGTGATGACCGAAGCAGCCTGTGAGTTCATTACCCCTCTGACCCTTCAGGCAGTCAGTGGACATCCCGTGCATCGATGTCTGCTTGATGCTGAAGCGGAGTCAGGTATGGGCCATATCGAGCTTGCAAGATGGGCCGAGATCATGGTGATTGCTCCTGGAACAGCCAATTTTATTGCCAGCATGGCGAACGGGAAGGCAGATGACCTGTTAACCTCGTTGATTCTGGCCTCGGAAGCCGAAATTGCCGTGGCCCCTGCCATGAATCGACAAATGTGGCAGAATCCGGCAACTCAGGACAATCTCCAGACGCTCAGGCGGCGAGGGGTGCGCATTATTGGCCCGGCTGAAGGCGGCCAGGCTTGTGGGGAGGTGGGTCTTGGCCGTATGAGCGAACCGGATGAGATCGCCCGGGAATTGCTGGGCGATGGCGTGCCAAAATTACTCACTGGCGCGTGTATTACTCTGACTGCCGGACCGACGTGGGAAGCGATTGATCCTGTGCGCGGAATTACCAACCGGAGTTCGGGGAAAATGGGATTTGCGCTTGCCGAAGCAGCGAGAGACTTCGGTGCCGAAGTAACCCTGATCAGCGGGCCGGTTGCACTTGAGACTCCTTCCGGTGTCGAGCGTATTGACGTGGTGTCTGCCCAGGATATGCTTGACAGGGTACAGGAGCATATCGGCAATACTGACATGTTCATCGGTGTTGCCGCCGTGAGTGACTATCGTCCTGTCTTGAGTGCAGAGAACAAAATCAAGAAGGACAGGGATTCGATGGAACTCAAGTTGATCAGGACTCCCGATATTCTGAGATCGGTGGCTGAGATCGAAAACCCGCCATTCACGGTCGGGTTTGCAGCAGAAACCGAACGTATTGACCAGCATGCAAGATCAAAACTTGTCAGCAAGAAAGTCAACATGATTGTTGCCAACAACGTGGCTGGAAAAGAGGGTGCATTTGGTAATGACTATAATACGGTTACCGTACATACCCACGACAAATCCATGTCGATTGATCGAAACGACAAATATGGGCTGTCGGTAAAAATCCTTGAGATAGCAGTCTCCTTGTGGAAAAAGCAATGAACCGGCAGAGGCTGATCTTCCTGCAACCAGAAACGGGTGACTTGCCATTGTGAAGAAAATTGAAGTGAAGATTCTGGACCCTAGGATCCGCTCGGAATTCGGATTGCCTACGTATGCAACCCAGGGTTCCGCAGGAGTTGATCTTCGGGCATGCATTGACGGTCCACTGGAACTTGAACCTGGACAGTCTGAACTGATTCCAACCGGAATAGCGATTCATATCGAAGACCCTGAAGTAGCTGCAGTACTGGTGCCACGATCAGGGTTAGGTCACAGGCACGGTATCGTCCTTGGCAATCTGGTAGGTTTAATTGACTCGGACTACCAGGGACAACTGTTCGTATCATGCTGGAACCGATCAACCCGGCTGTTTACTATTCAGCCCGGGGACCGGATAGCCCAGATGGTACTGGTTCCGGTCATTCACGCCGATTTTCAGATTGTTGACGAGTTCGCCGTCTCAGACCGAGGAGACGGAGGGTTCGGGTCTACCGGTCGCGGTTGAGCATTCGTTCCTACCAGCTGTTTCTCAGTTCCCGTAATTTCATGAATATGGTCTTCGGGTCGGGGCTGGTCCCGATTTCCGGAAACTTCAGGATCAGTTGTTCAATCACTTCCGGATTGCCCAGTCGGAAAAAGGTGTTGACCTCTTTTTCGAGAGAAAGAGAGGTAATCATCGCCTCTGCCGGGTCCTGATCAAAGGTGTCATCAAGGAGGTCTTGCGCTCGGGCATTACCGGGTTCTCGGTCAAGGGTAAACTGCAGATTATTATGCAGGTAATCGTGACCCGGATAAATCAGGGTTGTATCGGGCAGTTTCATCAACTGCCCGGCAAATGTTTCATATAGCTCGGCAGGGTGACCACCATTATGGCAGTTGCCAGCTCCCGCATTAAACAGCGTATCACCACAAAACAGTCCCGGAATTTCGGTATGAGAGAGCAAGCACACGTGACTCATGGTGTGCCCAGGTGTATCAAGAGCTTCAAGTTCGATGGTTTTGCCAACTTTGACAATATCTCCAGCGGATAGGCCGACGCTCATCTCTGGAATGGATGCGCCGGCCGCATGGTGAGCCAGCACCCTGGCCCCGGTTGCTTCCATGACGGGGCGATTTCCGCCGGTATGATCATCATGTTCATGAGTGTTCAGAATCTGGGTAATATCCCACCCTTCCTGACGGGCAAGATCAAGGCATTTTTCATGGTCCAGTGGGTCGATTGCAAGCGCCTCCCCCGTCTCTTCGCAGGCGACCACATAGTTGAAGTTTCGATAGGCATTGCCGGTCCAAATTTGTTTCACAATCATGTTGCTGTTTCTCCGAGGTTGCGGTGCCCTGAAATTGTCGATGGGCGATAAGGCCAATAGCAAGTCATATCCTGATCAGGTTTCAGACAGGGATTCATTGCACCTGTGGAAGCAGCAGGAATGTCCGCATCCACTTCAGAATGGTTCTTGAATGTAGCGAATGTGCATCCAGCGACTGCACTGCCGCTTGATAAACTTCCGTATCTATCAACTTGTGTTCATGTCGATAATCTGCACGAAGCCTGCAATAATCTGCTGAAAATTCAGGATGTCCCTGAACTCCCAACATCGTTGTATCGGCAACGATCATGCTGTTCGGGCAGAAGTCGCTGGTGGCGATGGATCGGAACATCGGCGGCATTTTGACTACCTGATCCTGGTGGATTACTACAAGATTATAATTGTCACCTTCAAGTGCTTGGTAGTCCACCATCCACGCTTGGCGTTCCAGCACGGTTGCCCCCTGAATGCCAAACCCCCACCCGGAAGCCGATTTTTCCGTACGTCCACCAAGTGCATGAGCCATTGCCTGATGACCAAAACAGACACCAATCATGCGTGTTTTTGAATTCCAGCAATCACGAATGAATTGCAGCAGATCACTTATCCATGGAAGGTCATCATAGACGGCATGCTTTGAACCGGAAATCACGTAACCCGCAAAATGGTCCGGTTCCTCGGGAAAGGGTTCCCCGTCAAAGCAGCGAATCGGCACCAGGTTGATCAACGAACAATCCGGGTCGATGCCGATTTGGAACATGTTGCTGTAATCCCCGTATTGCGCCTGCGCATCCGAATCAACATCATCACAGAGAAGCAGTCCGATTTCTTTCATTGTGAAATTTTCATTTTCAATAAATCAAGGGTTTCCCAAACCCGGAAAATGCAGTCATGAGGCATCAGGCGATATTGCGGAAACAAGTCATGCTGCTGCCATCCGATTATAACGTGATTCCTTGCGCCCGACATTCTCATGGGATGGAGTCCACCTGTTTTACCGTTTCTGCTCTTATGGTGTATTCGGCAACACAAAACCGTGTTCCCGAATTTGAAATGGTGTACCATTTCCGTTTTCCACACAGTCTCATTATCGGAAGGTGAAATGCTAAGAGGAAGTCTTGTTGCACTGGTTACGCCCATGCATGGTGATGGTTCAATCGATTTTCAAAGTCTGGCCGGTCTGGTCGATTTTCATGTTGAAAGCGGAACCCGGGCCATTATCTCGGTCGGGACCACGGGAGAATCTGCCACCCTGACCGCTGACGAGCAGATTGAAGTGATAGGCAAAACAGTTGAATACGCATCCGGACGAATACCGGTCATTGCCGGTACCGGAGCAAATTCAACAGCGGAAGCCGTGGAGTTGACCGAACGTGCGGCCGGTTGTGGAGTCGAGGCCTGTCTGTTGGTAGTGCCCTACTACAACAAACCGCCCCAGCATGGGTTGATCAAGCATTTTTCCTGTATTGCCAGGCAGGTAGATATACCGCAAATTCTCTACAACGTCCCGAGTCGAACATCTCTCGATATGGTCAATGATACAGTAGCAAGGCTGGCCGAGCTCCCGAACATCATTGGCATTAAGGATGCGACTTCGGATATTCCACGTGTTGCCGATCTCAAGAAGCGCTGCGGGGAACAGTTTGCCGTCTATTCCGGTAATGACGATACAGCCCTGGCCTTGATGAAAGCAGGAGGTGATGGGTGCATTTCAGTGACCGCAAATGTGGCTCCTGCCAAAATGAGTGCGATGTGCGGGGCTGCATTGAATGGAAACATGGAAGAGGCAGAGAGACTCAATGCCCAGCTTGATCCATTACATGAATCACTGTTTGTTGAAGCCAACCCTATTCCAGTGAAATGGGCGTTACGGCAAATGGAAAAAATAACTGACGGAATTCGTTTGCCGCTAGTACCGTTGTCCAGTGTTTATTTTGATCAGGTACGAAGTGCGATGCGAACCGCAGAAGTGACTTGAACGATATCCTGTATTTCCCTAAATGATTTCGTGGCTCATCGGGGGTGAAGTTCTTTCCCGGTTTCGTCTGAACAGCCTTATTCGGAAAATCAGGGAACCTTTCGGACACTGCAAGGATATTCAGGTTCACTTCGTGTACTTTCTGGATCTTGAGGAAGAACCTGATCCACGGCAACTGGAAATAATTGGCGCATTGCTCGGGGTCCAGAATCCCGAGTTGAATGTTGCGTTGCCTGATTCAGCGAACGATCACCTTGATTTTCTGGTCATGCCGAGAGTCGGTACGATCTCCCCATGGTCAAGCAAGGCAACGGATATTTTCCGGCTTTGTGGACTGCGCTCTGTCAAACGGGTTGAAAGAGGAACCTACTGGCAATTGATCGATGTAGATTCGAGTCAGTCCAAATCAGTTCAGCACTCTCTGAAAGACATCGTCCATGATCCCATGACGCAATCCTTGTTTGCCCGAACAACCGGAATCGAGTCCCTGTTCGAGCGAACTGTCCCGGTCCCGCTTTCAATAGTCGACCTGTTGGAGGGGGGCCGGAAAGCATTAAACAAGGCCAATCAGGAGTTCCGGTTATCACTGAGTTCGATCGAGCTGGATTATCTATACGACCTGTACGGCAAACTGGGAAGAAACCCAACGGATGCCGAACTGATGATGTTTGCGCAGGTGAACTCGGAGCATTGCCGCCACAAGATATTCAACTCAATCTGGCAGATTGACGGTCAAGGCATGAAACACACCCTGTTTGAAATGATCAGACAGACCCATGCAGCGAATGCCACTGGAACACTTTCCGCATACTCTGACAATGCGGCAGTTATTGAAGGTGACTGCATACACCGGCTCTCGACAAACTCTGATCGCATATACACATATGTTGAGGAATTACAGCATTTCACGATCAAGGTTGAAACACACAATCACCCGGTAGCGATATCCCCATATCCGGGTGCTGCAACGGGTTCCGGTGGTGAAATTCGTGATGAGGCGGCTACCGGCAGGGGGGGCCGCCCACGAGCAGGCCTGATTGGTTTTTCAGTATCCCATCTCCGTCTGCCGAAAATGCCTCGTCCATGGGAACTACCGGAAAGCCGCCCCGATCGAATAGCGAGTCCCCTGCAAATCATGCTGGAGGCACCCGTGGGTGCCGCAACATACAACAATGAATTCGGGCGGCCCTGTATTTCCGGTTATTTTCGGGTTTTTGAGTCCAAAACCGCTGATGAACATGTACGTTACGGTTATCACAAGCCGATCATGCTGGCGGGCGGGGTAGGTGGAATCGGTTCCGAGTCCATTCAAAAACAGCAAATCCCGGCTCATTCTCCCATCGTGGTTTTGGGGGGGCCGGGCATGTTGATAGGG
Organism: Gammaproteobacteria bacterium; assembly: GCA_022822625.1. Classification (GTDB taxonomy): domain Bacteria; phylum Pseudomonadota; class Gammaproteobacteria; order Arenicellales; family Poriferihabitantaceae; genus Poriferihabitans. The sequence continues at coordinate 31,586 of JAJEAV010000023.1, read as the reverse complement.
CTTGGGGGTGGCTCGGCTTCAAGCACAGCTTCCGAAGGGTCAAACGAAAATATGGATTGGGCGTCAGTACAGCGGGAAAATGCAGAAATGCAGAGACGTTGTCAGGAAGTCATCAATGCATGCTGCGATCTGGGGTCCGAAAATCCGATTCTTGCCATTCATGATGTAGGGGCAGGGGGGCTGTGCAATGCATTGCCCGAACTTCTACAGGATTCCCTTTGTGGCGGGGTGTTTGATCTGAGGGCGATTCCCAATGATGATCCATCAATGTCACCGATGCAAATCTGGTGCAATGAATCCCAGGAGAGATATGTATTGGCAATTGAACAGGGCAGGCTCGATCAATTTGAGTCATTCTGCCAGAGAGAACGATGTCCGTATGCTGTTGTCGGTGAAGCAACGGCAGACCGACAGCTGGTGGTATCCGATTCAATGTATGAAAACGAGCTGAATCCGATTGATCTGCCCATGAGTTCGATTTTTGACTTTGTACCGCGTTTCGTGAGAGATGTAGAGAGCGGTAACCCAATACCCGCAAATCCGACGAGCTGGTCGAAGCCACTCGAGGTTCTGCTGGATCAAGTACTCAGTCACCCGACAGTTGCAGACAAGACCTTTCTCGTCACTATTGGCGATCGGACGGTAACCGGACTCATAGCGCGAGACCAGATGATTGGTCCCTGGCAAGTCCCGGTAGCGGATGTGGGTGTTGTAGCATCTGGTTATCATTCAAATACCGGTCAGGCCATCGGTATCGGAGAGCGCACTCCATTGGCAGTGACCAATGCCCAGGCGAGTGGTCGAATGGCGATTGGTGAAGCGATTACCAATCTGGTTGCAGCAGACATTGGGAATATCGAGAAAATCCGGCTCTCCGCCAACTGGATGGTGGCAGCCGGTGATTCCGGGCACGATGCAGATTTGTACAAGACAGTCAGAACAATCACGCGGGACGTTTGCATGCAGCTTGGAGTTTCCATTCCAGTAGGCAAGGATTCGATGTCCATGCGAACCATATGGCAGGATTCCGGGAAAGTGGAAAACAAGGTAATCGCTCCCCTGTCACTGATTGTGAGTGGGTTTGCACAAGTCCGGGATGTCGGTCTTACTCTCACTCCTGAATTGGTGAATGATGCATCAGGCACGGTAATTTTGCTGATTGACCTGGGATACGGGAAAAACCGTCTTGGAGGAAGTATTCTGGCCGAGGTTTCAAAACAGCAGGGTGGGGAGGTTCCTGACCTGGATAACCCTGAATCTTTGCGGGGGTTTTTCGGGTTCATCCAGTCGCTTATCGAGGATCAGCTTGTGCTGGCTTATCATGATCGCTCAGATGGTGGATTGATTGCGACTGTCTGTGAAATGATGTTTGCTGGACGTTGCGGGGTTTCGCTCAATCTGAAAGACGCACAGGCCGATCATGCGGGCTTTCTATTCAGTGAGGAACTTGGGGCAGTAATTCAAGTCAAGAGTGACACATTGTCAGAAGTCGGTAATCGGTCACGCATATTCGGAATCGAAGATCAGGTTATGGAAATCGGCACTACAAATTCCTGCGATCGTCTGGACATTTATGCGGGTGGCAAATTACTGTTATCGCAATCAAGAAGCATTTGTCGGCAAGCCTGGTCAAGTACTTCCTGGCAGATGCAAAGATTGCGTGATAATCCCTTTTGTGCAGATCAGGAATACATCAACATAACGGATAAGCAAGACTCGGGACTGTTTTGTGATTTGACCTTTGAATACGATGCTGAATCCTGCCAGCCTGTATACCTGAATCTTCAAAAACCCAGGATTGCGATCTTGCGAGAACAGGGCGTTAACGGTCACCTTGAGATGGCTGCAGCATTCGAAGCAGTCGGTTTTACGCCTCATGATGTAACCATGACCGATATTCTGGGAGGAGTGAAGCTCGATGGATTCAAGGGCCTGTCTGCCTGTGGCGGATTTTCATTTGGAGATGTACTTGGTGCAGGTGCAGGATGGGGCAAGTCGATTTTGTATAACGATATGCTGAAAGAGGAATTCGCGACGTTTTTTTCAAGAAGTGACACGTTTGGGTTGGGGGTGTGTAATGGATGTCAGATGCTGTCCTGCATCCGGGACATCATTCCGGGAGCAGAGCACTGGCCGGATTTTGCGAGAAATACTTCCGAACAATATGAGGCACGTTTCATCATGGTCGAGATTGCCTCTGAGAAGTCAATTCTGACAACAGGCATGAAAGGGTCAATGATTCCAGTACCGACATCTCACGGTGAAGGCAGGGTGGAATACCGAAGCACGTATGACAGAACCATGCTTGAAGACCAAGACCAGGTGTGCATGAGGTTTGTTGACAGTCGGGGATGCGCAACCGAACGTTATCCCCTGAATCCCAATGGTTCTCCGAAAGGGGCAACGGGATTTACCACGCAAGATGGGCGTTTTACTATTTTGATGCCACATCCCGAGCGGGTTTTTCTAACCAATTCGAATCCATGGCATCCAGATTGCTGGGGCAAATACAGTCCCTGGATAAAGCTGTTTGAAAATGCCAGAAACTGGGTTGGTTAGCCGATCTTTACATGTTGGCGTAGTTTGGTCCTCCTGTCCCTTCCGGCGTAACCCAGTTGATATTCCCCCCCGGATCCTTGATATCGCAGGTTTTGCAGTGTACGCAGTTTTGTGCGTTAATCTGCAGTTTCTGGCTGTCACCATCGTCTACAAATTCGTAAACACCGGCCGGGCAATAGCGTTGTTCCGGCCCTGCATATTTGGCGAGATTCCATTCCACGGGTCGGGAAGGTTCGGTCAGGCAGAGGTGAACCGGTTGATCCTCTTCATGGTTCGTGTTGGAAAGAAACACGGAAGAGGTTTTGTCAAAACTGAGTTTGCCGTCCGGTTTCGGGTATTCGATTTGCTGAACCTTTCCTGCATGTTGAAGAGATTCATGGTCGGGGACCGGATCGGTTAATTTGAATGGCAGTTTTCCGGAAAACCAGTTCTGGTCCAGATAATTGTAGGCCCCTCCCATCCATGTTCCGAACCTGTGGATTGCCGCACCAAAATTTCGGGACCGATACAACTCTTCATAAAGCCACGAAGATCGGAAGTGTCGTTCAAAATCTTCCAGTTCCACCTCGCCCTGAAGAGTCCGAAATACGGATTCTGCGGCCAGCAACCCGCATTTCATGGCGGTGTGTGACCCCTTGATTTTGGAAAAGTTAAGGGTTCCCGCATCGCACCCAATCAGTAATCCATTGGGTAGAGTCATTTTGGGCAAGGCATTGATGCCGCCCTTGGTAATTGCTCTTGCGCCATAGGCGATGCGCTCACCCCCCTCAAGGTATTGACGGATAACGGGATGATGCTTGAATCTCTGCAATTCATCAAAGGGGCTGATATAGGGGTTGTCGTAACTGAGGTCGGTAATCAGGCCCATCGATACCAGCTGATTATCCAGATGGTACAGGAATGATCCCCCGGAGGCACTGTTTTCAGACAGCGGCCAGCCGGCCCCGTGAACAACCAGTCCCGGATCGTGTTTATCCGGGTCGATTTTCCACAGTTCCTTGATGCCAATCGCATAGTGCTGGGTTTGACTTGACTTGTCCAGTTCAAATTTGCGGATCAGCTGCTTTCCAAGATGACCACGACAGCCTTCGGCAAAAACAGTGATTTTTGCATGAAGTTCCATGCCGGGCTCATAGTTATTCTTGACTTGTCCATCTGCTCCTCTTCCCATTTCTCCGGTTGCAACTCCCTTGATGCTGCCATCTTCATGAAATAGGACTTCAGATGCCGGAAATCCGGGAAAAATTTCTGCGCCCAGATTTCCCGCCTGCTCAGCAAGCCATCGGCACAGTTCTCCCAGACTGATGATGTAGTTGCCCTTGTTGTGCATAGGTTTCGGAATCATCCAGTTCGGCATTTGAGTTGCCCTGGATTCGCTCCTGAACATGTAGACTTCATCGCGGGTGACGGGCGTATTGAGTGGTGCCCCCATGTTTTTCCAGTCGGGGAACAACTCGTTCAGGGCCTTGGGTTCAAACAGGGCTCCGGATAGGATATGTGCGCCTACTTCCGACCCTTTCTCGAGTACGACCACTGACAACTCCTTGTCGTTATTAGTGGCGAGCTGCATGAGGTGACAGGCTGTAGCAAGACCAGCAGGTCCTGCACCGACGATCACGACATCGACTTCCATCGATTCGCGTTCGGGGATATCTTGTGTCATGTTTTTCCAGAAGGTGTTAGTGTGAAATTTCGGGTATTGTGCTATTGTTAGGTGTAAAATTCCACATTTTTCCGCATTGAATCTCGAATGTCGATTGAACTGTCTATCACCGAAAGCCAACCTGATGCCGAAACTTCTCGCTGGAGAGATTTGCATGATCGGGTAATGATGCCCAATTATGATCCCTTGAACATGGTCCCGGCACATGGGCAGGGGTCCTGGTTGTGGGATGAGGCGGGGAATCGCTATCTGGATTTTGCTGGAGGGATTGCTGTTTCTGCATTAGGTCATGCGAATTCCGAGCTGGTGGAGGCATTGACAGGCCAAGCCAGGAAACTCTGGCATGTTAGCAACATCCTGACCAATCAACCGGCACTCGAACTGGCACGCAAGTTGATTGATGCGACGTTCGCTGACAAGGTGTTTTTTGCAAATTCAGGCTCCGAAGCCAATGAGGCTGCACTGAAACTTGCTCGTCGAGTTGCTCAAGATCGTCATGCCGGAGACAAATATGAAATCCTGGCGTTTGAAAACGCTTTTCACGGTCGGACCTTTTTCACGGTCAGTGTCGGGGGACAATCAAAATACAGTCAGGGGTTTGGCCCCAATCCTGCCGGTATTTCACACCTTCCCTATAATCATTCCCATGCTGTGCTCGAATGGTTTGAAAAACATGGTGACAGGGTGTGTGCAGTCATTCTCGAGCCCTGTCAAGGTGAAGGTGGAGTAATTCCGGCAACCAGGGAGTTTGTGGATACTCTCAGGACTTGCTGTGATCGTTATAATGCATTGCTGGTTTTTGATGAGGTTCAGACAGGCATGGGACGATCCGGGTCTCTCTATCTTCATGAGAAGCTTGGCGTTGTACCGGATATTCTGACCACCGCCAAGGCCTTGGGGTGTGGTTTTCCCATCAGTGCTGTCTTGACCATTGATGGGGTGGCTGAGCACCTCGCGGTAGGAACTCACGGAAGCACTTTTGGCGGTAATCCGATGGCCTGTGCAGTTGCCGGCAAGGTTATAGACATCATCAACACCCCCGAGATGCTGAACAATGTCGAGCAACGAAGTAGACAACTAATGGCTGGACTCGAGAACATCAGTCAGCGTTATCATCTTTTCACGGAAATTCGCGGAATTGGTCTGTTGCTCGGTTGTGTGCTAATGGAACCGTATCAGGACAAGGCAAGGGACCTAATGACTCTTTGTAATGAATCCGGCTTATTAGCTTTGGTGGCTGGCCCGAACGTACTTCGATTGGCCCCACCACTCAATATCAGTGAATCAGAAATTGCAGAAGGGTTGGCACGTATGGAAGAGGCAGTTGCAAGGTTTGTTAAATTGTAGCTCCTTTGCCGAAAATGGGAGGCTGGTCAGGCTACCCTGTCCTGGGGTTGCTGGCCACTGAAAAAAGCGTCCAGATTGTCAAGAGCACGAAATCCCATGGCATCGCGGGTCTCATGTGTCGCACTACCGATGTGCGGGAGCATGAATACATTCTGATGCCTGGAAAGGTCCGGGTTTCCGCCCGGTTCGACTTGAAAGCAGTCCAGGCCGGCAGCAGAAACCTTGCCGTTGGTCAATGCATTCAGCAAGGCGTTTTCATCAACGAGTGCTCCCCGGGCGGTATTGATGATGATTGCATGATCGGGGAGTAGCGAAAATGCTCGTTCATCCATCAATCCACGGGTCTCGTCTGTAGTAGGGCAGTGTAATGACAGAAAGTCCGAGACTTGAAGCAGAGAGTCGAGATCCTTGTGAAAGACAGCACCGTTTTCATTTTCCGGAGCAAGACGATTCCTGTTGTGATAATGGATTTGCATGTCGAATCCGGAGGCTCGTTTCGCCATCACCTGTCCGACCCGACCCATGCCAATGATTCCAAGACGCTTGCCGGTCACCTGGTATCCGACCATAAACGATGGGCTCCAGCTTTTCCATTGGCGACTTCGTACCATGGTATCGCCTTCTATGGCGCGTCGAGCAGCTCCTAACAGCAGCAGCATGGCGATCTCGGCTGTTGCATCAGAGAGAACATCCGGTGTATTGGTAACCACGATTCCCCGTTCGGACAGGGCATTGAGATCACAATGGTCAACGCCAACAGAATGGTTTGCAATGATGCGGACGCGCTGGCCGAGACATTGCACTATGTCCCTGGAAAATATTTCCGAGTGACAGGGCAGGATGGCATCGACCTCATGGCTTCTTTTCACGATTTCATCGGGCGAGACCAAAGTGTCTTCCGGATTCAGGATGACTCGATAGTTTCTTGAGGCTCTGTGTTCGGTATTTTCCGAGAGTTTTCGGGTTATCCAGAGTACGGGTTTTTCATTCATGATATGCCTGTCATTTAATGATTTCCAACTGACAGATTAATGCCGGAAAATCTTCCACAATGCAGGGGTGCATCCCAGGTACAAAGTGGGGGCGGCTGATAGCAAAAACTGTCAGGCTTGCGATAGGCTGCAATCCTAACGATAGATGGTGGCTGGATAATCTATTTATCAGATTTTTCGCGAATGCAGGAATCCCAAAAGTCATATGTAGCCATCGGCAACACAAAAGCAATGATGATTGCAAACGGGAGGCCGCCCAGCACTCCAGCGAATCCATGGGAAATACTCCAGGACAGACCAATGATGAAGGCATACAGGAAAAACAATCCTGTCAGTCCGGCGATAATGGGAATTATTTTGGGAAGCATAATGGCGATATACTATCAGATTAAAGGGTTGGAATATTCCTATCTCATAAATATTCCAAAAGCCAGCGTGCTGTTCGAAACAGCCTGTCGTCCTGTTCTTTTGCGCCAACCAACTGGATGCCGATTGGCATGTCATCTCTTCCGACCAGTAGGGGTATACTGAGACAGGGCAGTCCTGCCAATGTCCAGATGGTCGAACAGCACGGGTCTCCGGTTCCTTTTTCAAAACGTGGTGCAATATCAGGAGCCGAAGGTGTGAGTATTGCATCATAATCATGGAAAAATCGAACAAACCAGTCATCAGCGGCGTGCATAGCTTCCAGTGCATCGTTGTATTGATTTTCCGTGATGGCATTTATCAACCCGACAGCTCTCTTAAGAGTAGTGCTCGCTACACTCGACTCAAGAATTCCAAGATCAAGCAATGACCGATGGAGTTCATACCCATAGATAATGCGATGACTTTCAATCAGTCCCGCAAATGAAAGCGGTGCTTCAATTCGTTCAATGTGTACCCCGATTTCTGCAATCAGTTCCTCACAACCTTCGGCCAGCTCCGGAGAATAGCGTGAAGCATAAGGCAGGTCGAACCACAACAGGGATGGTTCGATTGGTACTTCGGACTGGAACCCCTCTGAACAATTCGGCCTCGGGCGAAGTGGACACATTGGATCAGAGGCATCATAGCCAGTCAAGGCGTCGGTAAGCAGGGCGAGATCTTCAAGGCTGGTTGCAAATGTACCCATCTGGTCCAGATGGTAGGAGGTTTGAAGAACCCCTCTTCTCGAGATCATTCCTCGACTTGGCTTGAACCCATACACTCCGCAATGCGAAGCCGGTCGAATAACCGAGCCGTGGGTTTGGCTGCCAAGAGCAAGCGGAACCTGACCCATGGCAACCGCTGAAGCAGACCCGCTTGAGGAACCTCCCGGACTGTAATCGGTATTCCATGGATTACGCGTAACCGAAGGATGCATGTAGGCCAGTTCCGTAGTCTGGGTCTTGCCCATAATTACGGCACCTTCTTCCTTAAGCCGTTCAATCACTGCCGCATCACTTTGAGGCTGGCGTCCCTGAAAGAATGCGCTACCGAGTTCGGTCGGCAAATCCGAGGTATCAATAATGTCTTTTACACCAACCGGTATTCCATGAAGCGAGCCAGTCGGCTTTCCACGCTTTCGAAGGTCGTCACGGTTTTTGGCTTGCTCAAGGGCAAAATCATGGTCCACCGTAGCCCATGCCTTGATGCGGGTGTCCGATTCATCAATGATTCCGAGATAACCCTGGACCAGGGATTCCGAGTCGATGGACCCTTGATCCATCAGTTCAAGGTACTGACAGACCGATAGGCCAGACCGGTTTGCGTCATCCGGTTGGTTTGCTGCCATTGGTGGTCAGGGAATGTAGGGACCAAACAAGTAATCCGGGAACCACAGTGCGATTTGCGGGAACAGGTACATCATGAACATACTGAATATCACGATTCCAAGATACGGCAAGATGCCCTTGAATATTTCTACAAGTTCGATCTGTTTCTTCAGTACACCCTTCAAATAAAAGGCCGACATGGCCATGGGCGGTGTCAGAAAGGATGTTTGCAGATTAAGTGCAACCAGCATCGCGAAAAAATACGGGTTGACACCGAAAGTGTCGAGCATCGGCAAGAAGATGGGTACGAATATGATCAGGATTTCTGACCACTCAAGTGGCCAGCCAAGAAGAAAGATAATCAACTGGGCAAGAATCAGGAACTGCCACGGCTGGAGATTCATGGCCAGTATCCAGTGTTCAATCACGTCATGTCCGCCGAGGTATGAGAATACCGATGCAAATGTCCAGGAACCGACAAACAGCCAGCAGACCATCGCTGTCGCCTTTGCCGTCAGAAAGACGGATTCCTTTACTTTCTGCCAGGTCAGTGAACGATAGCAAATAGCCAGAATCAGTCCGCCCAAGGCACCCATTCCGGCAGCCTCTGCCGGTGTGGCCAGCCCCCCGAGGATTGATCCGAGCACCAGCATGATTAACACGGTCAGTGGAACGAACGAAGTCAGAAGGCTCATGTAAATCTGGCCGCGTGTGATGCTTTCATCATAAACCGGTTTCGGTGCGATCTGAGGGTTGAAAAAAACACGGATCATCACGTATACGATGTACAGTCCAGCCAGCATCAATCCTGGAAACACTGCGGCAGCGTATAGTCTGAGCGGAGAGAGTTCAGCGATCGCTGAATAGACAATCAACATGATTGATGGTGGAATCAGGATACCCAATGTGCCGCCCGCACAGATTACTCCAGCACTGAAGTCCTTGCGATAGCTTGCATTGGCCATCGCTGGAAAGGCCAGAAGCCCCATGAGCGTGACCACTGCTCCAACGATTCCACTTGCGGTCGAGAATACGGCACAGGTAATCAGTGCTGCAATGGCCATTGAACCGGGCAGGTTCCGGGCGGCAAGCTGGAGAGATCGGAACAGGCGGTTAACAATATTGGCACGTTCTACTACATAGCCCATGAATAGAAACAATGGGATGGCAACCAGTACATCGTTCTCCATGACCGAGTAAGTGTTCTGGTTGAGGAGATAGAAGATCTGGTTATTGAACGCGTCAGTAATTTTTTCAATGGAGCCAGCTTGATGATAGGCGTAATAACCAAAGCCAACTCCCATTGCAACAAGCGTAAATGCGATTGGAAAACCGAGTAGCACCAGGAAGATAAACAACCCTAGCATCAATATCGCAACTTCAGGATTTGTCATTGTCATTTGTCCTCAACAAGCATTCACTATATGGGAGTGTCGCTTGTAGCTGGAGAGTAATGTCTCAGTAGTCCGTTGGCTTCACTTTGGGGAGGCATTCAGCTCGAATGAATCGGCGATATCCCCGGTTTCCCTGACATCTTCAATTCGCTCAAGCCAATGTCCATGACGCATGGCGATCCAGCAGCGCAGCAATTCGGCAACGCCCTGAATGATCAAGAGTCCGCCAGCAATCGGGATCAGGGTCTTGAAGTAATAGATCTGGATTCGGGCAGGGCTGTTCCAGCTGACTTCCTTGTATCGCCATGAATCTGCAGCGATTTCCGCTCCAAACCAGAACAAGGCCAGCATGCCCGGAAAAAAGAAAAAAACATACAGGACAAAATCGATGGTTGCCTGTACACGAACCGGGAATAATCGATAGATGACATCACCTCTGACATGCCCATCCTGGGCAAGTGTGTATGCGCCAGCCATCATGAACAATGCACCATACATCTGGACCATCATGTCAAATGCCCAGACTGTCGGTGCATTCAGCACATATCGAACGAAGACCTCATAGGATACGGAGAGGGTGAGAATCAGTATACACCACCCGAAAGCCCGACCGAACCAAGTACTCAAGCTTTCTATGGAGTGTATGAATGTAACCAAATCAACCTCTCTGCGAGTCGGAGTGCAATGCTTGAGGGGGAATGTTCTCCCCCCTCGATAACATTATATTGCTGTTGGCAATTTTATCCGAAGTAATGATCGTATGCCAATCTGTAGTCTGGTTGATTCAGATGGAGGTAGTTCATCACCCTTTCTGCATAGGCTTTTTGAGAAGCAATGACTCTCGCAAAGAACTCGTCTTCAGAAGAAAGTCGATCAATGACCACATCCCACGCATTCAACTGATCCTTCATGACTGAATCCGGCGTACGGTAAACGTTAACACCATGCTCTTCACGAAGTTTCACCAGATCGTCTGCGTATCGGTTGGTATTGTGCCAGTAAAAATTTGAACTCTCTGATTCAGAGGCATACTTCAAGATTGCTTTCTGCTCATCGGAAAGGCTGTCGTACTTGCCTTTATTGAAGGAACACTCGAAGAACTCCTGAGATTGATGGAAACTGGCGAGGTGGTAATGGGTAGACACATCCTGCATGCCAAAGTCCCGGTCAGATGTCGGATTGTTGAATTCTGCCGCATCGATCAGGCCAGATTTCAGGGCTGGCTGAATTTCACCGCCAGGCAATTGAACCACGGACATCCCCATTTCGAGCAGAACGTCGGCAGCAAGTCCAACGGTACGGTATTTCAGGCCGTTCATCTGGGCAGAATCGGTAATCTGCTCCTTGAACCAGCCCATGGGCTGTGCAGGCATTGGGCTGTTGAAGAAGCTCACGATGTTCAGACCAAGCTTGGCCATCAATTCGTCGAACATTTCCTGTCCGCCACCATAGTAGACCCAGCCCAGTACTTCCTGGCTCGACCATCCAAAGCAGGGACCTGTTCCAAACAGTGAAGCAACGGGTGATTTTGAATACCAGTAGGCCGGTACATAATGGCAGGCATCCAGTACGCCACGATGCACGGCATCCTGCATCTGGCTGGTTTTTACCACGGCATTTACAGGCAGCAATTCGATCTGCAGGGCATCGCCGGCCATTGCATTGACGCGGTCCACATACGCTTGCGCGTTTTCAAGGAAAATGCCTCCGCCCCATGCAGCCTGCATTTTCAGCGTGGTTTGCGCACGAACGATTGACGGCGCAGCCAGGGTTCCGGCTGTAGCAGTTGCTGCCAGCGCAGTACCCTTGAGAAATTTTCGTCGGTTTAGTGTTTCTTTCATTTTTATTTTCTCCTATTGAATGATCTATTGAATGAAATGAACGATTCCAAAAATCAAGCCAGGTCACAAGACAGGATTCTGTAGAGACATCAGGTTGATTTGCCCCCGTACATTTTTTGACGGGAAGCACAGGCATTATATAGGAAAATTACTGCTTTTTAAGAAATTCGAATATCCATGAATAGATACTGAATGAACTCGTCTGCATAATGCGGTCTTTCCGGAGAAGAAAATTCAGCGGGCAGGCCGGTTTTGGTTACTGCTCGACAAAGGCCCGTTCAACCACGTATTCGCGAAAGTCCGATTTTCGGGTCTCGGCATACCCCATCCCATCCAGAATCGCAGTCATGCTCTTTATCATCGAAGGACCCCCGCAGATCATGAATCGATCATCCTCCAGATTGAGGGGAGGCATGTCGATAGCCCTACAAATCTGTCCGGATTCGAGAAGCTCCGTGATTCGCCCATAGTTCCTGAATTCTTCCCGTGTCACTGCCGGGTAATACAGTAGTTTCGCCCTTACGTCATCCCCGAAATAAGGATTGTCCTGTAATTCGTGGGTAATCAGTTTCTCGTAGGTCAATTCATTGATGTAGCGACAACCATGTACCAAAATGACTTTTTCATAATTCTCATAGATGTCCGGATCCTTGATCACCGACAGAAAGGGTGCAAGCCCAGTTCCGGTACTCAGGAGATAAAGATGTTTGCCCGGACGAAGATGATCCCATAATAGGGTGCCAGTTGGTTTTTTGCTGACATAGACTTCATCACCAACCTGGATGTGTTGAAGGCGTGATGTCAATGGTCCGCTCTGAACCTTGATGCTGTAGAACTCGAGGTGATCTTCGTAGTTGGCGCTGACCATGCTGTATGCCCGCATCAATGGCTTCCCATCGACTTCGATTCCCATCATGAGAAACTCCCCATTGCGAAAACGCAGGGAGGAATCCCGGGTGGTTCTAATCGTAAAAAGTTTATCTGACCAGTGGTGTACGCCGGTCACGCGCTCTGTGTGTATTTTCGGCATGGTTGGGAGAGTTTGTCGACTGTCTCAAGAGGACGCACAATACGGCAACAAGTATAATTCATGTTGGTGTTGATTCGCCCAGCACTTATTCACTGACAGATCAGTGTACCGATACCGGAATCCGTAAACAGTTCAAGCAAAAGCGCGTGTTGTGTTCTTCCATCAAGAATCAGCGAGGATTCAACGCCGCCACTGATGGCTTGAACAGCACACTGAACCTTTGGAATCATTCCGGATTTAATGATTCCACGGTCAATCAGTTCCTGAACTTCGGAGACCCTTATTTCAGGGATCAATGTACCGTTTTCATCAAGCACTCCGGAGGTGTCGGTCAGCAACATCAATTTATTGGCACTCATGGTTGCTGCAAGATGTCCGGCCACAAGATCTGAATTGATGTTGTAGGTCTTGCCATCCGAACCAATGCCGATAGGAGCAATCACCGGTATAAAGTCATGCGATACCAGAACGTGGATAATGGACGGGTCAATCGACTCAACTTCTCCCACCTGACCGAAATCGACCATGGCGCCGCCCTTGCCGGAATTTGGGCCTTGATTCCTGTTTTTCAGTTTGCGGGCCTTGATGAGATTCCCATCCTTGCCGGTCAGCCCGACAGCATGCCCTCCAAGCGAGTTGATCAATTTGACAATCTCCTTGTTGACCAGCCCGCCCAGGACCATCTCTACAACATCCATGGTTTCGGTGTCGGTGACCCTCATTCCATCCACGAATACCGATTCCTTGCCAATCCTCTCCAGCGCCTGGTTTATTTGAGGCCCCCCGCCATGCACTACCAGAGGATTCATGCCGATCAGTTTCATCAGGATCAGGTCCTGGGCAAAGCTCTGCTTCAGGTTTTCATCGACCATCGCGTGCCCACCGTACTTGATTGCCAGAGTTGCACCCTGATATTGACGGATGTAGGGCAACGCTTCAAGCAGAATGCGAGCGGTCTGAATTGGCGGTTGACTGGTCTTCGACACGTATGCGCTTCAAGGGCGAGTTGGGTGGTTCAAGTATCCCCCTGGCCAACATGAACTGGTGTGATCCCAGTGACATTTGGCATAAAAATTTCAGGCTACCTCAAGGGCATGTATGTTACTATAAACGAATGTACATATGTTGGCAGGTTAAGCGAATCGGCATGGTGAATTCGTGATTCGAACACCTTCTGAAAAATGCCGTTCAGTCGGTCGACCAGGATCGATTTTCGCTACTCTCGACATGCGCTGTTTTCTCCAGCTGTCGCATGATTCCTCGCATCATGGAAAAACATTGCTACCAATAAGACACGTGGGTTGAATATGTCTGATTCTTATCTCTTTACCTCGGAATCGGTATCGGAAGGCCATCCTGATAAAGTGGCCGATCAAATCTCGGATGCGATTCTGGACTCCTTGCTTGCACAGGACCCTGATTCAAGGGTCGCCTGCGAAACCCTGGTTACCACAGGGCTGGCCGTTATTGCTGGAGAGATAACTTCGAGCACGAAGGTGGACTATGAACAGGTGGCAAGACACAAAATCAGGGAGATCGGTTATGACACGCCTGAGTTGTTGTTTGATCACCTGAGTTGTGAAGTCCATGTGAAACTGGATGAGCAGTCTCCGGATATTGCCCAGGGCGTCAATGAAGGCGAAGGAATCGATCTCGATCAAGGTGCGGGTGATCAGGGGTTGATGTTTGGTTATGCATGCAGGGAAACCGATGTGCTGATGCCATTCCCCATAACCTGTGCTCACCGACTGGTAAAGAAGCAGTCCGAGGTGCGGAAGTCGGGGAGTCTTGAATGGTTGCGGCCCGATGCCAAGTCTCAAGTCACGGTACGGTATGAAGAGGGTCGTCCCGTGGCTGTTGATACTGTCGTCATTTCCACCCAACATGATGAAGATGCTGGATCCGAGGTCATTAGGGAAGCGGTCATTGAGGAAATCATCAAGCCAGTGATTCCGGCCACAATGCTGAACCGGGATACCCGATTTCTGGTTAATCCAACTGGGCGGTTCGTGATTGGCGGCCCCCATGGCGACTGCGGGTTGACCGGGCGGAAGATTATCGTTGATACGTATGGCGGATCTGCGCATCATGGTGGCGGGGCATTTTCTGGAAAAGACCCCTCAAAAGTCGATCGTTCTGCCGCTTATGCACTTCGTTATGTTGCGAAGAATGTCGTTGCGGCCGGCCTTGCCGAGAAATGCGAAATTCAGGCAGCCTATGCAATTGGCGTGGCCAAGCCGGTCTCGGTCATGGTGGAGACATTCGGGACAGGTGCGATTTCCAACTCGCGTATCGAAGAGTTGATCAAGGTGCATTTCGATTTGCGCCCCAAGGCGATCCTGCAGAATCTGGGTTTGTTGAAACCGATTTATGCTCGATCGGCAACGTATGGACATTTTGGAAGAACCGAGGCAGAATTCTCCTGGGAGAAAACCGACAAGGCCAGCGCCCTCAAGTCCGATGCTGGCCTGAACTGAATTCATATGTACCGAAAGATGTCTACTCAACCCCTCAAGAAAATTTACCCAGACTACCATGTGGCTGACATATCCCTTGCCGAATGGGGGAACAAGGAAATCCGGATGGCCCGCTCGGAAATGCCCGGGTTGGTTTCCATCTGCAAAAAACATGTTGAATCACAGCCTCTGAAAGGAGCCCGGATTGCCGGGTCACTGCATATGACCATTCAGACAGCCGTGTTGATGGAAACCCTGGTTTCCCTGGGTGCTGAAGTGCGTTGGGCATCCTGCAATATTTTTTCAACCCAGGATCATGCGGCAGCAGCGATGGCTGACCGAGACATCCCTGTATTTGCATTCAAGGGTGAAACACTGGATGAGTACTGGCAATTCAGCAATCGAATTATGGACTGGCCTGATGGTGAAGGGCCAAACATGATTCTGGACGATGGGGGCGATGCAACACTGCTCCTGATTCTGGGGTCCCGGGCAGAGAGCGACCGGTCAATCCTTGATCATCCGGAAAGCGAAGAGGAGGCAGCCCTGTATTCCTCGATACGGAGACAACTGGACATTGATCCGGGCTGGTATAGCCGTCGCCTGAAAGGAATCAAGGGTGTTACCGAAGAGACTACAACAGGGGTGAATCGACTGTACAGGATGGCGGAGGATGGTGAGTTGCCATTTCCGGCAATCAATGTCAATGACTCTGTTACAAAATCCAAGTTTGACAACCTGTATGGTTGCCGTGAATCACTGGTTGATGGAATCAAGAGAGCGACCGATGTAATGATTGCCGGCAAGATCGCTGTTGTGCTTGGTTATGGTGATGTTGGCAAGGGGTGTGCGCAGTCACTGCGAGGTCTGGGTGCAATCGTGTGGGTAACGGAGGTTGATCCGATTTGTGCATTGCAGGCTGCCATGGAAGGGTATCGTGTGGTTGACATGAATGAAGCCTGTTCGATCGCGGATATATTCGTCACGGCTACCGGAAACTATCAGGTAATCACCCACGAGCATATTCTGCAGATGAAAAATGAAGCAATCCTGTGCAATATCGGGCATTTCGACAATGAAATCGAAATCGCATCGTTGAATTCCTATGAATGGGTGAATATCAAGCCTCAGGTTGATCAGGTTATATTGCCCAACGGCAATCGAATAACCCTGCTTGCCGAGGGACGACTGGTGAATTTGGGTTGTGCTACCGGACACCCCAGTTTTGTGATGTCAAACAGCTTTACCAACCAGGTGTTGGCGCAAATCGAGTTGTGGAGCAGGGGTGATGAGTATACAAATGATGTGCATGTCTTGCCGAAGCACCTGGATGAAGAAGTGGCGAGGCTGCATCTTGACAAGATTGGTGCGAAATTAACAAGACTCACAAAGCAGCAGGCCGACTACATTAATGTTGCTGTTGGGGGACCTTACAAGCCCGACTACTACCGATATTGAAGCTCCTGTCCCCAGAGCGTTGTGTTTCATAGTGGGATTGGGGCTGTATTGGAAGCGGTGGCTTACAGCAAATCTCCCCATTTGATTGAATTCTAGGGTATATCGAGCGGCATAGTACGTTTCATGAAGTCGTGAAAAAGCGGTACGGTGAACGCCGTGTCGCCGTGGGATGGACTGTAGACCATTCCCTTGGAAATCAATGAATTGCGTATGGGAGCAACCGTAGTGATTTTCCGGTTCAGGATATTGGCGATATCGCCGGAGCGATGGGGTCCGGAACCCAATTCAGCCATGGCGCGCATGTAGTTCTTTTGTGAGGGGGTCAATCGGTCAAAACGCACATGGAAAAAGCTTGCGTCGAGTTCGGCGAGTGCCGTAACAGTAGCACGCCGAGTGTCTTCGAATGCAATGGGGGATATATCTGCGATTTCCCAACTGTGCTTGCCCCATTCCTGAAGAAAGTAGGGGTATCCTTCTGTATGCCGCAAGATGTCCGAGATCGCATCGGGACTGAACGTAACTCCTTCATTTTCGGCAGGCACGGTTAGGGCCTTGCGGGCGTCGTTGTCGTTAAGGCGGTCGATAGGGACGAATTCAAAGAGCCGTTCGGCGTAAGACTTTGCGTTACCGGCCCGACTGACCAGTTGTGGTAGCCCTGCCGCAATCATGGTGACAGGCAACTGCTCCTGAGCCATATTGTGCAGTGCTCCAATCAGGGATGAAAACTGATTCTCGGGAACATATTGCAACTCATCAATGTAGAGCACGATTGCCGTATTCTGTTCGACGGAAGCCTTGCCGAGGGTTGACAGCAGGTCCGAGAGGTCCATGTCGAGGTCTCCACTGTCTGCGAGTCCAGTTTCAGAATCTACATCAATACCTATTTCAATATCCTGATACTTTACTTTCAGGGCACGGGTGAAGCCTGCAAGTGCCTTCATGCCTTTAAGTACATTATCCTTGAGTGCTTCACCTCTACTCAATCGCAATAGTGCCGAGCGTAGTGCCGGAATGAGCAAGGCAGGAAGAGATCGTCCTTCATGAGCTTCCATTCTGACGCTGGCAATGCCTCGAGCCTCGGCATCCAGACGGATTTGGTTGAGCAGAACAGTCTTGCCAACCCCTCGCAGTCCATGGAGGATGAAACTTCGGGCCGGTCTCCCTGCTTGTATGCGATCCAGAGCCACGGCGGCCCTTTCTATTAATTCATCGCGGCCGGCGAGTTCCGGCGGAGGGGTGCCTGCACCAGGCGCATAAGGATTCTTTCTTGGGTCCATATCAATCCATTTTACCCAAGTTTATCATTTTTTTATAAAATAAGGTAAGTTCGATATAAATCAACAATTCCAGGGCGATCAGTTGCATTTAATCTGACCTTGTCGCGAACACGGATCGTTTCTAATCCTCATGCAGAAATAGGCGAGATGGA
This sequence comes from Gammaproteobacteria bacterium, assembly GCA_022822625.1. GTDB lineage: Bacteria > Pseudomonadota > Gammaproteobacteria > Arenicellales > Poriferihabitantaceae > Poriferihabitans. The sequence goes on along the minus strand of JAJEAV010000023.1, from coordinate 13,681 downwards.
GAAATAGGCGAGACAGGCGTGACAATCCATCTGACAGTTTTATTGAGACGGTCAATGGTATCGGAATGCAGGAAATTGTGTGTGCGGGTTCATCACTTCGGAGCGGAACTCGGGTCAAAAACTCATCGAGATGTCTCGATGTCTGGATAAACACACGGCTACATCTTTGGCCAGCTCCTTTTCAAGCCGACTTTGCAGACGAACGCCAATAGTGCCCCGAATGGCATCATCGTATGCTTGCAGATCACCCCGCAGGATGTCGGCTGACTGTCTCCATGCCAATTCCCGATCAAGTTCAAGCAGAGCAGATTGATAGTGTTCCATGGCAAGCCCGGCATCCGGTTCCTGTCCGGCAATGGTACGCCGTGCGTCAGTCAGGGAATTCCGGATGGCTTCAATCCCGGTCAACGCCCCCAATTTAATTTCCGTTAACGTGAACTGTTCAACAACATTGTCGACGTTTTCAGGTGTAATGGTGGTTTCAAGCAGGGGTCGCAAGCTTTCGATATCCCTTCTCATGTCAGCCAGTGCCGTTTGTTCACTCAATACGGCAAGCACCTGTTTCACCGGTTCATAAGCGGCATCAACATTTCTTCTGTAGGCTACCAGATCGGATTTGCTGGCCTTCTCCAGCGTCTTGTATTCAATGCGTCTGTCCTCCCAATCCATCGGCAGTTGATCCACCAGGGTTCTGCGCTCAAGGTTCAAATCGTAGAGGATGCTTTTAAAACGCTCAACTTCCCGTTCACTGTTGCTACCTCTCTCGAGTCGACGAATCCGAACTTCCAGGGACTTGATGCGTTGATCTATATTGCGAATTCTGACCTGGAGTTGTCGGGTTGTTGCATGAATCGGCTTGTAGTCTTCAACATAATCTTCGAGAATGGCCTTTGACGCCAGGGCCTGGTTAATCAGGGCAAAGGTTCCACCGGCCAGTTCAAGGCTGTTTTCAAGAGGGATTTGATAACGCTCCGGGAGTGGAGAAACATCAATTTGCCGGGCGTTTTCTATAGCCATGACAATCCGGTCTTTATCTTCCAGATAGATCGGGAAGACTTGTTCTTCTATACAGTGTTGCAGTCTTGGGTTGACCGGAGGAGGAGCAGTATCTGCGGTCAGGAATGTTCGATTTGGCATGTAGTTGACAAGAGGCGGAAAGTAGCCGGCAATAGCCAGTCCCAGAAGCTGGAGCACAATAAATGCCACTGCCCCCTTGTAGATTTGCGTGGTCTTGACTTCTTTCGGTGCCACCCCCCTCAGATAAAACAATGCAAACCCAAAAGGAGGGGTCAGAAAAGATGTCTGTATGTTCAGGCCAATCATGACACCTAGCCAGACAGCGGTGACATTGGCCGATGGATCTGCAAGCAGGATTGGGGCAACAATCGGAACTACGACGACTGCGATCTCGATAAAGTCCAGAAAGAAGCCAAGCAGAAAGATGACTGTCATAACCACGAGGAACTGGGTCCAGAATCCACCCGGCAGCCCAGTCAGGAAATCACGTACCAGATGTTCACCCCCGAATCCGCGAAATGCAGCGGTCAGCATGGCTGCTCCGAGCAGGATGATAAAGACCATGGACGTGGTCTTGGCGGTATCGATCATCACCTCCCTGAGAGTATTGTTGATTATGAAGGTGCGCCAGGTACTGAATAGTATGGAACTGACAAGACAGATTACGGCAGCAAATGCCAAAAACAATCCGACTGAGTCCTTCTGGCTGTCAATGTTCTTTATATTGAGATCAAAATTTCGGTGCAAGATGATTACAACCACCAGGGAAGCAAGTGAAATCAACAGGGGAATGAACCGTCTGGGGCCGGGCGGGGCGAGTCGGTATCCCCCCATTATGATGGCACCGACAGCGCCGATTGCCCCGGCCTGGTTGACCGTGGCCACACCCGTTACGATTGAGCCCAACACCGCGAATATCAGGACCAGCGGGGGAACCAGGGACAGGCCAATCGAGAGAAAGAAATCCCGGTCATAGCGACCTTCGTGGGGTACCGGAGGTGCGATATCGGGCTTCAACAGGGCGCGTATGAGAATATAAAGCATGTAAATTCCAACCAGCACGAGACCTGGAATCAATGCTCCCATGAACATGTCGCCCGCACTTGCTGAAGTAATATCCATTTCTGCCGGCATCGAGAATTCCCCCGTTGACTCTCGATAGTCGGTCTGTCTCATTGTCCGGGCCTGATCGGTAGCATTGGCCAACTGATCGGCAAGTATGATCAGAACGATGGAAGGAGGGATAATCTGTCCCAGAGTCCCGGATGCGCAGATCGTGCCGGTAGCGATTGGTTTTGAATAGTTATGCCTAAGCATTGCCGGCAGGGCGATCAACCCCATTGCAATCACTGTCGCACCCAGTATTCCCGTAGTGGCAGCCAGTAATGCACCCACAAACACTACCGAGATGCCAAGTCCGCCCGGAATAGGGCCGAACAGTTGAGCCATGGCGACCAGCAGGTCTTCGGCGATCCTTGAGCGCTGAAGCATGATTCCCATAAAGACAAACAGCGGGATTGCTATCAGGGTATCTCGTTCAACTTCCCAGTATAGACTTCTGAAATTCGTGACTCCCGCAGTCAGCCATTCAACAGGACCATCCTGAGCGAAATATGAACTTGCATCGCCGGTAATGACATATCCAAAAAAAGCAGCCAGGGCGATCGAGCCAATTGCAGATCCGGGCAACGCAAATGCTACGGGAAACCCGGAACTCAAAGCGAGGATCATTAACAGAATCAGGACTCCCAGAAAAACTAATTCCATTGATCAGGCCTTGCTCATGGTGGGTTTGGTAGCGGATGGTGATCGAAAATTCGAGATGCTCTCAAGAAGCAGTGCGATGAACTGAATAGCCATGCTTGCCGCAAAGACAATCAAGTAACCGGCCATCAGGTATTTTGTATACATGCCGAATCCGCTCTGTGAGATTTCAAAACTGAGAAGCGGGCTGTTGATGGCACTGCCTTTGCCATGCATGCCCTGATACAGAATATTCCAGCAAAGCGGCAACCCCAGAAGAAGGGATCCAAGGATATTGGAGAGAGCCTTCCCCCGGGGCGTGAAGTTGGTGTAGAAGACATCAACCCGGACATGCCCGTCATGCATTAGCGCGTATGCACTGGCAAACAGGAACAGGCCGGCATACCAGAAGCGCACGAGATCCCCCATGAAGGCCTGTTCATAGGAAAAGATGAAACGGGTAATAACGATAGAGAATTCTGCTGCAACAATCAGAAGAGCTAGCCAAGTGAACCCCAGTCCACGATGGTACAAGGCAATCAATGCGCCGATAGCCAGCAGCGGATAATGAACGTACATTCCTCGAAAGATGGAACGCCCTAATTGGGTTGCCAAATGATCGCCGACCAGCATGGGCAGGAAACCTTCTACTCGAAGAAAGGAGATCAATCCATCTACAATGCCAATCAGGAGCACCGCCCAAAATGCCGCCCGGACTATATATGCGGCGACACACGTATAGAACCGGGCATCATCGTTGAGGGATCTGTTCGACGATAGAACGCACAGTACGCCAATACCGATAAAAATCAGAATAAACCCTGAGAGCTGTATCCAGCCGGAAAGAACCTGACCGCTGGTGAGCGCTGAAGAAGCAGGAGCAAGCAGTCCAAGATGGCCGAGAAATACTCGAAGGCCCGGCTGCTCAAGCCAGTAAATCAGGAAGTTGTCAGATAGAAACAGAAAAACCGCAATCACACCAAGTGCCGCGGTAAATCTCAAAAACAAATCAGAACGAAGGTGCTTCTTCGACACAGATGTCAAGAAAAGGAAGCCCAACGAACGAAGTTATCCAGACATCGTCGTTGGGCATCAACTCTGAACCAGTTGGTTTACAGACCCAGAACCCTGTTGCGTTGTCGCATATACTCCTGGTCTGAAATCTTCGCCCAGCCACCGACCTTATTGCGGGCATTTTCAAAGCTCTCGTGAATTCTTTTTGCCAGATCACTGTGAGCAACGGTCTCGGCAAACACCTCAGCAGCCGCTTCACCGAATGAATCATAAATATCATCACTGAAGCGCTTGAGCTGTACACCTTGATCGGCAATCAGCCGGGCCAATGCATCACCGTTCTTGGCATTGTATTCCGACATCATAACGTCATTCTCGGCACTAGCTGCTGATTCGATGATCGTTTTGTCCGTATCCGACAGTCCATCCCAGAATGCCTTATTGATGCCGGCAGCAAGCATGGCGCCTGGCTCATGCATGCCCGGAAAGTAATAGAACTTGGCTGCTTCATAGAATTTCATGATTTCATCATTCCATGGGCCAACCCATTCTGTAGCATCAACCGCACCGGAGATCAGGTTCTCGTAAATCTGACTTCCGGGCAGTGAAACCGGAGAGGCTCCCAGTTTTGCGAGCACATCGCCACCGAGTCCTGGAATACGCATTTTCAAGCCTCTGAAATCTGCAGCGGAATTCATTTCCTTGCGGAACCATCCGCCCATTTGCACGCCAGTGTTGCCGCACATGAGGTTTTTCAATCCATACTCACTGGCCAATTCATCCCACAGTTCCTGTCCACCGCCAAACCGGATCCAGGCGTTGATCTCGGTGTAGGTAAGACCAAAAGGCACTGCCGTGAAATAAGCCCATCCCGGATGCTTGCCTTTCCAGTAATAGTCGGCCCCGTGGTAGATTTGGGCATTGCCGGAAGCAACTTCATCAAAAGAGTCAAATGCGCCGACTCTCTCTCCTGCTGCAAAGTATTCAACCACAAATCGTCCTTCGCTCATGGTGGTCAGGCGCTCAGCGAATCGCTGGGCACCCGTACCGAGACCCGGAAAGTCTCTTGGCCAGGTTGAGACGATAGCGATTTCCACGCGATCGGATACGACAGCGGGAGCTTCGACAGCAGCCTGCTTTAGTTGTTCAATTTCTGCCTGGGCAAGTTCAAGTTCGGTCTTGAGTCGCGAAGCTTCTTCTTGCGCTTGCTTGGCAGCCTTATCTTCGGTACAACCGGATAGAGTAACAGCTGCGGCAGTTACAGTACCTCCGGCAGCTCCGATCAATAAATCTCGACGTTTCATCAGGGAACTCCGTAAAACTGGTAATTATTTGTTGAATTTAGGAATCAAAAAAACCAGACTGACGTGATCGAAACAGAAGCCCGGTATTTTTCACATTTCCTAGTATCCCTTATTTTTCGATTGCAGTCAAAGAAAAGAAATGTTCCATTTGCATCCCTTGCGTTGCCGTGACCTGCTGGAATGCCGGCCTTGCTGCAACTGGATTCGATTGCAAAACCTGCCAATCTGCCTAAAGCGTGAGAACCAGAAATACAATGAACAGGATTACTGCACCCATGGGTATCAGAAAACCCTCCCAGTCCTTGGGCGCATCCTTGCTGGCTTCAATCATGTTTCGTGTTCCGGGCAGGAACCACAGCACCACCAATAGCATCAGAATGCCTACGATGATTTTTTCCCATAGGTCCATGTCAGTTCCTGCAGGCTTGATTGTCTGGAACGGGATTAACCTGCACCACATTGGGGAATGCGGTACGATCTCGACATTTATAACCCATTCGATAGCCTCTGCAACTTGTCCGGTCGGTTTTTCCTGAATCTGCAATCGTTGAACGGAAACAATCTTTGTCTAACTCCAGTATTATCCATGGACAGTATTGCGATATGAATCAGCATGACAATTTTATCACCGCAAATTAGGCTGAACACGCCTTTTCACATCAAGGCAGGCAGAAATCATGCTTGAACACAACAATACCATCAAGTGGTCAAGGTACAATGATCCTACTGTTGGTCATTCCGATTATAATGAAGAGCACGGGCTTGCGGGTAAACGCGTCATGTATGGGCCTGGCTATCAAAGTGAACATATGGTCGTTTGATGAACAGGCAATCCCTGATAGGTATTTTGCGGAAGATGAAGGTCCGGCTGCATGAGCGTGTGCAATACCAGATACCGATTGGAGAAAGCCTGTTTCCCGTCTCGGATCGAGTTGGCAGTCATCTTGAGATCCGATACACTGGCACCATCCAGTGCATCGCTTGCGGACGAGCAATAGCAAAAACATTCAACCAGGGTTACTGCTACCCTTGCTTCAGGTCACTTGCAGAGTGTGACATGTGCATACTGAAGCCTGAAACATGTCATTATCGCCACGGAACATGCAGGGACTATGAGTGGGCTGACAATCACTGTATGCATGACCATATTGTCTATCTTTCAAACACTTCGGGGATAAAGGTTGGCATTACCCGTTCCAATCAGGTTCCGACTCGATGGATAGATCAAGGAGCCAGACAGGCAGTTTCCATGTTCGGGGTCAAGAACCGATTCCATTCGGGGTTGATTGAAGTGATAGTCGCAAGGCAATGCAGTGACCGGACTGACTGGAGAAAGATGTTAAGGGGAAATCCGGAAGAAGTCGACATGCTGGAGTACAAGGCAGCGGTTTATAAAACAGTCAGACACGAGCTTGATGAACTACACGGTCTTCACCCGGATTTCATTTGGGAATTACTGGAGGATGATCCGGTAATTATTGATTATCCGGTTGAAAACTATCCTGATAAAGTCGTTGCACTCAATTTTGACAGGCAAGACAAAATTTCCGGCCAATTGATGGGCATAAAGGGGCAGTACCTGATCATGGACTGCGGAGTAATCAATCTCCGCAAGTTTGCCGGATACGAAGTTGAGATTTGCTGAAGCGTGTTATCGGTATATACAAAGTATAGACGATGTCGTCAATCCATTTGGATTATGTGTGAAGATAGAAATTGGCGATTACTCAACAGCCCCCCGTATGTATTCCGAACAGGTGTGATTGCAACCATCATTGGCCAAAAGAACTCCTTGAGATACTCATTCCGATACAGTCTTGCCCAGTAGTCGATTCCATTTGATGAGCATAATGAGATTTTGTGTACATAAAATCTTGTAGCCGCATTTCTTTCCATATATCCGAAAACCTCTCAAAATACTCTGCAATTACCGGTGTTTCCCCCTCAGTAGTAGAAATATATTCGTAAAATAACGAATACAAGTATCAATATGATATATATTTGGTTTCCAAGATTTGTCAGAATTACCCATGTTCACACGATCGGAAAACACTCCCCAAAATTAGAATTGATGAAATGACAACTCGCACAGCCCGCAATCCCATGACCAGTGGTAAAGTATTTGGAATCGAAACAGAAGTGTTTCATAACTCCCTCACATTCATCCAAAAAGTGCGTCAAGGAGTGCCTGGCAATGTATTGCGCACGGCAGTTGAAGAAACCGGAAAGCGTGATTTGTTTGTTGTATTGATGGGGAGCAACAGTTCCCATTTCTCTAGGTTCTACAAAAAAAACAGACTAAATAATCTGCAGGGAGAGCAGATTCTGGATACTCTGCGTGTCTTCGTTTTGGCCCGTGAGGTGTTTGAGGACAAGGATATTGCGCATGAATGGATTTCCAGTCCAATTGCTGCACTTGGTTGCAAACCAATCGATCTGTGTACTACTTTCGAGGGTCGAAGACTTGTCTGTAATACACTTGCAAAGATTGAACGAGGCGAATTCAGTTAGTGTTACTTTACAGAATCGCCAAGGAAAGGTATCTGGGTGACTTCTCTGGCATAGGTGCGAGTTACAAATATGGTGGTCGCTGGAATTATCCTGGTGACCCTGTTGTTTATTTTGCCGCAAGCCCGGCAATAGCACTTCTGGAGATGGGAAACTATATTGGAGTCCCCATCATATCCCCAAAACAATGCGGTTGGGTACTTACGAGATTGATGATTCCTTGTTTAATCCCAGAGTTGTCAGCATTGGATTGCTGAATAAGGACTGGCGTGACTTCCCCTACCCCGACACGACTCAATCCCTTGGGTCCGAGTGGCTGAAGTCCAATGCATCGTTATGCCTTGTAGTGCCTAGCTGTACAGTTCCTGATTCCGTAGATTGGAACTGTTGCGTAATGAACCCGCTACACCCTGATCGTGGCAATATCAAGCTTATTACCATCACCAATGATATCTACAACGACAGACTGTTTAAGGATTTGAAATAATGATTATCACCTTATCTCGCTTGTGGCAGAATACAAAAATATTCGACGAAGACGCTTAATTGCAAGAAAACAGCCGATGACGGACTATCCTGAATTTGAAGATCCAATCACAAGACCTCGTTATACAGGTCTGGCGAGTTTTATGCGTGCTCCATATGTCGAAAACCTTCAGGGGGTCGATATCGGACTGATAGGCGTGCCGTTTGATGGGGGAGTGACAAATCGAACGGGTGCCCGACATGGGCCAAGAGAAATTCGCAACCAATCCTCCCTGATCCGAAAAATGAATCAGGCAACAGGAGTATTTCCTCACGAACTGTGTGTTGTCCGGGATATTGGTGATGCCTGGGTTCAGAAACCGTTTACCCTTGAAGGCAGTCATAAGGAAATCGAAGAGTTCTATCGCAAGGTCTACAAGGCTGGAATCGTACCCTTGTCTGCAGGTGGTGATCATTCGATCACCTTGCCAATTTTCAGGGCGATTGCCCGGGAGTGTCCGATCGGACTGATTCACTTTGATGCTCATTGCGATACCGGTGATGATTACCTGGGATCCCGATTTCACCATGGCGCACCATTCAAGATTGCGGTCGATGAGGGCCTGCTGGATCCAAAGAGAACAATACAGATTGGCATTCGTGGCTCGCTCAATGATCCGGATGTGTGGAAGTTCAGCCATGACTCGGGTATGCGGGTCATCTATATTGAAGAATATTTCGAGATGGGCTGGAAGAAGGTTGTTGAAGAGGCAAGGCAGATTGTTGGTGATGGGCCAGCCTATGTCAGTTTTGATGTTGATGCCCTGGACCCCGTATACGCACCCGGTACCGGCACACCTGAGGTCGGAGGGTATAGCACCCTTGAAGCGCAAATGATGCTAAGGGGGTTGCGAGGCTTGAATCTTGTGGGGGGAGACGTGGTTGAGGTTTCTCCGCCTTTTGACCCGAGCGGAAATACGGCTCTAGTCGGGGCAACGATGATGTTCGAGATTCTTTGTCTTCTTTCCGAGTGTGTAGAACTGCGGAAGAAAAAATAATTCCGATCTATCGAATCCGCAGTTCCGGGACGTATTCACTTTCAAAGTCAGGATTTCAGCAATTCTCCCCTGGGGTCATACAGGGCTTTCTCATGAACTTGCGCCGGAACCATTTTTCCGTTAATTTCAACTTCCAGTGATTCTCCGTCCTTTGCAAGTCGAGCCGGAATATAGCCAAGTGCCATCGAAAGCTTGACATGGTGTGCATAGCCTCCTGATGTTATGAACCCCACGCATTCCCCATCCTTGCAGATTGCCTCATCATTGCTGACATCGATGTTGCTGTCAATCGATAGTGTTACCAGTTTCTTTTCAGGTCCTGTCTGGTGTTCTCGAAGCGCAGTCTCTTTGCCGATAAAGTCCTTTTTCCAATTGATGAACGCATCAAGACCGGATTCCAAAGCGGTAAAGTCAGGTCTGTAATCAAGCCCCCAGACTCCCCAGCCCTTTTCAAGTCTGAGACTCATGAGCGCTCGAGCACCATACCAACGAAGGCCCAGAGCGATTCCGGCCGCCTCAATTTCCTCAAACAGCTTGAGTTGGTATTCGGGTTCGACATAGACTTCATACCCCAGCTCTCCGGAAAACGATAACCGTAGTAGCCTGGCGGGTACGCCGCCCACATGTGTTTCACGAATATCGCGGAACTTCAGGCTTTCGGGGCCCACATCTTCCCGGCAAATTGCCCCCAGCAAATCCCTTGAAAGCGGCCCTGAAAGAGCAATTCCGTGATAGTGGTTTGAGACATTTCGATAGTGCGCGTCATGGTTGCCGAATTCAAGCAGCCCCTCAAGGTATCGACGATGCGCAAGTTGGAAAGCTCCTGACCCAAATAACAGAAATCGGTTCTCATCCAGACACGCGACAGTCAGGTCTCCATACAGTCGACCCTTGGGTGTGAGCATGGGCGTCAGGGCAATTCGTCCGGGCCCTGGAATGTGGCCAGCCAGGGTTGAGTCCAGAAATGTCCGGGCATCGGCCCCGGTTATGAGGTGTTTGGCAAAATTGGCGATCTCAATTGCGCCGACAGCCTCACGGACTGCCTTGACTTCCCTTGCAACATAGTCATGTGCGCGAGAGCGTACAAACGTTGGTTCCTCAAATGCATCTTCCGGACCGTCTGCAAACCAGAGTGCATGCTCAAGTCCAAAATTTGCGTCCATGACTGCCCCCTTGGCAATGAGTCGGTCATGGATTGCAGTGGTTCGCTGGCGTCTCGCAACCGGCAGGGTTTCGTTCGGAAAGGTGAGAATGAAACGTCTTTCATAATTTTCCCTGGCTTTCAAGGTGCCGTAATGGGGAGATGCGAAATCTCCAAACCGGGCAATATCCATTGCCCATACATCGATTGATGGTTCACCATCAATCATCCATTCTGCCAGACACAGGCCAACTCCACCGGCCTGGCAAAAGCCAGCCATGACCCCCACGGCAACCCAGTAGTTCTGCATGCCTGGCACAGGTCCAATCATCGGATTTCCATCTGGCCCGAATGTGAAGGGTCCGTTTACAATTTTTCGTATGCCGGCACGCTGTAAAGCGGGAATTCTTTCGAATCCGATCGCCAGTTTTTCCTCGATACGCTCCAGGCATGGATCCAGCAAGTCATGCCCAAAATCCTGCGGGGTTCCCGATACTGACCATGGTTCGGCACTTGACTCATAGGTGCCGAGAAGCATCCCCTTCTGTTCCTGTCGGAAGTAAATGTTGCCCTCGTAATCGATTCCTGCCGGGAGTCGTCCGCCATGCTCGACAATCTCTGGGATGTCCTCGGTCAGAAGATAATGATGTTCCATCGGTTGTACAGGCAGGTTCAGTCCTGCCAGATGTCCGACTTCGCGTGCCCAGAGTCCTCCTGCATTGACCACGAATTCGGTATTGATGATGCCTTTTTCGGTTACCACATCCCAGGTTTTATCAGGTCTTTGGACGGTCTCTATCACCGGAGTATGGGTGTGATACTGCGCCCCGAACGTTTGTGCGGATTTGGCGTAGGCATAGGTCACTCCTGAAGGGTCGATATCTCCGTCCAGCGGGTCCCAAAGGGCTGCGCGATAACGTTTGGCATCGATAAGCGGATGCAGCCTGGCAAGTTCATCAAGGGAAATGAATTCCTGATCCAGCCCCATGTACCTGGCCTTGGATCGTTCACGTTTCAGGTAGTCGTACCAATCCTGGTTGGAGGCCAGGTAAAAGCCGCCTGTACTGTGCATTCCTACGGATTGTCCGGACAACTCTTCCAGTTCACGATAGAGATTGATTGTGTATCCTTGAAGCCTTGAGATGTTCGGGTCGGAAGAGATGGTATGAATCTGTCCAGCCGCATGCCATGATGATCCTGAGGTCAGTTCATTTCGCTCAAGAAGCACACAGTCTTTCCAGCCGAATTTTGCAAGATGAAAAAGGATGGAGCACCCGACAACTCCGCCGCCAATGACGACAACTTTTGCATGGTTTTGCATGGCTTGACTGAGTCCTTATTTCCGGTTCAGGATTTCGATTTCGATAAACTCAAATTCAAAATCGTTGATATTGATGACATTGTGTTCGACTCCAGCATTGCGGGAATAAGACACGCCGGTGGCGAGGTCCAGGGTTGTCGATCCCTCGTCAGATTCAGCCAGTAATTTGCCAAAGTTCAAGGGTACTACAATGTAGTCGTGGGCGTGCCTGTGCCAGCCTGTCTCGGCACCGGGCGCGAAGCTCCATCGAGTCACGATAATTCGGTCATTCCTGATCTGGATGGTCGGGACGGCAGCGGGTCTGGATTCGGATTCGTTCATGATGTTCGGTAAATGATGTTCATTCCATGGATGGCATATTGTTTGTCTAGTACCACTTGTCGGGCAATTCCGATTTTCGTTTGTCCATGAATTCGAGGAGTTCTTCGTTTTTCCCTTCGTCCATGGGAGGAATCTGGTAATTCTTCAGGATATTGTTCCACCGTTCATGGGCACGCTGTCTTGAATCCAGGGATCCCCCCTCTTGCCATTGTTCAAAGCTGTCATTATCAGACATGCTGGATTCAAAGAACGCTGTTTCATAGTTTCTCAAGGTATGTTGAGAAGCCAGAAAATGCCCGGCAGGTTCAACTTCATGGTAGGCATCACGGGCGATGGTATTTTCATCGATCGGCATGCCCGAGAGCATAACCTGATAGGCGGCAAGGCGATCAGCATCCTGTATCAGTTTTTCATATCCGGTGACCAGTCCACCTTCCAGCCATCCTGCCGAATGCAATACGAAGTTGGCTCCTCCGAGGATTGTCGAGAACATTGAGTCGGCACTTTCGGCAGCGGCTTGGGCATCCGGCAGTTTGGAAGAGGTCAGCGAACCACCGCAGCGAAAGGGAACGTTCAGTCGTCGGGCCAACTGTCCGACAATAAAGTTGGACATGACAGGTTCGGGCATGCCGAATGTCGGGGCCCCGCTTTTCAGACTCATTGATGATAGAAAGTTGCCGAGGATGAAGGGTGCACCCTTGCGAACCAACTGGGTATAGGCGCCAACGGCCATGCCTTCTGCCAGGGCCTGAGCGATGGACGCTGCTGTGGTAGTAGGTCCCATAGCCCCGCTCAGGATAAAAGGCACGGCGATCAGTGCCTGGCCAGCGCCACAATATACTTCTGCCGCTTCGGTGACTACCTTATCGACCAGCAATGGGGAATTGGTGTTCACATTGCCCATGATTACGCAATTATCCTCCATGAATTCCGCTCCAAACAGAATCCGGGCCATATCAACACTGTCCTGGGCTCTCGATTTTTCGGTGATGGCACCAAGAAAGGGCTTGTCGCTGTAACGCATGTGCAGATACAGCATATCGAGGTGACGTTTGGATACCGGAATATCGCAGGGTTCGCAGACCACCAGGCCGGTATGGTGGATAGAAGGGAGCGAATAGGCTATTTTGACCAGGTTTTCCAGATCATGAATATTGCCGTAGCGGCGTCCACCCTTCATGTCCTGCACAAATGGAGGTCCAAATACACAGGCGAAAACGTGGTTGTCGCCACCAATCTCAACGGTTCTCGATGGGTTTCGTGCCTTCTGCGAAAATTTTTCGGGAACTGTCTTGCACAGTTCCCGTGCCATGCCACGAGGTATTTTTACCCGGGTGCCGTGCACATCGGCACCGGCTTGCTTCCATAATTTCAGGGCATGCGGATTTTCACGAAATTCGATGCCTATTTCCTGTAGCAGCCAATCTGCCTGGTCTTCAAGAGCAGACAACCCTTCATCACCCAGAAATTCATAGTAGGGGATTTTGCGTTTGATGTAGGGGGTGATGGTGACTGGCATGGGTTGATGCCGTGTGGTTCGGCTGGAAATACGCCTTGATGCCTTGTCTCGTCTCATGTGTCTAACCTACTGCTGGCGAGTTGATGTTCTGGAATCGGGCATGAGCATTTGTAGAGGGGAGGCTGTTGTTTCAATACTATTCAAACCTTGTCCTGCAAACTGCCTGGTTTCTTGATGTCCATATTGAAATTCCAAACATTTTTCCTTGTGAACGCATAATAATGGTGAATCTATGAGCGTTTGGTTCTGCTGTCAAATGATTTCGTGTTT
>JAJEAV010000076.1 GCA_022822625.1 Gammaproteobacteria bacterium | reverse complement strand
TGTCGACAGGGATATAGCCAAATCGATAAATTTACGGCAATGATGCTGGCTGACCCGGGAAATCTGCATGAGGGTGCAATAGTCGATCTTGGTATTTCAAAAACACGGCTAAATTCATGGTTGGAGGCCAAGTCCGAGTAGTTGGGAGTACAATAACCAATCAAGAATGACTACTGCCCCAGGTATTGCGCTTCGGAGTGGAACTGGGGTTATTATTTGGAGAGGGCAGTATGGGCCAGACCAAGCATCAACCAAACATCCTTATCATCATGGCCGACCAATTGACGGCCAAGGCTCTGGGTTGTTATGGGAACACCGAAGTTATCAGCCCGAATATTGATCGTTTGTCCGAGACCGGTATTCATTTCGAAAATGCCTATACGAGCAGTCCCCTTTGTACCCCGGCACGATATGCCTTCATGACCGGTCAAAATGTATCGCACTGCAAGGGGTACGACAATGCTTCCTATATGCCCTCAACCATGCCAACTTTCGCTCACTACCTGAGACTGATGGGATATCACACCTGCCTCTCAGGAAAAATGCATTTTGTGGGACCGGATCAATTGCATGGCTTTGAAAAACGCCTGACCACCGATATTTATCCGGCTGACTTCGGTTGGGTCCCCGATTGGACTCGGCCAGGGGAACGAATCGATCTCTGGTATCACAACATGTCAAGCGTCACACAGGCAGGGGTTGCCGCAATTACAAATCAACTTGCCTATGATGACCTGGTTGGAACTTCGGCGGTCAGGGAAATTTATGATCACGCCCGATCCGATAATCCAAGGCCCTTGTGCCTGGTTGCCAGCTTCATACATCCGCACGACCCATATGCCACCCGACAGAAATACTGGGCGATGTACGAGAACAGGGAGATTGCCCTTCCAAGGGTGCCCAGACCGATTTCACAACCCGACCCCCATAATGCTCGACTTGAATCAGTGATTGATGTGGATACGGTTTCAACTACCGACAATGACGTCATCAATGCCCGTCGTGCCTACTACGGAAATGTCAGCTATATTGATGAATGGGTGGGACGCCTTCAGGATGTGCTCAAGGAATGCGGACTGGATCAAGAGACACTCATTGTGTTCACTTCTGACCATGGCGACATGTTAGGCGAATTTGGCCTCTGGTACAAAATGTCGTTCAGGGAATGGTCTGCCCGGATTCCATTGATCATCAATCGCCCTGACAGACTGTCTTCGAGAACGGTTGACTCACCAGTCTCTCATGTTGATATTTTGCCAACACTCCTTGATATCGCAAGCACCCGGGAATTTCGCCAACCAGAACCAATTGACCCAATTGATGGTCAGAGTCTCTGGCCGCAGTGTTTGGGCGAGCAGGAAGATGATGGAAAGATTGCCATTAGCGAGTACCTTGCAGAGGGCACCAGTGCACCTATGCTGATGCTTCGTCAGAATCAATACAAGTATATATGTTGCGACACCGACCCAGAACTCCTGTTTGACGTTCAGTCTGATCCTGATGAACTGACAAATCTGGCTGAAGCCTCTTCAAGTCAGGATGTGATGAAACGATTTCGAATTCTTGCTATGAATCACTGGGACAGTAAGACTCTCAGACAGGAAATCATGCAGGACCAGAATCGTCGCAGGATGGTGCACGCAGCGCTGGCCAAGGGAAAGCGAACAGACTGGGATTACACGCCGTATCAGAATGCCAGTGAAGAATACACGAGGTCTCACATGGATCTGACCCAGCACGATATCTGGTCGCGCTTTCCAAGGCCAGAACCCTTCAATCCTTATTCATAGAGGTTTCCGATTGGGCTATCCAGCAGTTTACAGTCGATAGGCTATCAAGGTCATGACCCGGCCTCCGACCTTCATCAGTAACTTGATAGGGGCAGGAAGTGCTACAGCCCCTGCCTGCATGGCTTGATCGGCATGCTGGGCTTCATCAGCCTGCATTTGTGCGATTACTTCGCGGCTTCTCAGGTCTGTTTCCGGGAGGTGGGCCAGGTGACTCTCAAGATGTTCAACGACCTGTTTTTCCGTTTCTGCCACAAACCCAAGATTCCATTTATCACCAATTAGTCCGGCTACTGCACCGATTGCAAAAGAGCCTGCATACCACAGTGGATTTAGCAAGCTCTTGTGCCCACCCAACTCCTTAATCCTCTGTTCACACCAGGCGAGATGATCCAGTTCTTCGTCGGCAGAATGCTGCATGCGATCCCGGTTCACAGAGTGTCGAGCAGTCATCGCTTGGCTTTGATAGAGAGCTTGGGCACATACTTCTCCAGTATGGTTTACCCGCATGTAAGCAGCCGAACGATTGCGGTCTTCCTTGCTGAATGCCCTGGTATTCTTGCTTGTTGCCGGATAGGGGCGGCTTTCCGCCGGAGAGCCATAGACAGTATGAAGCGCCCGTGAGGTCTCTATTAGTATCCGGTCCAGTGAAGAGAGTTTGTGCAATGAAGGATAACCAATTATTTGTTCATCCATTTATCATACAATAGACATCCAGGCTAGAGACAAGTATTTATCATGAACACGGAACAACTGGAAAAACTCTTCTTGCGAGCCTTGCCGGATCGATGTCTGGTTTCCAATGAGGCAGCACTTCGAACTTTCGAGTGCGATGGCCTAAGTGCATTTCGTGAACTGCCGGGTTTGGTGATTTTGCCGGACAATATTGATCATGTCATGACGGCATTGAGGGTTTGTCGCGAGAATGCAGTCCCAGTGGTTGGGCGTGGTGCAGGTACTGGCCTCTCCGGGGGTGCATTGCCACACCCAGAAGGCATTGTGCTTAGCTTGTCGAGGATGAACAAGTTGCTGGAAGTGGATGCGGCAAACCGAATCGCACGTGTTGAACCGGGAATGACAAATCTGCAAATCTCAAAGGATGTTGAACATCTCGGGCTTTATTATGCTCCAGACCCTTCATCGCAGATTGCCTGTTCAATCGGAGGCAATATTGCCGAGAATTCCGGTGGCGTTCATTGCCTGAAATACGGATTAACCGTACATAATGTGGTTGCCGTCAAGGTTGCAACCATTGAGGGTGACCTGATCGATTTAGGGCACCAGTCTCTCGATTCTCCAGGTTTTAACCTGCTATCCCTGATGGTCGGTTCGGAAGGCATGATGGGAATCGTTGTGGAAGCGACCGTCAAGCTGCTTCCTATACCAGAATGTGCTCGTGTGGTCATGGGGGTTTTTGATTCCGTGCAGAATGCGGGAGACAGCGTCGCGGCAGTCATCGCAAGCGGAATTATCCCGGCAGGGATTGAGATGATGGACAATCCAGCAATCCGCGCCGCAGAAGCCTTCGTTAACGCCGGCTACCCCCTGGATGCAAAAGCCATTTTGCTGTGTGAGCTAGATGGGACCGAGGATGAGGTAGCCCAGCAGATACGACAGGTCGAAAATACGTTCCGTGACAATCAGGCCAAGGACATTCGCATTGCAAAGGACGAGCATGAGCGTCAACTATTCTGGTCAGGACGGAAGGCTTCATTTCCGGCTGTCGGTCGAATATCTCCGGATTATTACTGCATTGACGGAACCATTCCCAGAAAGTCAATCGGTGAGGTGTTGACCAGAATTGAACGATTATCCGAAGAATACGGGTTAAGGATTGCCAATGTCTTCCATGCTGGAGACGGTAACCTGCATCCATTGATTCTCTATGATGCGAGAATTCCCGGGCAAACGGAAAAGACCATTGAACTGGGATCAAGAATTCTGCAGCTTTGCGTCGAAATGGGTGGAACGATTACCGGAGAGCATGGAGTTGGCGTTGAAAAAATCGGTGACATGTGCTTTCAGTTTACAGATGATGAACGAGAGATCTTTCATGCGGTAAGACGGTGCCTGGATCCGGATTCGTTGCTGAATCCCGGCAAGGCCATTCCGACGCTGGCCCGTTGTGCCGAGCACAATGCAATGCATGTACACCATGGTGAAGTACCGTTTCCTCATCTTGAGCGTTTCTAGTGCAAGAAGACGATTACGCGGCTCTCCAGGAGGCAATTGGTACTGCCCGTCAATCCGGTG
Source organism: Gammaproteobacteria bacterium (assembly GCA_022822625.1). Taxonomy (GTDB): domain Bacteria; phylum Pseudomonadota; class Gammaproteobacteria; order Arenicellales; family Poriferihabitantaceae; genus Poriferihabitans. The sequence continues at coordinate 11,985 of JAJEAV010000076.1, read as the reverse complement.
ACCCTCTGGCTATTGAAGGGGGAGGTACTCGTAAATTTTATGGAAGGGAGATTGTCGGCAAGCCTTTGTCGTTGTCCGACTATCACGGCATTGTTGAGTACAGCCCAACAGAACTTGTAGTAACCGTAAAGGCGGGTACAACGGTCGACTCCCTTTCACGGGTTTTGCAGGATAACCGGCAAATGCTTGGGTTCGAACCCCCGAACTGTCTGCCGGACTCTACCATCGGCGGGTCAATTGCACTGGGTCTTTCGGGTTCGGCAAGACCTTATCGTGGCAATGTACAGGACTTTGTTCTGGGTGCTCGGTTGTTGACAGGTGATGGACGCAACATGCGGTTTGGGGGCCAGGTAATCAAGAATGTTGCAGGATTTGATATTTCGCGGCTGGTGGTCGGTTCATTGGGATGCCTTGGCATTGTTTTGGAAGTGTCTCTCAAGGTCATTCCCAAACCGGAGTGCGAGTGGACCCTGAATATGGAAATTCCGGATGTGGATCAAGCGATATCAAAATTCAATTCCCTTTCCGGCAAACCTTATCCAATCAGTGCCTGCGCCTGGTGCAGCGGGGTCGCCAGCATAAGACTGTCGGGCAGTCAGGCCGGAGTCAAGTCAGCTGCACAAGTCATTGGCGGAACCATCAATGAGGACGACCCGATCTGGAACCAGATCAATATCCATACCCACCCATTCTTCAAGCAAGGTCAGAGGTTGTTGAAAGTATTTCAGAAGCCCTCGGCTCCGGTAGCCGCTTCACACCAACCGGTTCTTGTCGATTGGGGTGGGGCATTGCGTTGGTACGGGGAAGAGGTTGACGATGCAGAATTGCAGCCGGGATTGTCAGGGCAGGGTGGTTGGCTTGAACGATTTTGCAATGCAGATCGTTCACAAGAGGTGTTTCATACTCTTCACCCGGCAACCATGCGCATCAAGCAACGGCTGAAAGATGTATTCGACCCCGACAGAATACTGAATCCCGGTCGCATGTATAGCGAACTCTGATGTGAAGACTTCCCTTTCAGCAGAATTTCAGGGCACAAAAACCGGTGAGGAAGCCGAAGCCCTGATCGGTAAATGTGTACATTGCGGTTTTTGCAATGCAACCTGTCCGACCTATCAGCTTCTTGGAGACGAGATGGATGGCCCACGTGGGCGAATCTATCTGATGAAGCAAATGTTCGAGGGAGAGAGGCAATCTCTGGACAAAATCCAGTTTCATCTTGATCGATGCCTGACCTGCCGGAACTGCGAGACAACCTGTCCATCAGGAGTGCAATACTCGAAAATACTGGAACTTGGCAGGGCTACACTGAGTAGAAAGACCAGGCGAAGTAGATTGGAAGCCCTGTTCCGCTCAATGATTGCTACCATGCTCCGGCAACCCAGGTTCTTCCATCTCATGTCTGTCATGGCCAGATGGGTGAAACCGCTTGCACCAAAAATCATCAGAAAAAAGATTCCTGCCGCACGAAAGCCGACTCTGGACTGGCCAGTCCGGAAAAGTTCAAGAACCATTATTGCCTTGTCGGGTTGTGCCCAGGGTGCCCTGGCACCTGATACCAATAGAGCTGCTGCCCAGGTATTGTCCCGCTATGGAATCTCCATGATTGAGGTCCCTGCCGCAGGTTGCTGCGGTGCGGTCGACCTGCACACCACGAACGAACACAAGGGTATTGCAGTTGCAAAAAAACTGATTGATGCATGGATGCCTCATCTTGATGAAATCGAGGCATTTGTAATGACGGCAAGTGGTTGTGGGGTGACGATCCGCGAGTATCCTCACTTGTTTCGTCACGACAGGGGGTATCTGGAGAAGGCAGTCCGCATCGCAGAAAAGACCCTTGATCTCGCGGAGATAGTTGAACGAGAGATGATTGGCAAGAAAAAACCGCCAGATCGTGGAAAAAAGGTTGCCTTTCATGCGCCATGTACCTTGCAGCATGGGCAGAAACTCCCCGGTCGTATCGAGAAAATTCTCGAGTGGTCTGGTTATGAGGTTGTGCCGATCAAGGATGGCAATCTTTGCTGTGGCTCGGCGGGAACATATTCGTTGTTGCAGCCCGCCATATCCAATCAACTAAGGCAAAATAAGCTAAATGCACTGTATGAACGTGATCCGGATCTCGTGTGTACGGCAAACATCGGATGCCAGATGCATTTGTCTGACCCCGGGAAACCTGTTCATCACTGGATTGAATTGCTGCTTTAGATGTAACTGTACAGCCATTTTGGCTGTGCGTTCGTTATCAGGTGGCTAGAGAATGTTGATCTTTACTTGACTGAATATTTCATTCGGCAGGGTGGATCAATCGAAAATAGCGCTTCTGCTGGAATATGGAACTGAATAATGCCATCAGCACTATGCCATGATGGTTGTACTATGAATGCAGATTTATGGTAAGAACAAGTGCGGGTTCATCGCCTGTGTACTCGCAACAATAGGCTAATGCACAATTGCAACACCAAAAAGGCATCTATATACTGTTACTGTTGGCAAAACCTTTGGGCGATTCATTAAAATCAGGCCTGAATAAACCCAATGATTCTGATTTGTGTGTTGTCATCGGTGTTTTTTCAACAATCGCCCATTGGGTGCAAATCTTTATCGACGTAAATTAACGGGATGACGAGCATGAACTCCGAACCTGAGAGTCAGGACAACACTATGAGACAAGAAGATACTGTGCAGCATTCCAAATTGTCCAATCAAGAGGAGCATGACGAGAAAAAGCTGTTGTATGAGGCTGACGATTCGCCTCCCTGGCCAATGACCGTCGGTTTGGGGGCGCAGCTTTCGGTGTTGTGTGTCGCAGGTTGTGTTCTGACTCCCGCTATTGTGATCCGTGCCGCCAGTGGGTCTGAAGAATTTCTGAATTGGGCCGTGTTTGCGGCACTCATCGTAAGCGGTATTACCTCGGTAATCCAGGCAATCCGGCTGGGAAGAATAGGTGCCGGTTATGTGCTGGTCATGGGCACTTCCGGGGCATTCATTGCGGTGAGCATCTCCGCCCTGGTCACTGGCGGTCCTGCCCTATTGGCCACACTGATCGTAATCTCCTCGATTTTCCAGTTTTTTCTTGCTGGCCGATTGCACATTTTCAGGAGGATACTGACGCCAACCGTATCCGGGACTGTCATCATGCTTATTGCGGTTACAGTCATGCCGATCATATTCAGCATGCTGAATCAAGTTCCCGAGGACGCCCCTTCTCATGCTGCACCAGTCAGTGCTCTCGTCACCACTCTGGTCATTTTGGCATTTGCACTCAAGGCTCGTGGGATCATGAGATTGTGGGCCATGATTGTTGGTACGATTGCCGGTTCGATTGTCTCGGGCATGTTTGGCCTGTATAGCATGGACAAGGTTATTGCGGCCAGCTGGCTCGGTATTCCCGATTGGACTTGGCCTGGATTTGATCTTGATTTTGCGTCCGGGTTCTGGGCCCTGCTTCCGGCATTTGTGTTCGTAACCCTGGTGGGTGCCATTGAAACAGTTGGAGATTCCGTGGCAATTCAACGAGTGTCATGGAGAAAATCAAGAGCGATTGACTACAAGGCGGTGCAGGGCGCAGTCTCTGCAGATGGACTTGGAAACCTACTGTCGGGGATTATGGGAACGCTCCCCAACACAACCTATTCTACAGCCGTGTCCGTAACTGAACTGACCGGTGTCGGAGCTCGCAAGATCGGAGTTTGTGTCGGCATCATTTTCGTGCTGATGGCATTTTTTCCGAAGTTTCTGGCCTTGATTCTGGCTATACCTAATCCGGTGGTAGCAGCATATATCACGATTTTGCTGGCGATGCTGTTTGTTGTCGGGATGAAGATCATCATTCAGGATGGAGTGGACTATCGCAAGGGACTGATTGCCGGGTTTTCATTCTGGGTTGGGGTCGGGTGCCAGAACAATGTGATTTTTCCCGAGTTTATCGGCGAGTTCGCGGGTGGAATGTTGCAAAATGGCATGACAGCCGGAGGCCTGACTGCTATCCTGATTTCGTTGTTTGTTGAACTGACTGAACCGAGGCGTAAAAGAATCGAGTTGCAGCTGGATGTTTCGGAACTGACAAAAATCAACGAGTTCCTGGGAGAGTTTGCCTCGAAATGTGGCTGGGATTCGGAAATGCTTTATCGTCTGCAAGCAGCCAGCGAGGAAACCCTGCTCATTCTGGTTGATAGCAACCATGATTTTCCTGACCGGAGAAAGGTTCATCTGGAAGCCAGGAAAAAAGACGGGAATGCCATGCTGGAATTCATAGCGTGCCCAGTTGAGAGCAACCTGCAGGACCGGATCGTTCTGATGGATGGTTCTATTCGTGAAGTTGTCAATGAACAGGAAATATCCGTGAGACTACTCCGTCATCTGGCTTCTTCAGTGCACCATCAGCAGTATCATGATACCGACATTATCACCCTTCGAGTGGATGCATAACCGGGCTTCGGAGGTTTCTGGATATGACTTGCAGGACGAGGGCAGGTAGACCTGTCTGTTTTCTGTCGGATCAGGTTAATTGCCCGGGCAGGATTGAAGTTGCAGGTCCTGCTGATTTTCGGTCTCGATTTCATGAGCAAGCCCGATAATTTGTGCAGCAATGGATACCGCGACCTCCATCGGCTTTTTCCCCGCAACACTGGACAATCCAACCGGGCAGACCAGCGATTCAATTTCGTCATTGGTAAAGCCTTTCCTGCGTAACCGGTTGCGGAACTTTCCGGCCTTGGATTTTGAACCGATCAACCCGCAAAAACGGGCATCACCGCGTGAAATTACCGCTTCCACCAATTCCATGTCCAGTTCGTGACTGTGGGTCAGAATCAGAAAAATCGTATCCCGGGGAAATTGCTCGATCGCGGTTTCAGGCTGACTGAAGTATTGAATGTTCGCATCGGCTGGCAGGCCTCGATCACATATCTCGGAAATCAGGGATTCCCGATTGTCCAGCCATGCGACACGGTACGGCAGTTCAGACAGAATCTTCGAAAGACAGGTGCCGACATGGCCTGCCCCGAACAGGGCAATCTGAACCTTGCAGGCCGGCATGCACTCGAATAACAATTCGACTCTGCCACCACAACATTGAGTCAGGTCCTTGCCCAGAGAAAACGATTCGCTGAATACTGTCCTCTTTCCTTCATCAAGCAGAACTCGTGCTTTTGCGATTGCCTGATACTCGAGATTGCCTCCGCCAATCGTATCGCAGGCCTCATTACATGTGACCACCATCTTGGCTCCGGCTTCTCGCGGGCCGGAGCCGGCAACATTTAGTACGGTAATCAGCACGAACCCCCGATTCTCCTTGCTGAATCTGGCAATCGACTGTACCCAGTTCATGAATCAGGCCTTGACTTGGTTGATGGTTTTCAGGATTTCCTCGGGCGTTGCCGGAGCATTCAGCCTGGGGAAGATCTGATGATCACGAATGGAACCGATTGCATCACGGATTGCGCACCAGGCCGAAATGGCCAGCATCAAGGGTGGTTCCCCAACCGCCTTGGATCGATAGATTGTTTCTTCCTCATTGGGATGTTTCCCGAGTAGCCTGACATGAAATTCAGGCGGAACATCACCTACTGCGGGAATCTTGTAGGTAGCCGGGCCATCACTCAGCAATCTTCCAGCCGAATCCCACTTCAATTCTTCCGATGTAAGCCACCCCACCCCCTGGATATATCCCCCTTCAATCTGTCCGATATCGATAGCCGGATTGATGGAATCTCCGACATCATGAATGATATCGGTTCTGAGAAGACGATATTCCCCGGTCAGGGTATCGATGGCAACTTCGGATGCGGCTGCCCCGTTTGCAAAATAGTAAAACGGTCTTCCAGATGCAGTGGTCCGGTCATAATGGATTTTCGGAGTACGATAGAAACTGGCCTCTGATAAGGAAATTCGGTTCAGCCATGCCTCCTTTGCAACCTCGGCCAGAGTGAGCAATGAATCTCCAACTCGCACGCCATGCGGTGTAAACATTACCCGTTGTTCATTGACTTCATGTTGTTTTGCCAAAAACCGGATTAGACGCTCGCGGATTTCCAATGCCGCGTATCTCGCAGCCATGCCATTCATGTCTGTTCCTGCCGATGCGGCAGTCGGAGGAGTATTCGGCACTTTATCAGTCCGGGTAGCGGAAATGACGACCTTGTCTGAGTCGACGGCGAAGATTTCCGAGACGATCTGGGCAACCTTGGTCATCAGACCCTGTCCCATTTCAGTACCGCCATGATTAAGATGGATGCTACCGTCAGTATAGAGATGCACCAGGGCACCAGTCTGATTCAAAAAGGTGGTGGTAAATGAAATTCCGAATTTCACCGGTGTCAGGGCCAACCCCCTCTTGATTACGGGATTGTCTTGATTGAACTCCCGAATTGCCTTGCGGCGGTTCTGGTAATCGCATTCCCTTTCCAGTTCATCCATTATTTTTGGAATATTGAAGCATTCGATTTTTTGATAATAGGGGGTAACGGACCTATTTTCTGTGTCGTAGAAATTAAGTTTCCTGATCTCCAGCGGATCCTTCTGGCAACGATAGGCGATCTCGTCGATGACGGTTTCCATGGCAATCATGCCCTGGGGCCCGCCAAATCCGCGAAAGGCGGTGTTTGAAACGGTATGTGTCTTGCAGCGAACACCGTCAATTCGCACGTTGGGAAGATAGTAGGCATTGTCGCAATGGAACATTGCCCGATCAACAATGGCATCAGAGAGATCCGGTGAAAACCCGCACTGGCCTGCAAGCCGATAGAGTATTGCCTGAATCCGTCCATCGGCGTCGAAACCGACATCATAGTCGTTTCTGAAATTATGACGTTTACCGGTCATGATCATGTCGTCATGTCGGCTCAATCTGCACAGGACAGCCCGCCCGGTGCGTGTCGAGAATATTGCGGCAATACATGCCCATGCCGCAGCTTGAGTTTCCTTGCCGCCAAACCCCCCGCCCATACGACGGACGATCACATTGACCCGGTTCATGGAAAGGTCGAGAACCTGGGCAACCATTTTCTGGATTTCACTTGGATTCTGGGTTGAACAATAGATACTCATTGAACCGTTTTCTCCCGGGACAGTCAGGCTTACCTGGCCTTCCAGGTAAAAATGCTCTTGCCCACCAACCCGCATAAAGCCCTGAATACGGTGAAATGAGTCATCAAGTCCGGCATCAGCATCACCTCTGGTCATGGTGTGGGTGGGACGAACATACTCCTTTTCCTGAATGGCTGTATCAAGGTCAAGAAGTGCCCGTGATTCCCTGATTTGTACTTTTGCCTTCAATGCAGCCTTTCGCGCCTGCCTCATGCTGTTGGCGGCAACTGCAAACAACGGTTGCCCAAGATGTTGGATGGTATCGGTCGCAAACAAGGGATCTCCCGAAAACACCGGACCGATATCCGATTTTCCGGGTATGTCGTCAGCGGTGATGACATCAATCACTCCTTCGGCCTTGTGAACCTCTTCAAGATCAAGCTCAAGCAAAGTTCCATGAGCGATGGGGCTCATGCCAATGCAGGCATAGGATTGTTTCGTCCGGGGAAGGTAGTCATCGACATAGGGCGCTTCCCCGCTCACATGGCCGACCGCACTGTCGTGTGCCATGGCCCGGCCTACCGTAAGCTTGCCTGTGGAAAATGGCGGAAGGTTCATAGTTGATCGATTCTCGTAACGGGCGAGTTCCCCGATAATTCAAGACAGATCCTGTCCAGAAGGTTTTTTGCGACATCCATGCGATATGTTGCAGAAGCCCGTACATCGGAAATCGGCTGGAAATCCCGATCAAGAGCGGCCTTGGCTTGCTCGATAACCCTTGGTTCAAGAGGTTGATCGAGCAATGTCTTCTCGCAATGGATCGCTCTTTTGGGTATTGCCGCCATCCCTCCAAAAGCCATGCGAATATGGATTGTTTTGCCATCTTCAACGTTGATCAAGGCAGCAAGGCAGACTGCGGAAATATCATCGTCCAACCGTTTGCTGATCTTGCAAATCTTCAAATGCATGTTATTGGCAGGAACCGGAATGTTTACGCAACGGATAAATTCATTATCCCTGATCTCGGTCTGCCGGTATCCATGAAAATAATTTTCAAGAGGTATCTCACGCTGGCCTTCGAAACTTTCAAGAACGCATGTGGCATTCATGGCGATCAGGACCGGCGTAATATCGGCGATGGGAGATGCATTGGCGATGTTTCCGCCAACAGTGCCAAGATTTCGAATCTGGCGGGAACCAAAGCGTTTGAGCAATGCTCTCAACTCAGGGAAATCATCGCCCAGTTCAATATCCAGTCTGTCCAGTGTTACCATCGCCCCGATTTCAATCCGGGTTTCGGTTCTGTTAAAGGCACGAAGCTCTTGAACCCGCCCGAGATAGATGATTTCGTGCAGGTCCCTGTGTTGCTGTGTAACTTCCAGGGCAAGATCAGTACCGCCGGCCAGTAACCGGGCATTCGGACGGTCATTCCTTAGTCTAGCCAGTTCCCGAACACCCGTTGGCGCATGAAAGTTCGTTGGTTCCGATTCCGACAGGTCGTCGATCTTGGCCAAGATGTCGGATACTTCCCTTGAAGCGTTATTGAACTGGTCTGGCCCAGGGTCGGCCAGCGACTGTTCGGCAGCTCGAACAATCGGAAAGTAGCCGGTACATCGACAAAGGTTGCCGCTCAGGTATTCCCTGATATTTTCTTCATGGTTGGTGATTTGGCCTGTTTGCGAAGTCTTGTAAAGGGAAAAAAGCGACATCACGAACCCGGGTGTGCAAAAGCCACATTGGGAACCGTGCTGATCAACCATCGCTTGTTGAACCGGGTGTAGGCGATCGTTGTCTTTCAAGTGTTCTACCGTGATCAACTGCTTGCCATGCAAAGATCCAAGGAAAGTGATACAGCTGTTGAAGTTTCGATATTCCAGACCGTGCTCTCCCTGCTCAACCAGTACCGCGGTGCATGCACCGCAATCACCCGAAGCACAGCCCTCCTTGGTTCCCCGCAAATATCGATATTCCCGTAGGTAGTCAAGTACAGTAAGGTCGGGACGTTCCATCTGATAAGAGATGGGTGTGTTGTTAAGCAGAAACTGGATCATGGTCGTTTCGAATCATGAGGCATTGATTTAGGCTTGTCCAAATTGCTACAGGTTGGTCAATTAAACCCCTGATCAGTGCATTTTTGCAACTGGTATTGAGTCATGTCCTATACATGCCGAGACAGGATTATTTCAAGTGCGTCAAATAAATGCTGAACATCATCATCGGTATTGTATACGTGGGGGGTGATTCTCATGGATGTTCCCCGCACACTGACATATACACCACGTTTTGCCAAATCTGCAGCAATGCTGGTGGGGAGCATGCCTGGCGGAAATCGAAGACCAAGGAAGTGCAATGCCCTCAGATGATCGGCAATGTGATTGAGTCCCAGTTGTCTGGCTTGCTCTGCAATGTCTGAATTTCTTCTGGAAATGGTTGCATAGATATTGTCAATTCCCCATTCAAGTAATTGTTCAAGTGCCCTGTTTAGCATTGGCACAAGAATGAAATTCGAGTTCTCGCCGACATCAAATCGACGTGCTCCGGAGCGATAGGTATCCTTGTAGTCGACAAGTCCTGCGAAATTTTCTGAATTGGATCGGCTGATCCAGTTATATTCGAGCGGTATTCCTTCACGGTTTCTGGGGGACACCCAGAGAAATCCAAGAGAGTAGGGGCCGAGCAGGAATTTATAGCCTGCACAAACAATATAGTCAGGCTGTACTGACTCGGCGGAAAACGGTAGTGCTCCAAGAGACTGGGTCAAATCCAGTACAAGGTATGCACCGATCTCGCGACAGCGTTTGCCTACCTGTTCAAGGTCAATCAGCCCACCATCGGTCCAGTGGCAGTTGGGCAGGGCAACTACTTTTGTTTGTTCGTCGGCACTTTCGAGTATCGCCCGAGTCCAGTCATCATCGGCTGGACGCTCCACAAAGGTAAGCAAGGCACCACTGGTTTTTGCCTTTTCCTTCCATACATATATATTGGATGGAAACTGGTCAGTCAGCACAACAATCCTGTCGCCCTGGGTTACCTTGATATTGCGTGCGGCCGTAGACAAGCCGTAGCTCGCAGACGGAATAAGAGCAACCCCCTCCGAGTCAGCACTGATCAGTCTGGAAAACAGGCTTCGTGCATGTTCCGTGTCTGGAAAGAAATCTTGTGGCGTGATTTCCCATGGTTTCAGTTTTGCGTACATACCCTGTTCGCCGGCCTGGATGACCGAGTGCATCAGTGGTCCCATGTAGGCACAATTCAGGTAGGCTACTTCATCGGGGATAGCAAACAGATGCCGCTGGCAAGGGATTGGGGCTGCGTTCAGATTCCTTTTCATAAGCATTAATTGAATAGTTTGAAAGGCTCACCTATACACCTTGAAGGGAGGAACAATCACTGTCTTCAATGGACAGCTACTGAATTTTATGGGAATTTCATTTGGCTTAGCGATTATTTTCCTGACAACATGAAAATTTCCATAGTCAATATCAATTATCTCTTCTAATTCTAGATCAGGGCGCTGATAGTCAACCACGGCATCGAGATACTCGCCAGCCTGTTGCACTTCATAGGGGAATTGGGGTGTTTTTCCGAAAGCACATTATGTATTACTTGAAGACCCTGATGTTGTTTATCGAGTGAGCAGAGATCCAAAAGGGTTTCTTGACAATCTGAACACCCCTGTAATTCTTGATGAAATACAAAATATACCGGAACTGTTCAGATATATTCGTACGCGTATTGATGCTGATCCTGAAATGTCAGGGTAATGGCTATTGACGGGGTCTCAGGAAGCGCCTCTCATGCAGGAGGTAACCGAATCCATGGCTGGGCGATTAGCCGTTATGCAGCTATATCCCTTTTCTGTACTTGAGACGGATAGAGTCAATCTTTTGCGAGGCGGCTTCCCCGATGTTGTAAAAAAACCGGTAATTGCCGATATCTGGATTCAGTCCTATATACAGACTTATCTGGAGCGTGATGTGCGAAGCATTGCTGCCATCAGGGACCTGAGCGTGTTCCGGCGTTTCATGGGATTGCTGGCATCCCGTCATGGAAACATGCTGAACAAGACTGATTTGGCTACTCCCTTGGGCGTATCGGTGCCGACAATTTCCTCATGGCTGAAGGTTCTGGAAATAACCGGTCAGATCATCGTAGTGTCGCCATATTTTGAAAATTTCGGCAAACGGCTGGTCAAGTCTCCGAAATTGTATTTTACCGATTCCGGGCTGGCGTGTTACTTGCTGGGGATCGATAGTATGGAGGCAATGCTTGAATCACCATTCCATGGTACGTTGTTTGAAGGGTTCGTGGCATCCGAGGTGATAAAATACCAGGCCAATAACTATAGGCGAACCGAGCTTTATTATTTCCGTGACAAGCAGGGGTTGGAAGTAGATTTTGTAATACCGCAAGGTGCGGGCAAGTTATTGCTGGTAGAGGCCAAGTCAACAAAAACGCTAGTCCCTTCCATGGCTCAATCCCTGAATCGCTTAACCAAATCCATTGGTGGATACCAGACCCGATCCGTGATTGTCCATTGCGGCACTTCGAACACCGCCGTTGAGCAGGTTTTGGCACCCGGTATCGTTGCCAGAGACGTGAAATCTCTATTGAGCGAACTTTATACACTTTGAGATATGTGTATCCACGGTACGATTCTGGCATTATTCTCGACTAACCTCCTAACCTTGTTTGCTTTTGCTGGGAAACTTTTCTTTCAATAGCAAGATTCCCACTAGGCAGGGGTGGTCTATTGGCATAGGCAGTCTGAAAACAGATAAAGTTGTATTGCGTCTTCCAACTCTAATCCTTAAATAGAGGTTTTTCTGCCCGTTGCGGTCCGGGATTTGGGCGGCCGCGGTGTCGGAATGGTGACGGATTGCCCGGAAGGGCCGGATGCAGGGCACGAACGGCGTGCATTTCCATGCCGGATCACGGCCGCGAAGCGTGTTTCCG
>JAJEAV010000087.1 GCA_022822625.1 Gammaproteobacteria bacterium | reverse complement strand
GCCGCCCGGGGGGCCCCCCCCCCCCCCCCCCCCCACCGAAGCGCAAGAGCGCGTCGCGGTAGTACTGGTACTGCCGCCGACGCGCCTCCAGCTCCGCCTCCAGCTCCGCCTCCAGCTCCGCCTCCAGCTCCGTAAAGGTATCCAGAATACGAACGATCTCGTTCTGGACTGCCAATGACTTCTCAGGATTATCAGGGCATGGGATGGGGACTTTTTTATTGCAAAATTCACTAATCCAACGTCGCTTATGGTCTCCATCATGGACCTCTTTGGGTAATGTATTCAGATAGTGATAGATGAATTTGAGAATATACCTCGATTCATCGCTAGATGTGATTATTTTCATTGCAGATGACTTAACCTTGAAGTTGAAGTTAACCCACTTGTTCGCAGTTGTAAAATCATCAAAAATGATCACAGGTGAATTTTGCGCCTCATATATTCCATCGATTTCGTTCGTATAACCCAAAATGAAGGTCTTGCCAGCGGTTAAAACTGGAGTATCAAAATCGTTATTATAGTTATCGCTACTGACGCGATATTTTGTTGGCTGTTCATATTCTGAGACTTCTCCTATCGATAGCCACTCCACCTCTGCCCCATCCAGCAATTTTTCCAGGAATTGACGGTTGCCCATATCTTAAGCCTCCTTGATCTCTGCCACAATCCCACCAATATCAGACCTCAGTTGCTTGATCTTGGTAACGGTTGTTTTTAACTCAGCATTCAACGCGGTGATATCGATCACTTCGCGCGTGTCTCTAGACTCCACATAGAAACTGGTCGACAGGTTGTAATCATTTTCCACACCCACCGGACAATGTTCAGCAATTAAATCATCAATTCGATTCATGACTTTTCTCTGTTGGTGATTTGATGACATCCAGATTGTATTGCTCGACCTGGTAGTTTTTGCTGTCGGCGGCAGTTGTTGCAAATTCTGCAACAACTGAAGATTGTTCCAGTTCCCCTTCCGCGAAGACATTGGAGATGTGCCGCGAAATTGTGGACTTGTCTGCCCCAGAAGATCGACAAGCTGGTTCAGCGACAACCACACAGTGTCGCTTGCAAGCCGCACATTAATCGCTGACACACCGTCCCGCCAGTAGAGAATAACATCCTCGCCCGGTGGTTCGTTCATGCCCGATCTCTTTCTAGGTCTGCAACGATGGCGTCAATTTCCGTTCGAAGTTCCGACTGCCTTGACACGATTCGGGTGATTTCGGTATTGAGCGCTCTGATGTCCACGGCTTCGCGGGTGTCCTCTTGCTCGACATAAGACGACACGGAGAGGTTGTAATCGTTCTCGGCGATCTCGTTGTTGTCTACGAACCGGGCAAAGTGCTCTATGTCTTCCTCTTCAGTGAAGGCATCGAGAATTTTTTGCTGGTGTTCCGGCATGAGCTTGTTCTTGTTGCCGCTACGCATGGACTCGTTCGATGCGTCGATGAATAGGATGGCGTTGTTGAGTTTGGACTTCTTCAGCACGATGATGCAGGTGGCGATGGTCGTACCGAAGAAAAGGTCTGGCGGCAGTTGGATGACAGTATCGATGTAGTTGTTGTCGATAAGATATTTGCGGATCTTCTGTTCGGCTCCGCCACGATAGAGCACGCCAGGGAATTCGACGATGGCCGCCGTACCGTTCACCGCCAGCCATGACAGGATGTGCATCGTGAAAGCGAGATCCGCCTTGCTTGGCGGTGCAAGCACGCCTGCCGGAGCATAGCGCGGGTCGTTGATCAGTAAAGGATTGTTCTTGCCATCCCACTTGATCGAATACGGCGGATTGGAAACGATCGCCTCGAAGGGTTCATCGTCCTGATGAACAGGATCAGTAAGCGTATCGCCATGGGCGATGTCGAATTTCTCGAAATTGATGTCGTGCAGGAACATGTTGATCCGGCACAGGTTGTAGGTGGTGAGGTTGATCTCCTGCCCAAAAAAGCCTTTCCGCACCTTGTCATGACCGAGGACCTTGGCGAACTTGAGTAGCAAAGAGCCAGAGCCGCAGGCAGGGTCGTATACCTTGTTGACTTCGGTCTTCCCAATCACGGTAATGCGAGCGAGCAACTCGGATACCTCTTGAGGAGTGAAAAACTCGCCGCCGGATTTGCCGGCTGTGGAGGCGTACATCGTCATCAGATATTCATAGGCGTCGCCGAACAGATCGATGGTGTTGCCGGTGAAACCAGCACCGTTGTTGAGTGGAAGATCGCCGATGGCATCTAGCAGCTTCACCAGCTTATCGTTGCGCTTGGGTACCGTGTCCCCCAATTTCTTGCTGTTGACGTCCAGGTCGTCAAACAAACCCTTGACGTCGTATTCGCTGTCCGTGCCGATGGCGGAACCCTCGATGTCGGCAAATATGCGGCTCAGGGTTTCGTTGAGGTTGGCGTCGTTCCGTGCCCGTGCCTGCACATTGACGAAAAGTTGGGAGGGCAGGATATAGAAACCCTTTTCCCGAACAGTCTCCTCGCGGCCGGCTTCCGCTTCAGAATCACTCAAGTATACGAAGTCGAAATCCGGCTCACCTGCATTGCGCTCCTGTTCATTGAGATAGCTGGTGAGATTCTCGGAGATGAAGCGATAGAACAGCATTCCGAGCACGTAGCTCTTGAAATCCCAGCCGTCTACGCTTCCCCGCAGGTCGTTGGCGATGCGCCAGATGGTCTTGTGTAGCTCCGTGCGTTCAATTTCCTTGTGCTTGGTCATTCCACCTTTTTCTCGTCAGATCTATGCTACTTGTTCAGTCGCACCTCGCAAGGAAGCCTGAGTAGCCTCGTCTTTGTTGTTGCGGCCATTATAACTAATCCCTTATGTTTTTATGGTACAACTCTAGTCTGAAGTTCAATATGCATGATTTTCACAAGCATTTAATCTTACCACTAGATATTCAAGAGATGATTGTCTGTATTATGCTAATTGATCTCAACCTTAATAAGGTTCTTAAGGCAACGTGGATAACGGATAGATGGTGTTGAAAATATCCTGAATATCCCCATTTTTGTCCTGATAGCTCACGGATCCAGAATTAAATTAATTCAAGAACTATGGGCTGCAAATTTATATCTGAACATGTATTTCGTAGTATACTGTGGAGCATGAATTTCATGGTTTTAGGAGTTGATTGAATGTCAGTAACCTTGACGTCGGCTGCCGCCAATCGAATCAGTAATCACTTGCGATCACGAGGTCATGGTGAGGGGCTCAGAGTGTCCGTAAAGAAATCTGGTTGTTCCGGCTACGCTTATGAATTGAACTATGCTGAAGAGATCGAAGCTTCGGATACCGTATTCGAAAGCCATGGTGTGAAAGTCATTGTAAATCCTGACCATCTGGCTTTTCTGGATGGTGTGGAACTCGATTATGTGGAAGACGGCCTATCATCTTCCTTCCACTTCAAAAATCCCAATGTGACGGAGCAGTGTGGCTGTGGAGAAAGCTTCACTGTCAATTGATGAATCTCTCTTCCTGAGGGAAACTCTTGTCTGTTCACCGAAATCAAAATTAGCGCGACCCTGATACTCCATCTCTTTAGGGTGATTTTCTCTTCATCCGATTTATTTCCATGACTTCAGTCAGTGTCGACATGCCCGAATTGCATTCAGGACGGCAGTCCAGTGCGGCAATTATTACCATGGGTTGCAAGGTCAATACCTTTGAGTCCGAGCATATCGTATCTGGATTGGAGGCGAGAGGTTTCAATAGGGCATCTTCGAGTGAATCTGCTGATTTGTTTGTGATCAATACCTGTACGGTAACCGCGGAAGCAGACCGTCAGGCTCGGCAGTTGATTCGTCGAACCATCCGTAATAACCCTGAAGCCAAAATTGTGGTGACTGGATGTTATGCAGAAGTTGCCCCGGATGCTTGTGCAGACATTCCTGGAGTAGACCTGGTAGTTGGAAATAGTCGAAAACTGCAAATTCCGGAACTGGTCAAAAACCTATCCAAGGTGGAAAAAACACCACAGGTCCAGCTTGAAGATATTGATAGACAAATCAGTTTCCCGGATCAACTGCTGGAAGGCTATGAAGAGAAAACCCGTGCCTTTATCCAGATCCAGCAAGGCTGTGATCAGGGCTGTACATTCTGTATTATCCACAAGGCACGCGGTCCCAATCGATCGTTTTCCGTACCGATGATTAAGCGGCAGTGTCAAAAGCTGTTTGACAATGGATACAGGGAAATTGTGCTTTGTGGGGTGGATATTGGTTCTTATGGGTCTGATCTTGATCAAGGCCGTGATTTGAGTGGATTGATCAACCGGATTCTTGAGATCGAAGGAGATTTTCGGATTCGCTTGAGTTCAATTGATCCAGCGCACATTACAGATCAATTGATTGATCTCATGGCTACGGAAGATCGTATCTGTCGGCATTTGCACTTATCGATGCAAAGCGGCAATACCCTGATCCTCAAGAGGATGAAACGAAGGGCCACTCGAGAAGTGCTTTATGATCGTGTTCAGGCATTACGTAAACGGTTGCCGGAGATCGTATTGAGTGCTGATGTCTTGGTTGGATTTCCAACCGAGAGTGACGAGCATTTTGAGGACACTATCAAGGCAATTGATGAATTGGAAATTGCCTACCCACATGTATTCAGTTACTCGCCACGAGAAGGCACTCCGGCATCACGGATTCCTTCGCAGGTGTCGAAAGAGGTCAAGAAAACACGAGCCAGAATTGCTCGCAATCAAGGTGCTGTCGTGTGGGACAGGTTGGCAAAACAGCTGGTTGGACGGGTTGAGCGCGTACTGATTGAAAGCAGTGCTGATTCACAAGGGTCAGATTGCTCATTGGGCAGGATGTCCAATTATTATCCAGTATTGTGTGAAGGCTCTCTTGAGGCAGGGACATGGCAGGACATCAGGATTGTAGGTGTTCTGGATGGTCGTCTTGAAGGTGTAGCAGGCGAAGTTTGACCGTATTCGATTTTTTGCGTTTTTTTATTTCTGGTACTTTTTAAGTCGGTATACTATCCGTTTTTCCTGGCTGGTGTAATATCAGCCAAATACAGACATGTTTTCATTCATCATTTGAGGATTTTCAGTGATACTTACCGGTGCTGATATTGTCGTTAACTGCCTGAAAGATGAAGGCGTTGAATATATATTTGGCTATCCAGGCGGTGCGGCATTACATATCTATGACGCGATCTATAACCAGGATGCGGTTAAGCATATTCTGGTTCGTCATGAACAAGGAGCAGCACATGCGGCTGACGGTTATGCACGAGCGACGGGTAAGCCGGGTGTGGTACTGGTAACCTCAGGTCCGGGAGTTACGAATACCGTGACTGGTCTTGCTACCGCTCATATGGATTCTATTCCCATGGTAGTAATCACCGGACAAGTTCCCTCTGGCTTGATTGGTGATGATGCGTTTCAGGAAGTCGATACGGTTGGAGTAACTAGACCCTGCGTCAAACACAATTTTCTGGTCAAGGATGTCAAAAAGATTGCCGAGACCATAAAGAAGGCCTTCTACATTGCGACGTCTGGAAGACCCGGTCCTGTTGTCGTCGACATCCCCAAAGACATCTCTGCCCATGAAGCGGAATACCACTACCCCGAAAAGATCGAAATGCGCTCCTACCAGCCTCGGACATGTGGTCACGGCAAAATGATCAAAAAATCCGTGGAACTGTTGCTCGGCGCAAAAAAGCCGATTATCTATACCGGTGGGGGGGCGATACTGGCAGAAGCAGAGAAACCTCTGACAAAACTGGTGGATAAGCTTGGATATCCGTCGACTAGTACATTGATGGGACTTGGTGCGATTCCAGCCACACATCCGACTTTTCTCGGCATGCTGGGGATGCACGGTACTTATGAATCAAACCTGGCAATGTATCATTGCGATGTGATGCTGGCTGTTGGAGCCCGATTCGATGATCGGGTAACGGGTGACCTTGACAAGTTCGCACCGAATGCACGAATCATCCATATCGATATCGATCCTTCATCAATAGGCAAGAATGTTGCAGTGGAAGTACCTATCGTTGGGGACTGCAAGTCTGTGCTGGAAAACATGCTCGATCTACTTGAAGGGGCTACTGATTCCATAAACCGTTCAGAGGTTGATAATTGGTGGGAAACGATCAAGGAATGGAAGGCGGTTGATTCATTGCAATACGATACGAGTGATACGGTAATCAAGCCACAGTATGTTATTCAAAAGCTGTTTGAAATCACCGGGGGAGATGCGTACGTAACTTCCGATGTTGGTCAGCACCAGATGTGGGCAGCTCAATACTATCAATTTGAAAAGCCGAGACGCTGGATAAACTCCGGTGGTCTTGGCACGATGGGTTTTGGACTACCTGCGGCGATGGGAGTGCAGTTTGGGTTTCCGGATGATCTGGTTGTTTGTGTGACCGGTGATGCCAGTATACAGATGTGTTTACAGGAACTGTCAACCTGCCTTCAATACAACTTGCCAATCAAGATTGTAAACCTGAATAATCAGTACATGGGCATGGTGCGACAGTGGCAGGAGTTTTTCTATGACCGAAGATACTCACATTCCTATATGGATGCCTTGCCGGATTTTGTGAAACTCTCAGAAAGCTATGGGCATGTTGGTATTTTGGTTGAGAACCCCAAAGATGTAGAGAGTGCAATAAAAGAAGCAATCAGCATGAAGGATCGATTGGTGTTTATTGACGTGATTACCGACCCCGAAGAAAACGTTTATCCCATGATTGCGGCGGGTAAGGGTCACAATGAAATACAGCTCAAACCATCCAAGAGTGAAGTTGAAAACCGGGAACTTGCCTGATGAAACGAGTTATTTCGTTACTGCTTGAGCACGAGCCTGGAGCGCTTGCACGGGTTGCCGGATTATTCACGGCTCGCGGGTATAATATTGAATCGCTGACTGTAGCACCGACAGAAGACCCTTCTCTGGCAAGAATGACCATTGTTACCTCAGGATCGGATGCCATCATTGAACAGATCGTCAAACAGCTCAACAAACTGGTTGATGTCGTTAAACTGCGTTCCCTGTCTGACGGGCGATATCTTGGCAGGGAATTGATGTTGGTTAAGGTTGAGGCGGGTACCGCAGACCAGAGGAATGATATGCAACGCCTGGTCAGCATATTTCGAGGCCGTGTTATTGATGTTACGGATGCTACTTACACTATCGAAATGACGGGAAATTCGGATAAAGTCGATGCCTTCTTGTTGGCATTGAACGACGTTGAGTTAATCGAAGTCGTACGCTCGGGAATTCTGGGAATTGGCAGAGGCAAGAAAACTCTTCGAATATGAATGGCCTAATATCGAAGTTCCGGTTTACTGGATAGGGTTTCCATTCTTCAACATCAACATAAATGCAATAGATGCCTATCGATAGGGCATTATTCTGAAATAACAATCATGAGAAATTGGTAAATGAAAGTTTTTTATGACAGCGATGCAGACCAAAACAGTATTCTGGGAAAAAGAATCGTCATTATCGGATATGGTTCACAAGGCCATGCACATGCAAACAATTTGAAGGACAATGGTGCGGATGTTGTAGTTGGTCTGCGTGAAGGGTCTTCTTCCTGGGTCAAGGCAGAACAAGCGGGATTGACGGTAGCAGAAATCAAGCAGGCCGTATCAGAAGCGGACATCATCATGATGCTCTGTCCTGATGAATTGATGGGGGGGATTTATTCCGATATTGAGAAATTGATCAAGGAGGGTGCGGCCCTGGCATTTGCCCATGGATTCAACATACACTTCGAATACATTCGTCCAAGAGAAGACCTCGATGTCATCATGATCGCGCCGAAAGGTCCTGGACATCTGGTTCGATCAACTTTTGAAAAAGGCGCGGGAGTACCATGCCTGATTGCTATCCAGCAGGATGCGACTGGGAATGCTCACGCCACGGCACTTGCCTATGCTTCCGCTATCGGCGGCGGTCGCGCCGGAATTATTGAAACCACGTTCAGGGAAGAAACCGAAACTGACCTGTTCGGAGAACAGGCAGTTCTTTGCGGCGGTGCAACTTCATTGGTCCAGGCAGGGTTTGAAACTCTGGTCGAAGCGGGTTATGCACCGGAAATGGCGTATTTTGAGTGTTTGCATGAACTCAAGCTAATTGTTGATCTGATGTATGAGGGTGGTATAGCGGATATGCGTTATTCGATTTCGAATACGGCAGAATTCGGTGACCTCACACGAGGGCCACGGATTGTCAATGAACAGACCAAGGCGGAAATGAAGAAAATCCTGGCAGAGATCCAGTCCGGGGAATTTGCCCGTGAATGGATGGATGAGAATGCGCAGGGCGGAAAGAGGTTTCCGGAATTGCGTAATCGAGGACGGCAACACCCGATAGAAGGGGTGGGGGAAAAGTTGCGTTCCATGATGTCATGGATTTCAGATAACAAGGTCATCGACAAGTCAAAAAACTGATTTCTGGAATGGTTTGAGAACTTACTCGTTTCTCTTGATCATGATCCGCGAAATGCATGGGCTTTCCCCCTTTCGCTGATTGACAAGAACATCTGATGGATCGGCGAAGTTATCCGGTTATCGCCAGGGAAGGGTGGGTTCATGTCACCCTCGTCTTGTTTGCAAGTCTGATAGCGACCTTCTTTTTCGGTCTTGCGGCGTTTCCGATCTGGCTACTGGCAATTTTTGTTATTCAGTTCTTCAGAGACCCACGCAGAATAATTACAGATGCGCAAGGTGCGATCGTCTCTCCGGCCAGTGGCAAGATCGTATCAATATGTGAGACTGTAAACCCTTATCATCAGGACGGCCCCCCGGTATTGATGATTAGCGTATTCATGAATATATTTTCTGTTCATTCAAACCTGATTCCGGTTGCAGGCAGGGTTGTTGATTACTGGTATTATCCCGGACGATATGTGAATGCGGCTCTTGACAAGTCATCTCAGGAGAATGAACGAGCTGCCATCCATATTAGAGCCAACGACAAGCATGATGTGTTTTGTGTACAGATCGCCGGGTTGATTGCCCGAAGAATAATTTGTCATGTCAAGCCGGATGATGTAGTTGATATCGGTCAGCGCTACGGTTTTATCCGCTTTGGATCAAGGGTTGATTTGTATATTCCCAAAACCAGCAACCTCATGGTAAAACTTGGTCAAAAAGTCCACTCCGGGAATGATATAATTGGATTTTTACCTGTAAATGATTAACCTACCTGGTTGATTTAAAGCGTAATGTCTGAACCAAGGATTCCCGGACCTCGGAAAGGGATCTACTTCCTGCCCAGTCTGTTTACCACAGTTGGCTTGTTTTTTGGTTTTTATGCCATTATCCAGGCTACCTTGGGTCATTATCCCCATGCTTCTATCGCCATTTTGATTGCCATGATCATGGATGGCTTTGATGGTCGTGTTGCACGGTGGACGAACACCGCGAGTGATTTTGGCAAGGAGTACGATAGTCTGGTTGATGTGATTTCTTTTGGAGTCGCCCCAGGAATGTTGATCTACTTCTGGTCTCTCCAATATCTCGGAAAAGCAGGATGGTTGATCAGCTTTGCGTTTACGGCATCAGTAGCACTTCGTCTGGCTCGCTTCAATACGATAACTTCCAAGGAGAACAGGTATTTCTTTGGGCTGGCATGTCCAGCTGCTGCAGCTTTTGTTGCCTTCTGGGTTTGGAATTTTCATGATGCCGGATTTGCGGGCTCTGAATTGACCTGGCTTAGTGCATTGATAGCTTTTCTGACGTCCATATTGATGGTTAGCAGAATCAAGTATCGAAGTTTCAAGGATCTTGATCCCAAAAACCGTATTCCATTTATTGTTCTGCTGGCAATTGTCGGGACGATTGCACTTATATCTTTTGACCCGCCGCTGGTATTATTTGTAATGGCACTGGCTTACGCGTTATCGGGTCCCGTGATGTTTGTGATTCGCAGGTTAAAGGGCGTTGAGAAGTCGAATGTCTTTCTGGATGAAGATGAACTTGAACCGGAAGAGGGCGCAGAGGAGGGGGTAAGCAATGTGGAGATTCTTGAAAACAAGAGTAACTCGAAACCCGGCTAGAAGAGGAATCAGTGATGTACCGAATCAGGGAATATGAAGAACTGATCTTTTCTGTGGGGTTTGGGGAAACAAATGAGAACGAGTGGGAAATGATGATGGTAGATGCCCCATTCAAGATCGATACACATTAATCCATAAAAAAGAAGGTTTCCCTCGGCGTATTGGTGGATTGGCCTGTCTTTTTGCTTTCCATTCCCGAATCAGGAAAATTGTAGTTGTAAATTCATTTTTCTTTATATAGACTTCGCTCTATGCATTACGCAAATACAGAATTAACACTCTCCGGCAAGGTTGCTTCCAGCGAAGGCTTGCTACTTCTACTGCGCCTGGCGGCGCAGTAATCTCCTACCACACTCCTATTTGTCTTTTCTGCTCGGCCATAAGCCGATCGGAAACCACTTGTAATTGCCTATTGTTTGGGTAACAAAATGAAAGAAAAACTTGTAATTTTTGATACTACCTTGCGTGATGGAGAGCAGAGTCCTGGAGCTTCCATGACACAAGAGGAGAAAATACGAATCGCTCGTCAACTCGAAAAAATGAAGGTGGACGTTATTGAAGCCGGATTTCCTGCAGCCAGTCCGGGAGACTTTTCGTCTGTCAATGCCATAGCTGGACTTATCAAGGACAGTATTGTCTGTGGTCTGGCACGAGCAAATCCTGACGATGTTGGAAAGGCAGGCGAGGCTCTGAAGAAATCTGATTCATCACGAATTCACACCTTCATTGCGACTTCGCCTATCCATATGAAAAGCAAGCTTCGCATGTCCAGCGATCAGGTTGTAGAACATGCCGTGGCAGCCGTAACCCAGGCACGACAATACACCGATGATGTCGAATTCTCACCTGAAGATGCAGGACGCTCCGAATTTGACTTCTTGTGTCATATTATCGAGAAGGTCATCAATGCAGGCGCAAACACAATCAATATCCCGGATACAGTCGGATACAATTTGCCCGGACAGTTCGGCAGTTTGATTCAGAGGCTGATCGAAGCCATCCCGAATTCCGACAAGGTCATATTCTCGGTTCATTGCCATAATGATCTGGGATTGGCAGTAGCCAACTCCTTGTCCGCTGTCATGGCTGGGGCCCGACAGGTCGAATGCACGATAAACGGTCTGGGTGAGCGAGCGGGCAATGCCTCCCTGGAGGAGATTGTAATGGCTGTTCGGACCCGTCAGGATGAATTCAACTGTGATACCGGTATTGATACCACGCAGATTGTCCCTGCGAGTCGACTGGTTTCAAATATCACGGGATTCCCAGTGCAGCCGAACAAGGCAGTCGTTGGCGCGAATGCATTTGCGCATGAGGCCGGTATTCATCAGGATGGGGTCATAAAAGCCCGGGAAACCTACGAAATCATGTCTGCAGAAGATGTCGGCTGGGGTTCAAACCGAATGGTGCTCGGAAAACACTCCGGACGACATGCATTTGTCGATAGGCTTAAGGACCTGGGATTCGAGTTTTCAAGTGATGATGAAATGAATGATGCATTTCGCCGTTTCAAGAAAATAGCGGATAGCAAGCATGAGATATTCGACGATGACCTACAGGCTTTGGTAACGGAAACGGGCAATCGTGCCGAAAACGATCACTTCACCCTGAAACATCTCAAAACGAGTTCTGAGACCGGTACTATACCCTCATCAAGAGTGGTGATTGAGATTGATGATAAAGAAGTCGCCTCAGAGCAATCGGGTAATGGGGCTGTTGATGCCACCTTCAAGGCGATTGAGGATGTACTGAGCACCAAAAGTACGCTTCAGTTGTTTTCCGTGAATAGCGTAACCGGTGGAACCGATGCCCAGGGAGAGGTTAGCGTTCGCCTTGAAAAAAATGGTGAGATTTATAATGGTCACGGTACAGATCTTGATATTGTCATTGCATCAGCCAGAGCCTATATTAACGCTGCAAATAAAATCTACAGCCAGGAAGCACGAATCCATCCTCAACGAGTCTCAGGAATATGAAATGACAGTCCTCGATCAGCGTCGTGCCCGGATATTGGGTCAGATGGGGATAACCGTCTGGAAGTCCCGCCTGTATCCGGATGATGTTTCAATTGAGGAAGGTCGGCCTGAAGATGATGCGACCGAGTTCGTTGAGGGAGCGGAAACTACCGAAATTATTGATTCAGGACAATTCTCGAATCTTGAGGAAGTGGCTTTTGCAGTGCGTGAATGTCAACGATGCCCCCTGTGGCGAGAAAGGAAGAATGCCGTGCCTGGGATCGGTAATCCTGTAGCTGACTGGATGTTCATTGGGGAAGCTCCGGGTCGAGACGAAGACTTGCAGGGACTCCCTTTTGTAGGCCGTTCGGGTCAATTACTGACCTCCATGATCGCTGCTTTGGGATTGCCCCGTGATCAGGTGTTTATAGCAAATGCCATAAAGTGCCGTCCGCCAAATAATCGTGATCCGATAGAACAAGAGGTTGAGCAATGCACGCCTTATCTCAAGGCACAGATTGCCATGGTTCAACCTCGTGTAATCGTTGCGCTGGGCAGAATCAGTGCCCGATTACTGCTTGATGCTCACGAAAAAACGCCAATGTCTGAATTGCGTGGAGCTGTACACACATACGAAAAGACGGGGATACCGCTGATCGTTACCTACCATCCCGCATATCTGCTTAGAAGCCCTGACCAAAAGAGAGTCGCATGGCAGGACTTGTTGCTAGCCAGATCTCAAATGAACTAAGATAGGGGCCCAAAAAAATCCTGGAAATCAGTGCTACTCGTACCTTATCAGTGTTAATGAATCAGAATAACTGAGTCATGGTTTTTTCCAGGTCCAGATTGAAGTCAGTCGGTAGCAATGTGACATGCTGTATGAATTTTCTTGAATTCACGACATGTCAACTCATTCTCGAGGCATGTTTGACATGCTGTCAAAGTACTTCGACGCATATCTCCAGCAGGGTTCTATCGCCAAACACCATGCCGGTCAGGTGAATCGGTTCTCCACGGTCTCGATACTTCTCTGCATATCCCCGTTCCCGAATCTGCCGGATTGCACTGTCGAGAGTCTGTTCCGCTTCCGTGCCATCTTCCATCATCTTGAACTCCAGCACGAACACCTGGCCTTCATGCAGCAACACCATGCCCGAGCGGTAGAGAACGACGCTCTATTCGGGTTTCTACATTCATGGTTTGACTATATTAGCATAGTGCCATAATGGTGTATTTAGCTTCATACGGATTACCTGCAAACAATACCTTCGACCGAGTCGCTCTGCTGATGAGACAGACAGCCATGCAAAGGCTATATCCTCTAGCAATCTGGTAATATTATTCACTGTCATAAACAGGGGCGAGTAATTATGAAGTTACTCTTTTCTGATGATCAATCTTTGCTCGTATCTACTTCGGACGAATAATTCATGTCATTCATTTCCCGAAGTTGTTGCAAGGGAATGCCGAAGATATTGGTGATTCGTTCCAGGTCTTCGTTTTTACTTACGTGGTAAAAGCCATCGATAACCCTGAAGGACTCCTCCGCTTTTCTCGGATTGCCTGGCAATTGTGCATCTTTCGATTGCACTTTCGTATTCGTCAAACCTTTCTTTTTCGCGGCTTCTGCCTCTTTCAGGGCGGCAACAAATTCTTTTTTATCAACTCCGGTTGCTGGAACCCGGAGTATCTGATCTGGGTATATCGTGTCAGACTCAAGGTTATTCATGTGTTTGAGTATTCGGATTCTGGTGTTGTATTGAGCAGCAATGGCACCTAGATATTCACCTTTCTGTACGCGGTGAATATCCCATGTCAACTTATCCCAGAGTGGTTTTTTTGCCAGTGTGTCCACTAGCGTCACGGCCAGTTCAGTAGGAACCACGATTTGATGCGGGCCGGTTGGGGGAGTTACACCCTGCAAATACCCCGGATTGAGTTTCTTGAGAAGGCCTGGCTTGAGTGAGAGTAACGAAGCCAGGAAGGTCAGGTCAGTTTGCGATTTGGCATCAATTACGGAAATGGTTGCTGTTTTCGGTATGGGATGGAGATTGATTCCATATTTTTCAGGATTCGAGATGATATTGCGAATTGCCACGATCTTCGGCAAATAAGAGCGGGTTTCCCGTGGCAGCTTCAGGTCGGAATATGCAGTCGGGCGTTTTGCACGCATGTTCGCATTTATTGCATTTCTCACCCGGCCGGATCCTGCGTTGTAACTGGCCAGAGCCAGTTCCCAATCGTTGTCGAATTCCTTCAGCAGGAAAGTGAGATAGTCCAGAGCCGCTCGAGTGGACTTTATGAAATCCCTTCTTTCATCAATCCACCAGTCTTGTCGAAGATCGAATTTTGCTCCGGTTGAGGGAATGAATTGCCATAACCCGGCGGCTTTTGAAGTCGATACCGCAGTGGGCATGAGTTCGCTTTCCACGATCGGAATAATCGCAAGATCATAGGGCAGGCCGTGTTTCTCTATTTCCTCGACGATGTAGGGCAGGTACCAATAAGCACGCCTTGATATTTGCTCGAAATATGTTGGTTGATTGAGAAATCTCGTCTCAAACTTCTCAACCAGTTTATCGTCGGGATTCGAGTATTCCAGATCAAAATTTTGCTGCAGGAAATGCCACAGATTCATGTCTCCTTCAGCTGCCTCGGCAATTTCCCGATTCAGAAAAGCCCTTTCTCCCGGTGGCGGATTTTCAGTAGAGGTAGCGGTAAGAGCCTGGTCGACATTTGAATCCGTGATCATCTGGTCGCCTAAAGAACTCATTGATAGTCCAACAAGCAGTATCAATACCAGTGAAATTTTTTTCCAAAATATGGTCGAAGCGATCATCAGATATGGATTTCAAAATAGTACGCGATATAATCATTGAAAGGTGTTAAAAACAACCGGTGTCTAGTGGCTGGACAGACCTGAAATCAGATTATCGAGAAAGTAGAGTGGATGTTGCTTGAGGAGTTGTATTGCGATGGATGAAGCCAATGATTTGCTTCGAGCACAAGGTTCAACAGTATATAATACACCGTTTTCAGCCAGAAAGTAGTAATGAAGGATCCCATTAGAGTGTCAATAACAGGCGCGGCCGGTAATATTTCTTATGCACTGTTATTTCGTATTGCGGCAGGAGACATGCTCGGCAAAGATCAGCCTGTTGCGTTGCAGTTACTGGAGATTACACCCGCCATGCAAGCCCTTGAAGGCGTTGTCATGGAACTAGATGATTGTGCTTTCCCATTGCTTTCTTCGGTAGATATTTCGGACGATCCCGGGGCTGCATTCCGCGACTCGAACATTGCGATGCTGGTCGGTTCAAAACCACGTGGGCCAGATATGCAGCGATCTGATCTCATTAAGGACAATGGAGCCATATTCTCGCTACAGGGTAAGGCATTGAACGACAATGCGAACCGTGATGTGAAGGTGATCGTTGTGGGCAATCCTGCAAATACCAATGCATTTATTGCGGCAAAAAATGCTCCGGATCTAAATCCAGGCAACTTTACAGCCATGATGCGCCTTGATCATAATCGTGCACTGTCACAATTGTCGGCGAAACTGAACTTGCATCATACCGAGATCGGCAAAATGATCATATGGGGCAATCATTCCGCTACCCAGTATCCCGATATCACAAATGTAGTGTCAAACGGGGTGAGGATTTCCGATCAAGTGGACCAAGACTGGCTCGTAAACGAGTTTATACCAACGGTTCAGAATCGAGGAACAGCCATTATTCGTGCCCGGGGAGCATCCAGCGCTGCTTCAGCCGCTTCGGCTGCAATTGACCATATGCGCGATTGGGTGCTGGGTACACCGGAAGGCGATTGGGTCAGCATGGCTATTCCTTCTGATGGAAGCTATGGTATCCAGGAAGGATTGATGTATTCATTTCCGGTGACCTGCTCAGGTGGCAACTATCACATTGTGCAAGACCTGGATATCAGTGATTTCAGTCGCGAACTTATGACGGCAACCGAGCAGGAGTTGAAAACCGAGGTAGAGTCTGTCCGTCATCTCATATAGGGCGATTCACAAGGTTTTGTGAACAAAACTCATCTCATTAATCAGTTGTTGAGATGCGTGAATTCAGCAGGTTTTGCAATGATGCCACCTTATGAAGATCAGCGTCATTATCCCGACTCACAATCGACGGGATCTAATCGATAGGGCGATTCGTTCTGTTCTCGCTCAGACCTATCCTGTTTGTGAAATATTGGTTGTTGATGATGGTTCGACCGACGGTACCGACGAACTGATTGTTACTGACTTTCCACAAGTCAGATTGATTCGACAGGCAAACCATGGGGTCAGTTCGGCCAGAAACGTCGGAATTTCTCAATCTTTCGGGGACTGGCTGGCCTTTTTGGATTCGGATGATGAATGGTTACCCGATAAATTGAAAAGACAAGTTGAGGAGCTGTCTCGAAATCCTGAAGGTCAAATCATCCATACAGATGAAATCTGGATACGTGATGGAAAACGCGTCAATCCAGGCAAGAGGCACCGAAAACCAAGTGGCTGGATATTCAATAATTGCCTGCCTCTTTGTTGTGTATCGCCGTCATCGATCGTAATTTCCCGGACTGTCTTCGATGAATTGGGCTGCTTTGATGAATCATTGCCCGTCTGTGAGGATTATGATCTTTGGCTACGAATGTCGACTCGCCATCCATTCTATCTCGTCGAAGAACCCCAAATCATCAAGTATGGAGGACATTCCGATCAATTGTCGAAACGATTTTGGGGCATGGACCGATTCAGGGTCCGATCAATCCTCAATTGTCTACAGTCTGGACAACTGAATTCAACCCAGGCCCAAGAAGCGAAAAGAGTACTGCTGGATAAATTGTCAATTCTGGTTCACGGTTTCAGAAAACATGAAAACCATGCCCAAGCCGACCATTATCAGGAACTGCAAATTCGTTGGGGAAATTCGTGAAGTTCATTATCATTGCGTATCGTGCTGAAGCAGAGTCATTCCTGAATTTTTCTGACTTTGTTTCTGATACGTCGATTCGCGAATATCAGGTTCTTCGGGCAGGGGATACGGTTTTGGGTATTTCCGGTGAGGGAAAGAGGAATGCTGAAAATCTGACGAAATTGCTGATTGCCCGGTATGTGCTCGAACTGGGGATGGAATCTTCGCTTTGGTTCAATTTTGGAGTTGCTGGTTCAGGTTCTCATATGCCTGGGAGTCTGGTTTATGCCAGTCAGGTTATAGACACTGAAACTGGAAACCAGTGGCAACTGTCCTCTCGAGATACAGGAGATGTATCTGTTGCGACACTCAAGACAGTCGCCAAGCCCTCCGAGGAATATCAAGAGGGGATGATTTATGATATGGAAGCATCAGGTATTTTGGGCGTCTTGTCAAAACATTCGCTCTCTCGACAGGCCCTAGTTCTGAAATTGATATCAGACGGCCCCAATCAGCCATTCCACCGTATAACGAAATCTGATATTTTGAAACTGTTGAACGATGCCGAACAGAAGCTCTGCTCGATCATTCATGCATGGCAGCAGGATGAGTGACCTACGATTAATGATGGTAGTATTTGCGTTCGTCAGAACACATCCAAATGTTTTATACTTCAGGTAAATAGTCCTTCATTCAGAAAAACCATGATTCAACGATACCTTGGGCGATTGCCATTACTGCTGGCATTTCTTCTGATTCTCATCAGTCCTTTTTCACTTGCTTCTGATGAGGAAGAGGCGCAGATTGTTGAAAAATTGAACAGGATATCCTCTGGAAACGTCATGATTGAGATGGTGCAGCCTTCTGAAGCAGAAGGAGTATATATCGTAACCATGGGTTCAAGAGAGTACTACATTTACAGTCGTGGCGACCACATTCTGATGGGCGATCTCTATGACACGGTTAGACGGGTCGATGTTGGGCAGGAACGCTCCAACAGGAAGATCGCACAGGCGATCAGTGAAGTACCGGAAGCCGACATGATAATGATGGGGGACCCCCTTGAGAAATATGTAACGGTTTTTACCGATACTGACTGCTTCTATTGCCAGAAATTTCACACAGAGGTCGAAGCTTTGCAAAGTCAGGGAATCCAGGTTCGCTATCTCATGTTCCCACGTTCGGGCATCGGCACCGAGAGCTATTTTGAAGCGGTTTCCGTATGGTGTTCTGATGATCAGGCGGATGCAATGACTGTAGCAAAAGCAGGCGGTGTCGTAGACTCTGCAGAGTGTGAAAACCCGGTTGCAGAGCAATATGAACTTGGTCAGTTAATTGGTATTCAGGGAACGCCAACCATCGTTTTGCAAAATGGCAAAGTGATCAACGGGTATGCCTCACCGGACGTGTTGGTTGCGGAGTCTGGCTAACTTCGGAGATTAGTCTGGCTGTTCTTCAGCGATTGTTGATTCTGATTTCTATGAATCGGCAGCATCTTCTTCAGGTGCAGACTCCGATTGGGAAGTTGGTGCCGAACCCTTGAAATGGCTGACTTTGTCATCGACGAATTCGATGAACAGGGCACGGCGGGTAACGCTGCCGGTTTTTCCGTCTTTGAGAAAGTAATAGTAGTCCCAGCGATCACGGTTAAAGGGATCCGTGATCAATGGCCTTCCCAAAATATCAGCGACCTCATCCTTGGTCATGCCTAGACTTATCGAGGCGATCATTTCGTCATCCAGTTCATTTCCCTGTTGGATATCCGGTCGATACAGACACCCTGAAAACATCATGGTAAGGGCAAGGATAAACAGGAAAAATTTGTATTTGTACTTATTCATTACAACTATTGTCAAAGGTATTTGACCATTGCGGTCTCATCACAGTTATTGAATTTTCGGCAGTGGACACAGGCATTCCAGACTTTCTCGGGTAATTTTGCCATATCGACCACCTTGAATTCCAGATCCTGAAAAAAACCGACAACGTAGGTAAGTGCCATCAACCTGGCCAGGCCCAGTTCAACCGCTTCTTTTTCCAGTTGCTGGACCAGGCGTTTGCCTAGACCATGATTCTGGTAGTCTGGATGAACCGCAAGGCTACGAATCTCGGCAAGTTCATGATTATAAATCATCAGCGAAGCACAGGCAGCAAGACGGCCGTTTTCACAAATAATCCGAAAATTCCTCAAGGAATGATAAATATCCGTATTAGAACGAGGCAGAAGAATGCCAGTCTCTGAATACATCTTTAGAAGCTCTGAAATACTGGGAACATCTTCAAGCGTAGCCTCTTGAATCGTCAGGTCGGAATACATGCTCATAGCGAACCTGCCGAAGTCAGTAACTGTCTGGCATGCGTCAGGGTCTGGGGTGTAACTTTCTCTCCGCTGATCATTCTGGCAATTTCCGCTATTCGTTCTTCATTGGATAATTTGCGGATCATGGTTTCGACACCGTCGTCTATGCTCTTGGTAACATTGAATTGATGGTTTCCATGGATGGCTACTTGGGTCAGATGCGTGATACAGATGACCTGTCCCCTCTCACCCAGTTCCCGGAGTTTCTGTCCTATGGCATTGCCCACCTCACCGCCAATTCCAGTATCGATCTCATCAAAAATCATGGTCGGTGCACGAGATTCCCGGGATAGCACAACCTGGATGGCAAGCGATATTCTGGAAAGTTCTCCTCCAGAGATCGTCTTATTCAGCGGTTGAGCAGGTATTCCTGGGTTGCCGGAAGCCCGGAATTCAACCGTTTCATTACCATGGCGCGTAACCCCATCCCCATTTTCAGGTATCAGGTGAATCTCGAAACATCCCCCCTTCATCCCCAAACCATGGATTATAGTGGAAATATCCTGCTGGAGTTGAGTTGCGATCTTACGTCGATTCGTTGAAATGGTTTCACAGAAATCGAAATACCGTACGCTTGCCTGTTCCAGCTGTTTCATTAATTCCGTAATTTCGGTTTCAGGATCGGCAAGACTCTCCAATTCCATCTGGATACTCTGCATGTGTTCTGCAAGCTGCCTAGGTTGAATCCTGTGCTTGCGTGCCAACGAGTGATACTCGGACAGCCGGTCTTCAATGTATTGCAGGGATTCTGCATCGAGTTCATTGTCATTGATGAGTGGTTCAAGTTGTTTGGAAGCTTCTTCAATGTTTATTTGCGCTTCGGAGAGCATTTTTCTGACTTCAGTCAGCTCGGGAGCATATTCAATTAACGGGTCAAGTCGGGATATATGTCTGATGAGACGATCATTCAAACTGTCTGTTTCGCCACTGTAGAGATGCTCATGAATTTCTGATGCGGCAGAGATCAATTCGACTTGATGGGCACCTCGACGTTGTCTGGATTCAAGTTCATCCCACTCCCCGTCTCTGGGGTCAAGTTTCTTGATCTCATCAAGATTATAGTTCAGTATTTCAAGCTGTTTCGTACTGGTTTCACTCCTCTCGCAGAGTTCCTCGATTCGCTGTTTCAGGTTACATATCTCTTCATAGCATGTGCTGATTGTATGCATGAGTTCCGTATTACCTGCCGCTTCATCGAGCATGCCTCGTTGAACCTCTCGCTTGAGAAGTGATAGGTGCTCGTGCTGACCATGAATATCAACGAGTAATTCGCCCAATTCACGGAGTTGTGTGGCCGTCGCGGCATGATTATTGATGAATCCCCGACTTGAGCGACCTTTGCGAAGTACCCTGCGTAAAATGCAGTCCGCATTGTCATTCATACCCTGAGCGTTTAACCATTGCAGGGCAGGATGGTTTTCCGAGAGGCGGAAACCCGCCTGAATCTCGGCCGAGTCCTGCCCATAACGAATTTGTGTTGTTTCCGAGCGGTCCCCGAGCAGTACATTGATCGCGTCAATGATTACTGATTTGCCCGAACCGGTCTCCCCGGTTAAGGCAGTAAAGTTCGCCTCAAACTCTATTTCGAGATTCTCAACGATAGCGAACTGGCGAATTTCGAGCCAGTCGATCATATTAGCCGTGCCAACCGAGTTTGTTGTTCAGGGTTTCGAAATAGTTAAAGCGATCTGATTTAACCAGTTTCAATTTTCGTTTTGCTCTGGAGATCTGAATGATTTCCGATCCGTCAAGTTCCATCAACATCATTCCATCAAGGGCGAGGTTAGGAGGGAACTCGTTCGGTTCGATATTCGAGATATGGATTTTATCTGTCTCTGACAACAGTATTGGTCGATTGCTCAGGGTGTGTGGACAGATCGGTGAAAAACAAATCACTGGCAAGTCGGGATAGATAATCGGGCCGCCGGCAGAGAGGGCATAGGCAGTTGAACCGGTCGGTGTTGAAATAATCAATCCATCGCCTCTCGGCTTGGTTACGTATTGATCGTTAACATGAATGCTGAACTCGATCAGCCTTCCCATATTTCCTTTTGACAGGACAATATCATTGAGTGCCATGCTGGACAGTACTTTCTTGCCATCCTTGACGACTTTACATTTGAGCAGAGTGCGCTGTTCAATATGAAAATTGCCTTCGAGAATTGAACTAATTGCACTTTCGAAGTTTGACATGGGAATATCTGTCAGAAATCCGAGTCTGCCGAGATTGATGCCAACAGCAGGTACTCCGAATTTCGACAGCTTCCTGGCTACACTCAACATAGTGCCATCGCCTCCGACAACTATCGAAAGATCCAGTAGTTTATTGGGCGGCTTTTCCTGGTTCTCCAAACGCATTCCATCAATCTGCGAGGACGTGGTATGCCCCAAATAGACGTCTAGGTTATTTTTTTCAAGAAAGCTCTTTACATGAATAACGGCATCAGCGACGCTGTGGTCGTTGAATTTCCCAAAAAGACCTATATTTTTAATGCGCACGATTTCTATATCTGACTCGATAGGGTAGTATACATTTTACAGTCGCATCCAGGTTGTGTGATTTTTGAATTGTCATAATTGGTGCAACAAGGCTGTATAATTTTATTGGTAGATGGCTATAAAGATATGTGGTTTTCCGCACTTGACAATGCATGAATTGCCCAGCTTACCGTTTGTAAGAGTCTAATGATTCATTCAGATCAAATGGCCTTGAATGAGAGAGCGGTTCTTGTTCTCGATAAACTGGTGCGACATTATATTGATGACGGTGTTGCAGTAGGGTCGAGAACGCTCTCCAAACTACCGGCCATGGGACTCAGTTCGGCAACAATCCGCAATGTCATGGCGGATCTCGAGGAATCAGGCTTCATTCATTCACCTCATACTTCTTCCGGTCGCATTCCGACAGCAAAGGGGTATCGTTTCTTTATCAATACCCTTCTTAGGGTTGACTCTGTTGACAGGAAGTCATACAAGCAGATATCAGGGCGATTTGAGGGGGTTTCGGATCCACTGAGCATTCTGGTAAATGCAACAGAACTGCTCTCTCAAATCACGTCTTTTGCGGGTATTCTTTCTACTCCTGATGTCGGTTCAACCTGTATCCGTCAGATTGAGTTTATCAAGTTATCAAGAAATCGGGTGCTGGCGATTTTGGTTACTGAAGACGGTCAAGTACAAAACAAGGTGTTGTCAACCGAAATCGAGTACACGAATTCAGACCTGGTTGAAGCTACCAATTATTTCAACCATAAATACAGTTCAAGGTGTATTTCCGTGGTACGCCGCAAGTTGTTGGCATTGATGAAGAAGGATCGCAAAAAAATGAAAAGGGAAATGTCTACTGCTGTCAGGATGGCTAGCAAGTTGTTTGAACAGAATACGACAACGTCTGAAGATGTATTGATCAGTGGAGAGAGCAATCTGCTCTCGATTGCCGATTTCACCGAGATAAATCGATTGAGGACACTTTTTGAAGCATTCAGGACCAAGAAAATTCTCCTTGATCTGTTGCAGGGCAGTTTGTCTGAATCAGGCATCACTATTTACATTGGTGAAGAGTCGGGTATTGAATCGCTTCGTGATTGCAGTCTTATCTCGGCACCCTATAAACAAGATAATCAGATTGTCGGGGTGTTGGGTGTGATCGGCCCCACTCGCATGCACTATGAGGAAGTCATCAATACTGTTGACATTACAGCCCGTATTGTCAGTAATGCCCTGAGCATGCAGCATTCTGCCTGATTCTTTGTGGTTGCGTTATGGCAGAGGAAATAACTCCGGAACGGTTGTTTGAACAGTATGAGCCAAAAAGAAGTTGGCCGGTTCAAGAATGGTCACCCACTCAGGAGATGGACATCAGCCTGTCGATTGATCGATCGGGCAAGTGGTTTTATAAAGGGTCTGAAATTATCCGGGAGAGGATGCTCAAGTTTTTTTCGTCCTTGTTGGTTCTGGAGGAAGATCGGTATTTTCTGATTACTCCACAGGTCAAGTACCCGGTATCCGTTGAAGAATATCCGTTAATGGCCGTTGATATTGAGTCTGAAGGGCAGGGTGAAAAACTCCGTATCTACTTGCGGACGAACATGGACGATGTGGTCATGGTAAACAAGGCTCATCCGCTTCTATTCGAGCGCAACCCCACTACCGGCCACGCCCTGCCGACAGTACAAGTGAGAGATAATCTCAAGGCGAAGCTCACTCGATCCGTTTATTATCAACTTGCAGATTTGGCAATGGAGACGCCTCATGGTGACCTGGATGACGAATCAGATTTTCATGTATGGAGTGATGGTGAACGGTTCCGGATGGAATAAAATGGCTGTGCTCAATGCGAGTTCACAGCCTTGCATGGTCACGATGCTTGTGGATTTCTCACCGGTCATGCTGATATTGGTATCACCGACCGACCCCAGGCATTCAAACGGAGCAAACAAGTAATCAGCAGGACATTTTGGCTTGTAGCCCCATTTCGGCCTGCCTGCAACTACTGCTAGTCAGGGTATTGCCTGAGTGCTACAACTCGAATTGCTTGGGTCAGTATGGTCCAGTTGTAGAATTGCTTGACCGTTCAAAGTAAAATTCATCATCACCGTAATCAAACTTATCGAGCCTAATAGGTGCTAGTAGTTATCCTATGCAGTTTGCCATTTGGCAAATAGATACAGATGCTTTTAGACGAAACTTGAAAATCATGCAGAAAACTCAAAAAAATGAATTATCGGACATGGCAACTGATTCAGGTAGTGGTGACAAAGACGTTGAAGGGTTGGACAAAAATGAAGGGTCTTGGGGTGATTGTCCAATAGACGATCTTCTGATAAGGCATCAAAGCAGAACAGTCAATGATGTTATCCGCAGAGTCAAGGAATCTAACTATGTGATGGATCCGGATTTCCAGAGAGATTTTTTATGGGATGAAGATAAGCAGAGTAGACTTATTGAGTCGGTTATTATGCGGATACCTCTTCCAGTCTTTTATATGGCCGAGGATGAAGAAGGCCGAATGATTGTGGTTGATGGTTTACAGCGAATTACTACCTTTCACCGCTTCATTACAGATAAGTTCAAACTAAAACTGCCGGGTCGAGATGGACTCAATGGCTTACAATTTTCCTCCCTTCCAACAAGAATAAAAAATCGGATAGAAGATTGCAATTTGATATTTTACATAATCGATTCAAAGGTTCCTGAACGAGCCAAGCTTGACATATTTGAAAGGGTGAATGGAGGAGTGCCTTTGACAAAGCAACAGATGAGAAACTCGCTGTTTATGGGTAAGTCTACGAGATTTCTCAAGGAAGAGGCAAGGACAGACATTTTTTTAGATGCCACTGACGGTAGTTTAAATCAAAAAACCATGAGAGACCGTGAATTTGTTAATCGATATTGTGCTTTTGAGCTCTTGGGTTTAGACGAATATCGAGGGGATATGGATCAATTCCTGGCTGATTGCTTGCGCAAAATGAATAAAATGGATGACTCTCAATTAACCAGAATTTCGGAGGGATTTCGACAAGGGCTTGTCAATAACTTTCTACTGTTCGACCGCAACGCTTTTCGAAAATATCAACCAGGCCAGGAAAAAAGGTCCGTATTGAATGCCTCGTTGTGGGATGTCATGTCCATAGGACTTTCACGTTATGACAATGCTCATGTCAGATCATTGGCAGAGCCTATTCGCAAATCAATTTTCCAGCTTCTCGAAAACGAGGACTTCAATGCTGCAATCACATCTGGAACTAATGATGCCAAGAAAGTGAAGATTCGCTTTGAGCTTGGGCATGAAATGCTTACGGAGGTGCTTGGTGATTACTCAGCTTGATTTGCACAACTTTAAATGTTTTGAAGAACTCAAACTGCCTTTGCAGTCGCTGACTCTTTTAGCGGGAGGCAATGCATCGGGAAAATCATCAATAATGCAAGCGTTAGCTCTCTTGCATCAAAATATGCGCGAACATGAACGATCTTCCAGATTGATGTTGAATGGAGGAACGGCACAACTCGGCATGGTTGGAGATGTTATAGGGCAAATTAGTCAGAATACCTGTAGAATTGGAATTTCTGAAGATGACGGATCATGGTTTGAATGGGGGTTTTTTGGGGAGCGCAGTGACATGTCAATGCGTGTGGAAAGAGTTCGGGGAGAACTTTCGACTGGTGATTCTTTGGATGTATACAAGTCTGAACCGCTTCGATATCTGCTACCAGAATCTGTCAGTGAGCATTCACTGCCGACCCGTTTGCGCGGCTTAACTTATCTGACAGCGGAAAGAGTAGGACCACAAGAACTTTATCCGTTCGACGATCCTCAACTAACGCCTGTTGTTGGTGCGCATGGAGAGTATGCGGTTAGTATTCTCTACTCTAACGAAGACTACCGCATAGAGGAAAGGTTACAGAAAGAAGAAGATATCCCTCCTACCTTATCACGACAAGTGGAAGCATGGATGAGATCTTTCTTTCCAGGATGTTTTCTAGAAGTAGAGCCAGTGAGAAGGACCAATGCTTTGACATTGGGAATTCGCAACTCAAAAGAAACAGACTTTATTAGGCCTATGCATACTGGTTTTGGGCTTACTCAAGTACTACCCATAATTGTTGCATCGCTTAGGGCCAATCCAAATGACCTATTGTTAATAGAGAATCCGGAAGTACATCTGCATCCGGCCGCACAGGGCAAAATGGGGGATTTCTTAGCGCAGATTGCTTCTACTGGAGTGCAAGTTATTATTGAAACTCACAGCGATCATATTCTTAACGGAATCCGTCGGGCGGTTAAGTTCGGTATGTTGAATAAAGAGAATGTAGTGTTGCACTTTTTACGAAATCGAAGTGAAAGTCCCTTACCTCAGGTAGAAAGTCCGACAATAGATTCTAATGGCAACATCGATAGTTGGCCGAGTGGCTTTTTTGATCAGTTCGATCATGACATGAACGCATTAGTCGATTGGTCTTGAAATGGACTTTCTAGCTAATGATTTATCGATTCATAACCAGTTTCATGATTTTAACGGCCTTCGTGATGCATTAAGGAATCTTTTGGAACTGCGAAAGGTTGCAAAGCGGTTTGGGCGTGACATCCATTGTCACAGGGAATTCATACTTTCCAAGCCTATTAATAACAAGCCATTGCAACAGGCTGTTGCAAATTTTCCGGAAGATAGTCAACGCCGTGTGATTTTGAGTTGGCTAGCTCGAGTTGGCCCCTTTTGGGA
The DNA here is from genome assembly GCA_022822625.1 of Gammaproteobacteria bacterium. Taxonomy (GTDB): domain Bacteria; phylum Pseudomonadota; class Gammaproteobacteria; order Arenicellales; family Poriferihabitantaceae; genus Poriferihabitans. The sequence goes on along the minus strand of JAJEAV010000087.1, from coordinate 2,524 downwards.
TGATGTTCGATGCCATGGCGAAGACGATTATTTGGAGTGTTTGGGTGAGGTGGTTACGAATACGGCTGTTGGCGAAGCTGCATTTCGCAATCTGTATGGCGTTAGCTGTTGTGGAGTGGTTAGTCTTATACCTTCGAACTGGCTTAAAACACCTCTGCTAGTCACATGGCACACTGGTAATGGTGATCAATCATCCGAGGTCACAAATGTATGGGATGTTCATGCACTTGAAGCAATATTAAGGGATAAAGCATCACCACCTTGCTCATGGAATGAGTTGCAAAAGGAATTAGGCCTACGCTTCTCAAACCTGAACTTCTCAAATGATTGCTTTTTGAATCTTTCAGGAGTTCCTTTTTCAAGAAGTGCGGCTGATGGTTGCATTAAATTGTTTGGTATTCTTAATCGACTAGCATGCGCTTTCGATGAGAACGGAGACAGGAATGCTGAAGGACATAGGATTATCGAGAATTATTTTCAAGGGAGCCGAGCACTTTTCTCCGATTCTTCGGATACAGAAAAAATCGATTTCGTCAGGAAATGACATTTCCTCATCCGGAAGATTCATCAAAATCATTGTTTTGCCCCTGGCATGCAAAAATCTCCCGCTTAAATTTGCGCGTGCATATTACATGGCCGGTACGCAAGGGGAAGCCAGTCTATATCGTTTACATTGGCCCGAAAATCACAAGGAGGTAATGTGTTTCCCAAACAAGAGGTTATCCCTTATTGCACATCAGTCAGATTACAACTATTCCGGTATCCTCAGTTCAACTCCGGAGTCTGGAAGCAAGAAAATTCATAACTATTTGATACTAAAAAAATATTTATTTTTAATTCGTTCTACAAACAACGATTTGTACAATCATCGATCACGTGGGTACTCAGTTTTTCACCGACATCCTGGCTGGCGGTAAAAATCTCCAGGGACTTGTTACCGATTCTCGCAAGACAATGGCCGAGACGATGAATAGCGGTTCAAATCAGACTTTGAATTTGCGCCCGCCTGTCCCGGACCCTCCCGGACCCGCCTGTCCCGGAATTCAGATGTGATCGGACAAAAGCGCTAACAGCGGCGGGTTGATGTAGAGGTTTTCGCGTCCAGCCTTTACTTTCTCCAGGAAGGCCCCGTCCGCCAGGGTATTCAGATAGACCGCGGCCGTCTGACGCTGACAGATGCCCGCCTTGACCACATCGTTTACGCGGCAATAGGGATTCACGAAGATCAGTTCCACCAATTCTCGGGAGTAAGTTTTCGGTAGTTTTCTTCGAATTGCGGAGGCTGTTTCATCGAGAAGCTCGCGGATTGCCTGAATCTTTGCCGTGGTCCATTCCGCTGTCGTCCTGACGGCTTCAAGCATGAATAGAATCCACGTTTCCCAATCCTTCTCGGTCGTCACCGCGAGAAGATGCCGATAGTAGAGTGCCTTGTTCCTGATGATGTATCGACTGAGGAAGAGGATGGTGATATCAAGCAAGTCCTTGTCGACCAGAAAAAGCAGGTTCAACACTCGCCCGGTTCGACCGTTACCATCCACAAATGGGTGGATCGCCTCGAATTGATAATGCATGACTGCGAGCCGGATCAAGGGGTCGATGTTCTCGGCCTCATGAATATAGCGCTCCCAGTTGGCCAGTTTGGTTCGAATCAGATCCTCTCCCATTGGCGGTGTGTAAATCAATTTGTTGGTTGCATCATTGAGTAACGCCGTCCCCGGCACTTTGCGAATGTCGAGATCTACACCCTTGATCGTTTTGCATACCTAGACGGCTATGGCGATCGCAACCGGTCGCTGATAGCATCTCGCAGCCACGGTTAAGAGCTGTGCGATAGCGTAGCGCCTCTTCGGTGGTGGGGTCCGCCCGGCCCGTCGCATCGTTGGCATGGCGGAACGGTCGGTCCGCTGTCGTGACGATGTTTTCGATCTCGGAACTTGCCTGGGCTTCCAAGCGGGATCGAGTTGATCAACACAGCCTGGTTGGGAATGAGCTTCCCGGAAGCCCGAAGTTTCGCCAGCGCTGCGCGCGCTACGATACGACTGCGAAGAATTGCTTTCGTCTCGGTTTCCGCACCAGGCGGCAAGTCCGGTAGTTCGTTGTAGGGACGACTAGGGTCAAATGATTGGTCCATGCTGATTTGTATTCCACTGGTGCGGCTACACCGCCGGACAAGTCGATGCAATCGACATGTCGCTGAAACGTGCCGATAAAATCGAATTATATCGACATATCCTCACGAGGCAAACAATGATTTGTGTAATCATCAATTGCGTGGCTATTCAATTTTTTGGAATTATATACGGTCAGTTTGCCTTGTCCCACGTTTTTCCGTTTCCATGTTCATCCAATGCCTGGCTTCGCTTTCTAGCGAATCGTCTGACAGGAAGCAATACGAAAAAACCTGCAAGTAATTGTTTTTAAAATATATGTTTCGTCATCTGGCAACCCCTGGCAAGGGGGTTGGTACCGGAGGCCAATACCTCTACCGTTCGCCGATAAGTGGACAAGACTGTATTAGGATGTG
>JAJEAV010000044.1 GCA_022822625.1 Gammaproteobacteria bacterium | reverse complement strand
CAGTGACTTGACTGCTGTTAAACTTGGGCTAGTGAGGGATGGCAGGAACTGGGACAGATACTGCTTGCCTTGCGTGCCCACGACAAGCGTATTGAAGATAACCTTGAAGAGCTGTTACATCTGTATATTCCCAAGCCCCCGCCGGTCGAGTGCACCCTGGTAGCAGTCGCCACGGGCGAAAACACGCGTATAAGGTACGGTCAGGTCGAAGGACCTCCCGGTGCTGCCCAGAAGGCCGTTGAGAAGGTGCTGGAGGGCAAGAACCCGTCTGAATCCGGAATATGCCAGGCCGGGGAATCCGGTACAGAGATTACACAAGTTCTCACAGGGAAGAAGAACGAGGACGGAACTGTTGAAATTCGTGCGGATTCCGTAGCCCGGGACAAGCCGAAATCGGGCGAGGTGCGGGGCATTGTCAACATACGGAAAACCAGGGCCAAGGCCCGGAAGATGATAAATACCGGAGAGGGCGGTATTCGCATGCAGCCAGGTAGCCATCGAAAAACCCGCAAGACCGCCAGGGAACGGGCAGAGGACCATGGACAGACGGCACTCAAGTTGAGCGGACTTGAAGATTACGGCAATGCTATCAAGATGAACCTGCTGTCGAAGTCAGGACTGAGCGGGAATCGCGTAATGCGTGACCTTAATATACTTGAAGGCGGCATCAACGAAGCAGCATACCACCTGCGTGCTGATGAACTGTTGTCCACACTGAACGGGCATTTTGGACTGGACAGGCTCAAGGAGGCAGACAAGCAGGCTGATGGCTGCACCATAGCCGCACTGTTGATGATGAACGCAGCCATGCTGCACCAGAGAATCGCGAATGGTGGCTGGCTAAAGGGCGTAAGCGACCTCTCGAAAATCAAGAACGAGGTTGATGTGGTTCAGAAACTGAGCCGGGAATGGGAGCGAATCATGCGCCATGACTTCCGTCCGGTTCTTGAGCCGGCACTGGAGGCAATATTTGCCATTGAAGAGACAGGCAAGACTGCCGGACTGCAACGGGCACTGCATCACCTCGCTGCGGAGGCAGAGCGCATCGCCGAGACCTATGCAGACATGGGGGCTGACCATGCAGGCCCTCTTTTCAACCGTGTTATGGGAAACCAGGCGAGTGATGGTGCATTCTTCACCAGACCGGTCTCCGCCTCACTTGCTGCACGGTTGACGCTGGATACCTGCGGAAACCTAGACTGGTCCAATCCTGAGGTGTGGCGTTATCACAAGACCGTCGATCTCGCCTGTGGTAGTGGGACTCTTCTTGCAGCCATGCTTTCCGAAAAGAAGCGTCGGGCCGAAGAGAAAGGCGCGAACAAGGAAACCCTGGCCATGCTTCAGAAAATTGCAGTCGAGGATACCATCAAGGGACTGGATATCAATCCAGTGTCATTACAGCTGGCCGCATCGCAATTGACCGCAGGTAACCAGAAAGTCAGCTACCGGAGGATGGGACTGCACCTGATGCCTTACGGGCCTGACAGACATGCTCCCGACAGGGTATATTCCGGCACTCTAGAACTGTTGAGACAACGTTCCATTGTTGAAGGGTCGAACCAGTCAGACCTGGTGATTGACGATGACATCGAATCCCAGGCAACATGGGCGGTGGACGATGCCGAACTGGAAGATGCCGTGGTGGCCGTAAAGGGCACACGCATCGTCATCATGAATCCGCCATTTACGAACCGTTCGAAGATGGGCGAGAAATTTCCTCCTGAAACACAGAGGGCCCTGCGGAACCGCGCCGACTCGATGGAGAATCTACTTACGCAAGCCGACACCGGTCTGATGGAGTTTGTGGACAGAAACTCCATCAGACCGCTCTTCGTCGGCCTTGCAGACCACTGCGTAGAGCGGTCCGATGGGGTCCTGACGATGATTAACCCGACGATAGCACTTACGACACCATCTGGCAAGCAAGAGCGGCTTGTACTTGCCCAACGCTTCCATGTTCATACGGTACTGACTTCGCACCAGCCCCAGAACATCAACCTGAGTCAGAATACTGCCATCAACGAGAGCATCGTGGTGATGCGGCGGCATGCCGGCGACAAACCGCCAACCCGGTTCATCAATCTTGACAGGATGCCAAGGGACGAAGGCGAGGTTGCAGATTTTCACCGGTGCCTGTTGAACTGCGGGGAAGGCCTGATAGGCAATGGCTGGGGCGAGGTCTCCTACTGGCCTGCCTATCGTATAGAGGAAGGGGACTGGACACCTGCAATCTGGCGTTCATCTGTCCTGGACCAGGCCGCGACCGACTTTGCAAACCATCCGGACCTGAAATCAATGGAAGATGAACTTGGCCTGTCGATTGCGGCGACAGGCCAAGTTCTGCGCGGCAACTTCGAGCGCACAGAACTCGGCACTCCGGGGTCCTTTCCCATTCTGAAATCCAAGAGCGGAACAGATGGGCAAACAACCATACGAAGTCGGCCTGACGAATACTGGATTCCCAAAAGACGGGATGAAGGCGAACGGCAGCGAAACGATGGGATATATCCTGAAGCAGGCAGAATTCTGGGAAGGGCAGGATACCTGCTGATAACGGCAGGTCAGGACAACAGCACAGCACGGGTTACAGCAACGGCCAGTCATGAGAAACATGTGGGCAACAGTTGGATGCCGATTACAGGGTTGTCGCTGGATGAGGCAAAGGCAACAGCAGTGTTTATCAATTCGACAGCTGGGCGTTTGCAATTAATGCGTAATCCAGGTCGGAAGATCACATTTCCGACATACAGTGCAGCCGAAGCATCCAATCTCCGCATCCCTGACATCAGGGACGATCGTATACGCGGCATTCTTGCCGACTGCTGGGAGCGTACGAAGGACGAGAATGTGCCGCAATTCCGGGATGGGGAATGCGAAGTGCGCCGCCTCTGGGATGAAGCCGTAGCCGAGGCAATGGGATGGGATGAAGCTGAACTTGAGAGGTTGCGCCTTTTGTTGCACAGGGAACCGCATGTTCGAGGGCTAGGATATGGGCAGTATTCCGACTAGGAAAGAGTATGTGATCAGGTTGGGGAATTCGGCTGTAGATGATTCTGCCAAATGGCAAGCCTCATGTTCAACTCCTGTATCAACGACGAATGAAGTACCCAGTCGGTTTTGAGCATTATTCCTTTAGTCATGTTAAGTCAATCGAGAAAGGAATTTCGTTTTGACATCCTGCATAACGAAAAGGCAGGGATTGGACTGAAATGTCCAACCAATGTTTACGAGTCCCGGGTCATCCTAGGTTGGTGTGTTCGCCTCAACCATTTTCAAACTGAACCTCTACCGACCAGGCTGATGGATGCCGACAGGTTGATATGAAGGCACAGTAATCAAGTGGGTAGAGTCGTGGCACGCGTCTACGCAATCGCATACTGAATATCGAATTCAGTGGCTTTTGCGATAGGTTGAACCTTTCTGCTATCGTGTTTTCGCAATTCGACAATACCGTATTTCTCCATGGTTTTAAGCGTGCGGCTAAGATTGCTGGATTTGCGACCACTGAGTTCAGCAAGTTCTTTCAGGGTTTCAGGCCGATGTTCATCGATCAACTTCAACAGGCGGACGTTATTGTCGCTTAGCACTTCGCTCAGGGATTTTATGGAGCTAAACCAGATTTTGGGTTCGTTGTGTTGGAGCTTGATTTTGCCCGCTGCAATATCAATCGTACGACGCTGAAACTGTTCACGGGTCATGATGCCAATTTTTAATTTCTTCATTTTGATACTTCCTTAAGAATTCTGTTCACTTCGTTAAAAAAGTCCTCGATTAACTGCTGGACACTGGAAAAAGCGTAGGATGTGCCCTTGTCAGACGCTGATTTATGCATGTGATCATAAGTAACTATTTTTCCCGTTGTATTTGCCTCTTTTCCTGGATTTAACCGCATGGGAATTATCAAATCCCATAATTCTGTGATTGGAGCGATTGTGCAAGGTAAGGTTGTACCGAATGCCGAGGGGTATCGCCTTGGTGGGGTCAACCCTATAATAGGCTTCGATTTTATACCAGTAACCATTTTCCTCGGTGTATTCGGTGCCATTATAGTTCCAATAGGGCATCCAACCCGGGGTGTCACACTTCACAAATCCCATCCTCTACAATCAGACAGTTATCATCAGTTGACAACTATTTTTAGCGAAAAAAATAGTGAAAAGTCACTTTTTGATGATAATTGTGGTTCGGATCGATTCAAATTGACTTGCTCCGATTGATGAGTGTTCCTATCCAGCACCGCAAAAAAATGGGCATGGCCGTAACCTTGCACTTCATCTATGGTAAGCCTGCACAACGGATTGCGATGCTACCCTGAATAATCTACAATCAATCTTCAACTGGGTAATATTCAAGGCAAAAATCTCCAGATCATCCATTGACTGCCAGTGTCATGTTGTCAATATTCACCTACGCCGCAAATTCAGAACATCAATCTGCCGCCAAGCCCTCGGTAGGAAAGATTGTTGCTCGGCTGGTTTTGGGTTTGCCTGTGGGACTGTTCCTTTTTACCCAATCCAGTGCTGACGACCAGAGGCTGACAACGTCAGAATTATCTAACAAGGGTAACCTGACAATTACAACTGGCTCAGGGGGATTGATACCCTCTCAGCGGAAGTTATCAATTGCGGATAATGGTTTATCTTCTGCATCCAACTCTCGATTCACCGATGAACTGTCGAATAGATTGACAGTCGAAGAAGAAGGTTCACAAGGATTGCATATTGATCGGCTGACGAGTCTAGATGAAGGAAGTGTCGGTACGTTAGGCGGGGGGACGGATTTCAGCGAGTATTTGTCAGAATTCGAGCATCTGGATTTGGACAGGGATAGCCAGCATATCGAGAACAGGATGCACTGGTTAACTCCAAATGGGTTTTCGATTGCCCTCGAATCAACGGCAAGCCCCGCAGTTCTGAGTGCAGACCGAACCGAAACCAATGACCTGATTGATAATTCCACCAGTGTTGTACTTTCCTGGCAGCCAGATCAAGACGGAAACCCCGGAGATTATCGCATATCCGCCATCGGCACCCGATTGAACTTGAACCCCGGAAGAGCTGGCCTTGTTGGGAACACTGCAACTGGATGGGGACTGGACCTGCAGGGAAACTGGCAGATCGGCGATCTCGTTGCAGCCCTGTCTGTTACCTATGGTAAGGGTATAGACAGCTACACTCTAAGGAGAGGCGGCAAAGACCTGTATGTAACGGCAAGAAGAGAGGGCGATTCATCTGCCTCCTACAGTTTCCAGCCAAGCCTCTACTACAAGTTAAACGACAAATCCAAATTTCATATGGTGCTGGGACGCTACAGGAATGAAAATGGCGAGGATAATTCCTACACTGCGGACCAGACGATTGATACTTTGCACCTTCAATATACATGGAGTCCATGGCCGAAGACCGAATTTGGCCTGGCAATATCCCGGGAGGACAGTGATGATGTTCTATACGGAGAAGACAGCTCCAGAATTCTTCTTGAAGGCTCAAGAAGGTTTTAGGTCATGTACGATTTACGTCAAGGTGTTTACAGCAGGTTTTTGTTCGCCCAGATGAAAAATACAAAAAAGCTGTTCCTGGCCTGAAGGGCCCATCCAGAAAAACTCCAAGGCGATCCCCAAATTTTACGGTCATCTTTTCAAGACCCCTTACCAGGGGCATGTCTACGGGGTACGGCTACGACCCTGCTCTTGAAGCGGCAATGTTCCTTTCGGACAGGCCTTGGGATTGATTGGTGATAGAAGGGCGAACGCCGCTCCTGATGATTGTTTATTCCTGAATTTGTGTTTCTAACAAGCCGTGTACGGGTTCACGACATATAATTCCCAAGAATATCCGATAATGATTTTGAGTGCCCAAAGGCAACCCCCAACTAATGATATGATTATCCTCATGAACGAAAACCTATTTTCGAAACCCCGACCTGCTAGTCCAATGCCATTGGATGTATGGCTGGAACGTCCCGATCGTGCGGAATCTGGACGCGAAGCTTTTTTTGTGGACGAGAAACGGAATATCAGGTATTTCAAAAATCTGTCAATAGCCTGAATTATGGAATTATCGGCGGAGGCACGATGATTTTTCAGGGGGCTCCGGGAGCCGGTAAAACAACGCTGATGCAGGAGTGCATGGTAAGCGGTTCGACAGCATTCAATTTCTGAAAAACCGTGGATAGCGGTCGACATCAAGCCAGGACTATTGAAATCACCGTTTGAAGTTGTGATGTTGTTGATCGAAGCGGTCAATCAGGAAAGCGAACGGCTATCAAATCTATCGCTGAGTAAGGCGACCACCAGGCTGAAAGGACTTTTGGATATTGGCCGAACACTGGCCAAAGAATTATCCGAAAGGGTTTTCGGCATAGATGGATATGCTATTGGGCCAAAATCAAGATCTGATGGTGGGGTCACGGCAGGCGCTCAGTGGATCTTCCATAATGCCGCCCATCTATTCAGGGATTTTCATCTGCTTGTATTCATTGATGAAGCCCAGAACACCCCGATTGAGGACTCGACGAAAGGAGTATTGGATTGCCTGCATAATCCACCTGATGAGATTCCCTTGCTGGCCGCCTTCTTTGGTTTGAGTGATACTGAAAGCAAGTTAACCGAATGCGGTATCTCAAGGCCTGCTGATCAGCGGGTAGTAAATCTCGAACTTCTGGATTGCGAAGAGACTTGTGACGTGATTCGAAGCGTATTCAAGGCCTACAGCTTTACTGGTTCAAGCGAACATCAGGAAATCTGGGTAGAACGCCTGGCGGAACTGTCTCAAGGCTGGCCACAGCACATCAATCGGATAGCCGTTGCAGCTTCTCGCGTTATTGTTGAACATGGAGGCGAGATCAGGAGTGAATGGCTTGAGCAGGCTCTCCATAATGCTCGGGACCGCAAGGAAGACTACTACAGGATGATACTTCGTAGATGCTCAGGGCAATCCTGGATATACAGGCAACTGGTGCTGACCGCAGATCAAAATGACGGCTTGTTGAATATTGATCAGATTCTGAACCTTGCCCAAGATGCGAGAACCAAACGCGGAGACCCTGTGAATGACTTCCTGAAAGACGCCTTACATGCCGGCATCTTGATGGAATCAAGAGATAGTCCGGGTAACTACCATATTCCAATACCATCACTCGAAAATTATCTGAGAAAACTTCCTGATAACCCGCCCCCCGATACTCGGTTAACTTTTTAAGGCAGGCCCAAATTCCGACTGTCCACATAGCAAGCGAGGAGGCGCACGGACTCTCTACATTTCGGAATTGGCATGGTTGAGATTCACATGTTTCTGAAACTGTGCAACCCAAGTCCAATTGCCCGATAATTTCTCCCCTTGTGTTCTGAAGAATCATGGATTCAAGATTTCTGGCTACCCCAATAAGATATTTCTCATGGAACACCGCTACAGAAGTCTCTATCCGATCATCGGAACTTCTCCAAACCGCTTGCTGAATCGACTCTTTGGCCCTTTAAATATCTCGAATTCAAGGGGCGGGCGGGATTTGGGCCTGGACTCTGATAAATCACTTGTCTGGATTTCACCGGCTGACTGATCGGTTGATGCCCCGGCCTGTTCTGTTTCTTGCCCTGAATCAGGATGATCAATGGATTGAGTTGTCATCTCGGGACTTGCCGAGTCTTCTTCAATAGTATCAGGGTCCGATTCCGAGCATTCGAAAACCTCGGCACCAATCAGGTCCGCATCCGGGCTTGACTCAAAGGATTCCAGCATCCAGGGCTCGATCTCATGTTTCGGCAGTGCATGGTCAACCAGTGTTTCAATGCCTTCAATCGCAAACGCATACTTATCACACAAAAAGCTGATCGCCATGCCCTCAAACCCTGCTCGAGCGGTACGCCCTACTCGATGTACATAACTTTCGGAATCCTGAGGCAGGTCGTAGTTAAAGACATGACTTACCTCGGGAATGTGCAGGCCCCGAGCCGCAACATCGGTTGCTACTAGAATACGGGTCTTGCCCTGCTTAAATCGCTCCAGCTCTTTTTCCCGACTAATCTGGGAGACATGTCCAGCCAGAATCCCATGGGGAATCCGGTTCTTTTTAAAAAGGCGGGAAATTTTATCGACTGTAACCCGGGTATTGGCAAACACCAGGGCCCGGGTTGGCGCAAATCGTTTGAGCATGTTCATCAGCAGTAATGACTTCTCTTCGGTCGCAGGGCAATAACACTGTTCTCGGATTCCACTGGCTACCTGAATCTGATCATCCATCTTGATTTCACAGGGATCGTTCATATGCTCATAAGCGAGTTCCATGACTCGGTAGGACAAGGTGGCTGAATAGAGGAGATTCAGTCTATCTGCTACCGGGGGCATGCGTCTGATCAGGAACCGTATGTCCTGAATGAACCCCATGTCGAACATGCGGTCTGCTTCATCGATGACCAGTACCTGGGCGCGCTTGAGCGAAAACAGTCTCTGATTGAACAGATCGATCAACCGGCCGGGTGTGCCGATCAGCAATTCAACGCCGCTTTCAAGCTGGGCCTTCTGTGCATCGTATTTTGTACCGCCATAAATCAATCCGACTCGAAGGCCAGTATGTTTCAGCAAAATTTCGGCATCCTGGTGAATCTGGATAGCCAATTCCCGGGTCGGGGCCAATATCAAGGCGAGTACATCCTTGGTTCTTCTCTCAGTGTCGATCGGCTGGCGTAACAGGTAATCCGAGCAGGCCAGTAGAAAGGCAATGGTCTTTCCGGTGCCGGTCTGGGCCTGGCCCGCAACATCTTTTCCTTCCAGCGCAATGGGCAAGGTGGCTGCCTGGATGGGAGTGCAAAATTCAAACCCCGCATCATTCAGTCCTGATTGCAGGCTCTCGTCCAACTCAAAGTCGCCAAATTTCTTGTCAGTCAGGTAATTTTTCTTCATACGAAAATAGAATATGGGGTAAAATGTCAAGGCATTGCCGAGTATGGCGTATGCGCATTAAGTTTCCATTCAATCATCATTAGTATTTTATCAGCCAATGTCGAAAAAAATCATACACGTTACCGATTCTTCTTTTGAAGCGGATGTACTGAATTCAGAAATACCGGTTCTGGTTGACTATTGGGCAGAGTGGTGCGGACCTTGCAAGATGATTGCGCCGATCGTCGATGAGCTGGCTGTTGAATATGATGAGCGTGTTCGGTTTGCCAAACTGAATATTGACGAAAATCCCGGGACCCCTCCCAAATATAAGATTCGGGGCATTCCGACCTTGATGATATTCAAGGAAGGTAGGGTTGAGGCGATGAAGGTGGGTGCCGTTTCAAAATCCCAGCTTGCCAGCTTTATTGACAGCCATATATAGAGGTTAACAGCTATAGATGGTAATAGCGTGAACCACAATGGCTTGGTTGCATCGCCGTTTCGTACAGCTTTTCGAGCTGGATTCAATTTTAAAAAGGTGGTTTGCCGACTGTTTTTGAGCATGGTAACAGGAGGCTTTTTTGTATCGACTGGGTTGGCATCAGATGCTGATGGAGAAGAATACGAGGGAAGATGCTTGAAAATGATTAAATGATGCCGGACCTGTACAATCTATTGCGCCAACCTTGATTTCGATTATAATCCAGTTTCTGTTGCGTATATTATCGAAGCAGGCCCGCAACACTTGGCATTGAACCCAAACGCTAATTCCTGTAGTATTCCAACTAACCGTTGTAGTCTTCTTTTAATGACGGCAGGACCCTGATTTTTCCTTCAGAGGTTCTGATATTTCTGGCCAGATCACAAACTGGTTTTCCACTTCCCCCATCTTGTATTTCACTATGCCTATCAATATCAGTGAATTAAAGTCGAAATCACCGACCGAAATCTCCGAAATCTCGCAATCCCTCAACATCGAAAACATTGGACGTCTGCGCAAGCAGGACCAGATATTCGCAATACTCAAGTCCCAGGCCAAGCGGGGAGAAAAAATCGTTGGCGGCGGGGTGGTCGAAATCCTTCAGGATGGTTTTGGATTCTTGCGGTCCGCCACCTCTTCCTATCTGGCCGGTCCTGATGATATCTACATGTCGCCAAGTCAGATTCGACGTTTTGGCTTACGGACTGGGGATACTGTCTTCGGACAAGTTCGGCCTCCCAAGGAGTCTGAGCGGTATTTTGCGTTGCTCAAGATTGAAGAGATCAACTTTCAGCCTCCTGAAGATGCAAAAAAGAAAATTCTGTTTGAGAATCTTACGCCACTGCATCCTGATGAACGGATGCGTCTGGAGAGGGAGAACGGTTCTGCCGAGGATCTTGCGGGTCGGGTAATTGACCTGATAGCCCCCATTGGCAAGGGTCAAAGGGGGCTTCTGGTTTCTGCACCAAAGACCGGGAAGACCGTAATGCTTCAGCAAATTGCCCAGTCCATTACCTCATTGCACCCTGAAACCGTGGTCATGGTCCTGTTGATTGATGAGCGCCCGGAAGAAGTCACCGACATGCAGCGAACGGTTCGGGGGGAAGTGATTTCCTCGACTTTTGACGAGCCGGCATCGCGCCATGTTCAAGTGGCCGAGATGGTGATAGAAAAGGCCAAGCGATTGGTTGAACACAAGAAGGACGTGGTCATTCTGCTTGATTCAATCACCCGTCTTGCCCGTGCATACAACACAGTGGCTCCGGCATCAGGCAAGGTGTTGACCGGTGGTGTTGATGCGAATGCACTGCAGCGGCCCAAGCGATTTTTTGGCGCAGCCCGAAATATTGAAGAGGGCGGCAGTCTGACGATATTGGCGACTGCACTCATTGATACCGGATCGAAGATGGATGACGTGATCTATGAGGAGTTCAAGGGGACAGGCAACATGGAAATTCATCTTGATCGCCGCATTGCCGAAAAGCGTGTCTACCCGGCGATTGTGATCAATCGCTCCGGTACGCGCCGTGAGGAATTGCTGACCGATCCTGCTGAGCTGCAGCGAATCTGGCTGTTGCGCAAGTTACTGCATCCCATGGATGACTTGCAGGCGGTAGAATTCTTGATTGACAAGCTAAAGGCAACCAAAACCAACGAAGAATTTATTCGTTCAATCAATCGATAATCTACCGTGTGATTTATGAACTTATTGATGGGCCCTGTATTTAATCACGCTGGGCAACAGTCAAGTGGGCATGATTTCGACTATCATTGCGGCAACTCCATGGGTTGCGGGAGCAATACCAGGTATTCTTGCTCTCATACTTAGGTGGAGAGATCGAAAGAACAGCTACCTGCACATTCACTTGAAGGTGGAAGTAATGCGGGATAATTTTGTTACTGCTCTCGTTACTGTGGAAAATAGAATGGTGAAACGGAATAATTTGAACAATGCATGTTTGCTTATTGGACCAGAGGGCGAGGATCCTCTGGAAACATCCAGATTACTTGGATTTGGAGTAAGCTCAACCAGACGAAGTAGCTAAAATTCAAACCAAGAAAAGAATTGAGAGCGAGGATGGTCGAAGTATTATTCCATTGCCGTTCTTCTACGAGGAAAATCTTAAAATCGCTGATGAAACAATTACGTACAGGTCTCCAATAAACACCGTCAATATGCAAACGGGAATAGCATATTCTGTCCGGTTATTTGTGGATCCCAAAGTAGGATATCATCGGACAACTCAAGATTGCTTCATGATTCCACCACAATGACCTGCGGTTCTTACCATTAGACAATGCCAGCATGTCTTTTGAATTTTTCACCTGTCAGTGTTGATGACTGTTACCAATTTGGCCCAAGGGAATCAGAATACGTCAGCAACATCGACGCGACGCGCTTCTTTGCCTTTTTGTTGAATCACAGGACAGGCAGGTCGCTCTCCCCATCCCCGAATCTTCAAATCCATACGACTCATCCGAGGACTCAAGAATTTGCTCGTCAGTAAGGTCCGGCAGTGAATCAAAATAATTCATTAATCCAAGGTTTAACATGTAGTGGATTAACAGATTGATTCTGAACGAAATAAAAAACCGTATGGCACTACATGTCAAACTTGGGCTAAGTGCACGAATATCGACTTGACTCTCAAGGATATTCCATATAGCATCGCACATCCTGACCAAAGAGTCAGATACACGCAATAGACAAATGACTAGGGGAACTCTGATGAAGCCCGATATTCATCCTGGATATTCCAGTATCAAGGTTACCTGTGCTTGCGGCACATCCTTTGAAACACGCTCGACGCTGGGCCATGACCTGCATGTTGAAATCTGCTCAACATGCCACCCTTTCTATACAGGCAAGCAGAAAATTGTCGATACAGCCGGACGAGTCAGTCGATTCCAGAACCGCTACAAGCGATAAATCCGAATTTCCCCAGCGAATCTTCTGGCACTTGATTTGCCAACTTCACCCATCCGTAAAGGACTCTCGTGAGATTCCCTGAGGCGGTCGCCAGGACCACTCAGCAGCTTGAAGTAGCCAGCCTCAGTTATGGCCAGGGCTTTCAGAATGCGGCAGATGAAGCTCTGCGGATCGTGTATGCCGCATCAGGTGTGGATTTCTGGGAATACATGTCAAGAGAAGACCATCCACACGATCTGGTCTTGAACGATGATGCCGTATCAACCCTCCAGGAAATAACCCGTGAGCGTATCCTTTCCCGAAAACCCCTCGCCTATATCCTGAAAGAAGCATGGTTCTCGGGACAACGCTTCTATATTGATGAAAGAGCAATTATTCCACGCTCCTATTTCGCGGAGTGGATTCCCGATCAATTTCGCCCATGGGCCGATCCCGATCAGATCGAAGCCGTGCTCGACCTGTGTTGTGGGAGTGGATGCATATCCATTTGCTGTGCTCTTGCTTTCCCGAATGCAACCGTTCTCGCCAGCGATACATCGGGTGATGCTCTGGACGTAGCCGCCCAAAATATCCAGGATTACGGTTTGCAAGAACGTGTTCGTTTGAACAGGGGCAATATGTTCGAGGGCATTGACCAGCGATTCGACCTTATTGTGTGCAATCCCCCCTATGTTTCGACAGACCGATTCAGAGCGTTGCCACCGGAATACTGCAAGGAGCCCGATGTTGCCTTTCATGCAGGCGAAGATGGGTTGGATTTCATACTCGAAATGCTCATTCAATCTGGCCAGTATCTAACCCCAAACGGTATAATTGTCGTTGAATCAGGCACCGCATCGGAACGACTCGAGGAATTGCTGGATGATACGTCATTTACCTGGCTCAGCACCGAATCTGATGAAAAGGCCCTGTTTTTGCTGGAAGAGACCCAACTCAAGTCAGTACGCAACAAAATCATCAAGCCACCTCATATCTCAAAACCGGTTAGCGTGAACAATGACTGATAACACGATATTGTTTGATCAAGCAAGAAGCGTAATTGCCGGAGGTGTCAATTCACCGGTTCGGGCCTTCAAGTCCGTTGGTGGAACCCCGGTATTCATTCACCATGCAAAAGGTGCCTACCTCTATGCCGAAGACGGTACGCGCTATATCGATTACGTAGGATCCTGGGGGCCGATGATTCTGGGGCATGCACACCCATCGGTCATTGATGCGGTCAAGGCACAGGCCGATCTGGGACTCAGTTACGGTGCCCCAACCGAAATTGAAACACAGCTTGCGACATTGATCTGTCAGCAACTTCCCTGGATTGAAAAAATCCGCATGGTCAATTCCGGAACTGAAGCAACCATGTCGGCGATCCGCCTTGCAAGAGGGTTTACCGGACGTGACGCGATCATCAAGTTTGAGGGTTGCTACCATGGCCATGCAGACTGTCTGCTTGTCAAGGCCGGTTCAGGGGCATTGACACTGGGAGTGCCGACTTCTCCGGGGGTGCCTGCTGCAGTGGCAGGACATACCCTGACAGCGACCTACAATGATCTCGATTCGGTCAAGACACTGTTCGATGCGATGAAGGATCAAATCGCCGCAGTAATCCTTGAACCTGTGGCGGGAAACATGAACTGTATACCGCCAGCCGAAGGTTTTTTGTCTGGTATCAGGGAACTCTGCGAAAATCATGGTGCCCTGCTCATTATGGATGAGGTGATGACCGGATACCGGGTCGGCCCGCAGGGTGCGCAAGGTCGATATGGGGTCACTGCCGATATCACGACACTAGGCAAGATTATTGGTGGTGGAATGCCAGTTGGTGCATTTGGAGGCAGAGAGGATGTAATGGCCTGTCTTTCACCGGATGGAGATGTCTATCAGGCAGGTACCCTCTCCGGCAATCCCGTGGCCATGGCAGCCGGGCTTGCAACACTAAAGGAGATTAGCGAACTGAACCTGTTTGATACCCTGGAGTCCTCCGCAGGACGGCTGATTGCCGGTATTCTGGAAGTGGCTGCATCAGCGGGCGTTACGATGCGCGCCAATCGGGTCGGTGCCATGTTTGGCCTGTTTTTTACCGAAAAGGAAAGCGTAAACTGTTATGCCGATGTCATGAATTGTGATCAGGAACGCTTCCGACAGTTTTTTCACGGTATGCTGGATGAGGGTATTTATTTCGCGCCTTCTGCATTCGAAGCCGGGTTTGTATCGATGGCTCACAGTGAGGATGACGTTGAAGCAACCATTGCAGTTGCGGCAAGAGTACTCGACAATCTGAACTGACCTTGCTCACGGAGTCAGCACAGGCTGAATCAGGGGTTTTCGGCCTGATCGCCTTTCTCGTTCAACCAGCTTTTGCGGTCCCCCGAGCGTTTCTTGGACAGTAGCATATCCATTAGTTCAGTTGCTACGCCCTGATCGCCGAGTTCCAGGGTAAAGAGGTTCCGGGTTTCCGTGTTCATGGTGGTTTCACGAAGTTGCAATGGATTCATTTCACCAAGCCCCTTGAAGCGTTGAATACCGACCTTGCCCCGAATTCCTTCTTGTTCAATATGTTTCAATATGTCGTCCCGGTCTCCATCGTCAATGGCATAGAACACATGCTTGGCAACGTCAATCCGGTACAGTGGCGGCATGGCAACACAAACCTTTTGCTCTTGAACGAGCTTCGGAAAATGCTTCATGAATAGTGCACAGAGCAAGGTGGCTATATGAGCACCATCGGAATCCGCATCGGCAAGAATACACACTCGACCATATCTTAGCCCCGATAGATCCTCGGTGCCTGGATCAATGCCCAGTGCAATGGCAATGTCATGTACCTCCTGTGAGCCCAGTACCTCCGATGATTCAACTTCCCAGGTATTCAGAATCTTGCCTCGAAGTGGCATCACAGCCTGCGTGACCCGATCTCTTGCCTGCTTGGCTGAACCACCAGCTGAATCCCCCTCAACCAGAAACAGCTCGGTTTGATCAATATTGTCACTGGTGCAGTCGGCAAGCTTGCCGGGCAGTGCAGGCCCTGACCCTACCTTCTTTCGCTTGACCTGCCTAGTGGATTTTTGTCTGATCTGGGCCAGCTCTATGGCAATTTGAGCGATACGTTCAGCCACCGGGATATGCTGGTTCAGCCATAGGGCCAGGAAATCCTTGACCCCCGTCTGTACTATGGTTCCGGCTTCCTTCGAGGAGAGTCGATCCTTGGTCTGTCCACTAAATCGGGGCTCGGGAATTTTGACTGACAGGATAAACGAGCATTTCTTCCAGACATCTTCATGGGTCAGCTTGATTCCGCGCGGGAGCAAATTGCGAAATTCGCAAAATTCTCGTAACGCCTCGGTCAATCCGGCTCGAAATCCGGTGACATGCGTCCCTCCCTGTGCAGTGGGCACGAGATTGACATAACTCTCGGTCGTACCCTCTCCATCCTCTTCAACCCAGCAGACGACCCAGTCGGCTTCACCCAGTTCATGCCGGTATTGACCCAGGCAGGGAGGAGTGGGCAGTACGGAAAGGGATTCGGTCAAGTCACTCAGATATTCGACAAGTCCATCATTGTATTGCCAGCTCGCGTCGTGCTCTGGATTGGCTTCATCGGTAAAATCAATGCTGAGGCCTGGGCATAGCACTGCCTTGGCCCGTAAATTGCGTTTCAGGATCGGGACATGGAACTGGGTAGTATCGAAAAATGCAGGGTCAGGCCTGAATCGCAAAGTCGTACCGGTCTTGCCCCGAGGCGAAGAACCCTGTTGAGCCAGATCGGCAAGTTTTTCCCCATTTTCAAATGCCATGTAGTACAGGCCGCCATCTCGCCGGACCCACACTTCCAGACTCGAGGACAAGGCATTGACAACCGATACCCCGACACCATGCAGTCCGCCAGAATAGGTATAGTGCTTGTCAGTAAACTTTCCACCGGAGTGCAGTCGGGTGAGGATTACTTCAACTCCACTTGCGCCCTCAACGTGGGTATCAACCGGCATGCCCCGGCCGTTATCCGTGACGGTCATGGAGCCGTCTTCATGCAATCTGACCTGAATCAGGCTGGCATGACCGGATATTGCTTCGTCGACACTGTTATCGATCACTTCATGTGCCAAATGATTCGGGCGCTCTGTTTCGGTGTACATGCCAGGACGTTTCCTGACAGGCTCTAAACCGGTTAGCACCTCAATTGCTGAGGCAGTATAATCTCGACTCATTGAATTTGAATGAATGGATTTGTGATTGACAAGCGCCTGAGTGCCGGGATCATGTTGTTGAAATCAAGCCACGGGACACGAAAGCTCTGGAATTATAATTTGACTGGAGGGTAGATGGAATACAAACCGGCAAATCCCTTCCGTTTATCAGGACTCATGGAGCGGTGACCCGGAGCGAAAGCGATGGATTATTGGAAAACCTGAAACGGCAGTTATAATATTCTACCAACCCAGAACAAAAAATTACCATGGCAGAAAACAATCCCGAATCCACAATGCCGGATGACTTCAACTTTGAAGGGGCCATCAAGGAACTCGAGACCATCGTCGAGAGAATGGAGCGAGGCGAACAGCCTCTGGAACAGGCCATGCGGGATTTTGAATACGGCATGGCCTTATCGGAAAAATGCAGGAAAAGTCTGGATGTAGCACAGCTACGCATGGAACAGCTGATCGTCAGGAATGGCCAGGAATCACTAGAACCCATGGAAAACGACAGTGATGAGGAGATCAATGAGGATGAAACACCATGGTAATAATATTCGCGCCACTCTTCAGAATAATGCTGTTCGTGTAGAAAATGCATTGAACGAATTGTTCGCAAGTCGCTCAGTGAAGTCAGATACTCTCACTGAGGCCATGAAATATGCGACTTTGGGGGGCGGTAAAAGGTTGCGGGCAAACCTTGTTTACGGGGTGGGCGGGTTTTTTGGTGCTTCGGAAAAGGCACTTGACGCTGCCGCATGTGCAGTAGAGTTGATTCATGCCTATTCACTGGTGCATGATGACTTGCCCGCCATGGATGATGATCGTCTGAGACGCGGGCGCCCAACCTGCCATATCCAGTTTGATGAAGCGACAGCAATCCTGACAGGTGATGCACTTCAATCTCTGGCTATCGAGACGCTTCTCTCGGAACGCTTCAACCCCTGCGATATCGAGACCCGGGCAGTCATGGCCGAAACCCTGATTTGCGCTAGCGGTGATGAAGGCATGGTCGGCGGACAGGCTATCGATATGGAATTTACGGGTCACCTAGTCAGTCTGGAAGACCTGTCCCGGATGCATGCCCTGAAAACCGGTGCTTTGATTGAGGCTTCGGTGATGCTGGGGGGAATCATCGAGTTGCAGCGAGGTGCCCGTGAACTGGATATTCTGTCCGGGTACGGGCGGGCATTGGGACTGGCATTCCAGATCGCTGACGATATTCTGGATCATACATCTGACAGTGAAACCCTGGGCAAGGATGCAAACTCCGACGATCAACAAAACAAGTCAACCTATGTGTCCTGCATGGGATTGGAGAATGCCCGGGCAGAAGCTTCCCAGGTATGCCAGGAAGCAGTAGAATTGATACAGGGGTTAGATGGGGATACTCGGTTTCTTGAAAATCTGGCAGAATTTAGCATTAACAGAGAATATTGAATACGGAAGATACAGCATCATGGGAATCTCTACCGAAAAATATCCATTGTTGAGCCAAATTGATAACCCGGCAGCTGTCCGCAACCTGCCGGAAAGCCAGCTGAAGCATCTGGCAGATGAAATCCGTAATTACCTGATTGACGTCACCTCGAAAATAGGCGGGCACTTTGCCGGGGGGCTGGGCACGGTAGAATTGACGATTGCCCTGCATTATGTCTTTGATACGCCGAACGACCGTATTGTCTGGGATATCGGGCATCAGGCCTATCCCCATAAAGTCCTGACCGGACGCCGGGACCGGTTGGATACCATCCGCAAGCATGGCGGGATTTCCGGGTTCCTGAAACGGCGTGAGAGTGAATACGACACCTTTGGTGCCGGGCACTCCAGCACCTCGGTTAGTGCAGCATTGGGCATGGCGGTTGGCATGCGGCAACTGGGTCTGTCCCGTCAAACGGTTGCCATCATCGGAGATGGCGCCCTGACCGGGGGCATGGCATACGAGGCCCTGAACAATGCAGGTAACGATGATGCAGACCTGATTGTGGTGCTAAACGACAATGACATGTCAATCTCGCCGAATGTTGGTGCAGTTTCGCATTATCTTTCCAGAATATTGTCCGGTCGTGCCTATACCATGGCAAGGGGTGGAGCACGTACGGTTCTCGGGACTTTTCCGCCTTCGGTTCTGCGCTATGCGGAACGTGCCGAAGGCCTTCTGAAAGGCATGGTCCTGCCGAGTACGTTTTTCGAGGAAATGGGTTTTTACTATATCGGTCCGATCGATGGCCACAATGTGGACACACTGGTTGAAACCCTGCAGAACCTGAAAGGGATGAAAGGTCCCAGATTCCTGCATATCGCAACCCAGAAGGGCAAGGGCTATGGCCCTGCAGAAGAAGACCCGCTAGCTTATCATGGGGTAGGTACGTTTGATCCCAAAACCGGGGAATTCCCGCCCAAGAAAAAGGTTCGCACCTATACCCACGTGTTCAGTGACTGGCTGTGTGACATGGCAGAAGCAGACTCGAAACTGGTGGGCATTACGCCAGCCATGCGGGAGGGTTCCGGATTGGTCAGGTTCTCTGAACAATATCCGGATCGGTATTATGACGTGGGCATTGCCGAGCAGCATTCCCTTACCTTTACTGCGGGAGTCGCATGTGAGGGTCTGAAGCCGGTTCTGGCGATTTATTCGACGTTTCTGCAGCGAGCCTATGATCAGCTGATTCATGATGTTTCGATTCAGGATCTGGACATTCTCCTGGCGATCGACAGGGCCGGTCTCGTTGGTGCAGATGGTGAAACCCATGCCGGGGTCTATGACCTGTCATACATGCGCTGTGTTCCCAACATGTTGATCATGGTTCCTGCTGATGAAGCGGAATGTCGCAACATGCTGTATACCGGTTATCTGCATGAAGGTCCGGCCAGCGTTCGCTATCCTAGAGGCAGTGGTCCGGGTGTTCCTGAAAATGCCAAAATGGAGGCACTGCCGATTGGCAAGGTCGAGATTCGACGAAAATCCAGATCGGGCGGGCTGGCTATAATGGCTTTTGGCACCATGGTTGTCCAGGCCGAGGCGATTGCCGAAGATCTTGATGCGACTGTGGCAAATATGCGGTTTGTCAAGCCTCTGGATGAGGAGTCGGTACTCAAAATTGCTGATGAACACCAGTATCTGGTGACCATTGAGGAGAATGTGATCATGGGCGGTGCGGGTTCAGCAGTTAACGAGTTCCTGGCATCCCGGTTGATTTTCAAGCCAATACTCAATATCGGTGTGCCGGACAGACATGTCAGTCAGGGAACCCAGCAGGAGCAATGGCAGGAAATAGGCCTTGATCAGGAAGGCCTTCTCGCACAAATCAATGTCTATCTGGAAAAAGTCTCTGCCATTTCCAAAGGCAAGGGATAACGGAGTCTCTCCCCTGCCCAGGGCTCAATGGCCAGTTATGCCGGAGGTAGTGTCACTCGGAAGGCAGGGCTGTCTTCGATTCGCTTAAAGGTTGGTGTGATTGACGAGAAGGAGAATGACGGATTTTCCACCTTCAGAGCATCTCGAGAGTGATCTCGAGTATCAAAACCGGATTCTGCTCGGGGTATCCAGAACCTTTGCGCTGACTATTCCGCAGCTTCCTGAAGCCCTGCAGAATGTGGTCGGCAACGCCTATCTGCTGTGCCGGATTGCCGATACGATCGAGGACGAGCAGCATCTGGGTATCGAGAAGAAATACCGTTTCACTGAATCCTTTGTCCGGGTGGTAGCGGGTGAAGAACCAGCGGACCATTTCGCAAGCGAACTTCTGCCACTGCTGTCACTGGATGAATGTTCAACCAATCCTGATGAGCTGGATCTGGTCGAGAACACTCCACGGGTGATTCGACTGACCCACAGCTTTACTCCGAACCAGAGGGCGGCACTTGAGCGTTGTGTGCGTATCATGAGCCGTGGCATGGTGGAGTTTCAGGAAAACTCCAGCCTGCATGGTCTGGCTGATTTGCCGGAACTGGCCCGCTATTGTTATGTAGTGGCCGGCGTTGTCGGTGAGATGTTGTCCACCCTGTTTTGCGAGTATTCGAAGCAAATTGCCGAGAACGAGGAACTGCTTCAGGAGTTGGCTGTGTCTTTTGGACAGGGCCTGCAGATGACCAACATTCTCAAGGATGTCTGGGAGGATCGAAAGCGGGACATGTGCTGGCTGCCAAGATCGGTGTTTGCCGATGCCGGATTCACCCTTGCAGAATTATCGGTTGAAACAACGGACCAGCGATATCAGCAGGGATTGACCGAGTTGATTGGGATTGCCCGTAATCATCTTGAAAATGCACTCCGTTTTACCTTGCTGATTCCAGGACACGAGAAGGAAATACGGCGATTTTGCCTGTGGGCACTTGCCATGGCGGTACTTTCGCTCAGAAAAATCCATGCCTATCCTGGTTATCGTAGCGGTAGTCAGGTCAAAATCACGAGACGCAGCGTCAAGCTTGCCGTGATTACCATGGGGCTGTTGGCAAGTTCCGATCGAATACTGAGGTTGTTGTTCAGCATGTTTACAAAAACGTTGCCGCAAACCAGACAGTACTGACTATGTGATTTGCCAGAATCGGGCAGCCTCAGGTTCGCGAGCAGAAAAGTTGAAATCACCCAGGGCGGGCATCTCCTGGAAGATATGGAATCCGCCAGTGGCAGCGTTTCAGATGCGGCAAACCTTCTGGCTGGTTTTTCGGTGGCAGCAATGCCGTACGATCTTCCATGACATCATATTCGGATCCTGAGTCTCACAGTGAAGAAATGGAATACACTGCAAAAGCAGAATCGCAAGCGTAGAGAGGACGCAATTCTATGGTATGCTAAAACCTGATTGCCATTGCCCTAGACGAACCATGGAAATCCCGAATATCAATGAAAATATAAAGGTCGTCCTTGCACAGCCGAGAGGGTTTTGTGCTGGTGTCGAACGCGCCATTCAGATCGTCGAGCTGGCCCTGGAAAAATATGGACCTCCAGTCTACGTCAAGCATGAAATTGTCCATAATCGACGCGTTCTGGAGACGCTCAGCAAGAAAGGTGCCGTGTTTGTTGAGAGGATAGAAGAAATCCCTGTCGGTGCAGTCACTGTTT
Source organism: Gammaproteobacteria bacterium (assembly GCA_022822625.1). GTDB lineage: Bacteria > Pseudomonadota > Gammaproteobacteria > Arenicellales > Poriferihabitantaceae > Poriferihabitans. Next base: position 6,547 of record JAJEAV010000044.1, on the reverse strand, counting down.
TCAGTGCACATGGGGTATCCAGAAAGGTCGAAAAAAACGCAGTCGAACGCGACCTGAAATCGCTGGATGCGACGTGCCCCCTGGTTACCAAGGTGCACAAGGCAGGCCAGAAATACTCGGCGCAGGGATACGAAATTGTCCTGATAGGCCATGCAAATCATCCAGAAATCGAAGGGACTCTGGGCCAAATCGATGGGCTGGTCCACCTGATCAGCGAGACTGGGGATGTAGACTCGCTGAATATCCGAAACCCTGAAAAGGTCGCGTACATCACCCAGACCACACTCTCTGTTGACGATACCAAGGATGTCATTGCCCGATTGCGGGAGCGTTTTCCGAAAATCGTCGGGCCGGATCTCAAGAATATCTGTTATGCAACCCAGAACCGCCAGGGTGCGGTCAAGGAGCTTGCCAGACAGATCGATATACTGCTGGTTGTGGGATCACACAACAGTTCCAATTCGAATCGATTGCGTGAATTGGGTCTGGAGATGGACATACCATCCTATCTGGTTGAAGACCCGCAGGATGTGGATATGGAATGGTTCAACAAACGCAGTCGAATTGGCGTAACGGCCGGAGCATCCACCCCGGAGGATCTGGTCAAGGACGTAATTGACAGATTGCGTGATTTCGTCAACCTTGATATTGTGTCATTGAATGGAACGCAAGAGAGCGTTCGTTTCACCCTTCCTAGGGAACTGGAAGAAACCTAGCCGTTAACAGGGTTGCTGGCTAGTCTCTTACCATTTGGAAATTGTACAGAATGTACACGGAAAACAACGGGCATTTATTGTGTAGGCATCGAAAAACGGTTTGCGGTAAATGGATGCCATCGAGGCCGTGCGCTCTGTGCCCCCCGACATGAATTGCGAGAGGTTCAAGTACGAGGGGCATGATTTCCGATTATGGATTGCAAAACGGAGCAAGAGAATGAGCACATTCCCCGTTCAGGTTCCGCCACTCAATATTCAGGGTAGCAAGACCAAAGCTGTGTCCTTCATTCGATTGTGGTGGCTGCGGTGTGTCCCTGGACAGGGATGTGACCGCATCCCGGAACATTCTCATGCGGGGTTGCCTGCTTGACGGGTGGGAAATGGGGCAGTCATCCCCTCCCGGTGCATCCGAGAGTGCTCGTCATCATGTCGCAGGGAAGGGGCAGGACGCAGAACAGTTATTGTTACTTGAATATATAATTCCCAAGGAATTCATATTTGGCATAACCTCGGGAACAGGAAAAACTCTGACCCGTCCTCGGTTTCAAGATTTTCCGACATGATTCCATTTTAAATTTTCCCATCTGACAACCAGATTCCCCTGCAACATACTTTGGAAGATTTCATCGTCAACGCCAGCGATATCCATTTCGCATACCGTGATCGCCCGATATTCGAAGGCCTGAATCTGGCTATACCCCGCGGCAAGGTAACCGTGATCATGGGACCGAGCGGGTGTGGCAAATCCACTTTTCTTGGCTTGCTTGGAGGGCGACTGGCGCCCACTTCCGGAAACCTGGAATTCGATGGTCAGTCAGTGCCGGCTAAACTGGGACCATCGTTATACAAAATGCGCCGCAAAATGGGCATGCTGTTTCAGAAAAATGCCTTGCTCACCGATCTTAATGTTTTCGACAACGTTGCATTTCCGTTGCGCGAGACCACGGAGCTGCAAGAGCCTTTGATCCGAATTCAGGTATTGACCAAGCTCGAAATGGTGGGATTACGGGGAGCCGGTGATATGCAGATTTCAGAACTCTCCGGGGGTATGGCTCGCCGGGTTGCACTGGCCAGAGCCATCGTGCTTGACCCCCTGATTGTGATGTACGACGAACCGTTTGTCGGTCTTGATCCGGTTTCCATGGGCATCATTCTCAAATTGATCAGAAATCTGAACGATGCCCTGAACCTGACCTCGATTGTGGTTACTCATGATGTCAAGGAGGGGTGTGAGATTGCGGATTACATGTATCTGCTTGATCGTGGAATAGTGTCTGCGCAAGGTACACCGGATCAAATGCTCGTGCATGCCGATCCTGCCATCGAACAGTTCATGCAGGGATTGTCCGACGGCCCGGTACGATTTCATTATCCGGCCCGGGACTATCTTGAAGACTTGCAGGATATCTGACTATGGACCTGGTTGCAAAACTCGGACGGCAAGGAATTCACTTTACAATTCATTTGGGTTCTTCGTTGCTGTTTTTGGGAAGTGCGCTAAAAGGTGCGGCTGCCAGCTTTTCGAGATTCCGGCTTATCATCGAACAACTGTATGCAGTTGGCGTTCTGACGATGCTGATTACCGTGGTCGCAGGATTGTTTGTTGGCATGGTGCTTGGGCTACAGGGATACTATCAACTGGTCAATTTCAGTGCGGAATCGAATCTGGGTCTTATAGTCGCCCTGTCTCTGGTCCGGGAACTGGGGCCGGTTCTGTCCGCTCTGTTGTTTGCCGGGCGTGCCGGTTCTGCCCTGACAGCAGAAATTGGCCTGATGAAGGCAACCGAACAACTCGCGGCCATGGAGATGATGGCAATTGACCCGATCAAGCGCATTATAGGTCCACGCTTTGTTGCTGGTATAATATCATTACCGATTCTTGCTGCCATGTTCAGTGCCATTGGTATTTTGGGAGGCTATCTGGTCGGTCATGGTCAATTCGGGATAGATTCGGGAGTGTACTGGCACTCGATGCAATCGGGCGTTGACTTGATTAAAGATGTTTTCAATGGCGTAATCAAGAGTATCGTATTTGGGTTTATTGTGGTGTGGATAGCGTTGTATGAGGGCTATAATTCGCCACCGACTTCAGAAGGGATCAGCAGGGCAACGACCCGCACCGTGGTCTGGTCATCGTTGACGGTATTGGCCAGTGACTACCTCTTGACCGCCCTGATGTTTGGAGAGTAAATCCAGTTATGCGTTCAAATAAATCAATCGAAATCTGGGTTGGCATTTTCATGCTGGCAGGCATCGCTGCCCTGGCGATGCTCGCCGTACAGGTTACTGATGCAGGAGTCGGTTCTCGCGATACCTATCGAATTGAAGCCAGATTCGAGAATGTGGGTGGCCTGGCACAAAATGCCCCGATTATGATTGGCGGTGTCCGGGTTGGGCGAGTGGCCGGTATTCGAATTGATCCTGAAGAATATATTCCGGTGGTCAGCATGGATATTGACAGCCAGTATGATCAACTTCCGGATGATACAGGGGCATCAATTCTGACTTCTGGCCTGCTGGGTGCACAATTTGTCGGCTTGTCGCCCGGGTCTTCAGAATTTTATCTGGAAGAAGGCGACGAAATGGAGTTTACGCAATCGGCAATTCAGCTCGAAACGCTGATTGGGCAATTTTTGTATGGCAGGGATAATGAATAAGCAAAAACACTTGTCCGGAGATTCTACAAGGCATGGGTCGGGAGAGTGGATGCGACAGGTGTTGGTCGGGCTGATCCTCTGTACCGTACTTGTTGCAGGTTCAACATTCAGTTATGCCGAAGATGACCCTGCCGCACTGCTTGATCAGACGATTCAGTCGGCTCTCAAGGAATTTTCCGAGAGCAGGGACCGCCTTGCAGAAGATTCACCTGCACTGTTGTCATTTCTCGATCAGACCGTAGTGCCCCTGTTTGACTTTGACCGGATTGCCAGACTGGTTTTAGCCAAGAACTGGAAAAAAGCCAGTCAACAGCAACGAGATGCATTTTCTGTTGAGTTCAAGCGCCTGATGATTGCAACGTACAGTTCGGCGCTATTCAAGTACAACGGTGAGCAGTATGTCAGGATTCTGGATGCAGAAATCAAGGAGAAAAAACAGCGCTTACTGGCCACGGTGCGAACCGAACTGGTGCTGGGTAATGGTTCAGCACCGGTTCCGGTCGATTATTTCATGATCCGAACGGGCGATGACGTACCATGGAAGATTTACAACCTGTCGGTAGCCGGGATCAATATGGTGATCAATTATCGTGGGGTGTTTCAGTCCACAATTCTTGAAAAAGGGCTGACAGGAACCATTGATTCCATGCGCGAAAGTAACGATCGATTCCTGACTTCATGAGCAGCATCGACATCAATGATGGCAGAATCTCCTTACAGGGCGAATTCAATATTCATACTGTTCCCGGGCTGTTCAAGCGTTATTCGGATTTTGCAGAACCAGTCCGGGTAATTGATCTCTCCAGAATTGAGAATGTCGACAGTTCCGGGCTTGCGCTACTGGTTTACTGGCACGCAAGGCTGGTCGAGGTTCCCGGATTTGCCGGATTTGAAAATTGCCCGGAGCGATTGCTCAACATAGCAAAACTGGTTGGACTGGAAATATTATTTGATGCCTGAGCATTCATTTCTTGAGTCTGGAAAACAATGAGGAACTGACAAACATGGTTACACCCGGGGATATAGAGAAGTGGATTCGTGCTGGACTTGAAGGCTGTGAAGTTTCCGCCGATGGCGATGGACGGCATTTCGAAGCCCGCGTTGTTTATCAAGGCTTTGCCGGTAAATCGCTGGTACAACGACACCAGATGGTCTATAAGGTCCTGGGTGACAGGATGAAGGAGGATATTCATGCGCTGTCCATGAAAACCATGACACCGGATGAGATATAATCAGAATCCATAGAATTTTATTTTCAGGAGTTAATACATGTCTATCCAGGAGCAATTGAAGGAAGTCATTGAGGGCAACGAAATCATTCTCTTTATGAAAGGAACACCGGAGTTTCCACAATGTGGTTTTTCTGGACGGACTGCCCAGATTCTCGAGGCGTGTGGAGTCCGTTATGCTTCGGTCAATGTGCTTGCTGATGATGCGGTACGTGAGGGAATCAAGCAATATTCGAATTGGCCAACCGTTCCGCAGCTCTACATTCGAGGGGAGTTTGTCGGAGGATGTGACATCATGATGGAAATGTATGAAAACGGCGAGCTTGAGAAACTGCTTAAGGCTGGCGAAGGCGAGGTCGAATCGGCTGAACAGTGATTCTCGCAAGTGTGATCTCAACGATCGGTAATCTTTCGGTCACAATCGGGAAGATGTTTTACTTCCCGGAGTTGATTCATGCAATATTGTGAAGTCTGCTTTGCCGGATTGTTGCGCCTATTCCCCGATGAGTTGATCAGACAAACGTCTTGACTGTAGGGCAGAGCGATTTTCATTTCTTTCATATGGACACTGTTGACTTCGAGCTTGAGGGAACGAGCCATGGTCAATGCTTGCTTTTGACACTTCTATAACTGATCTGTCCAGTTCCGACGAGGGAAGACCGTTCCATTGTTTCAAAGCGGGATGGAGAGGGGCAAGCGCTACTGATTATCCGGTTGTACAACGCTAATAATGAACAGGAATACGGACAAAGTAGATCACATTCTGCGCGAAATCCGGCGCCTAAAAAACAAGCATGCAGTATTGGCTGCTGCGACCGGCGAAGATTTCAATGTCTTCTCCATACTTCGAATTAAACACAGGGAAACGGTCACCCACACACCTATTCTGTCGGAGTTGCTAAATCCTGATGGGTCGCATCATCAGAAGGATGCTTTCCTAAAATTGTTTTTGGAGAGATGTAGATGTATCAAGAATGACGATTCAGGGAACTCTGACTTTTATAATAATCCCAAAGAATATCGGGTCAGGAGTGAAGAGCGGGTCGACCAAGCCCAGTTCGACATTCGGTTGGAAAAGGAAGATTGTTGTATCGTAATTGAGAACAAGATAGATGCATCGGATCAAGATGGTCAACTCAAAAGGCTTTATGAAGATGCTATTAAATCAGGCTTCAAAAAAAACCAAATCAAACTGGTTTATCTGACCTTGAATGGTTCACCGCCTAGCGAAGCCTCTCTTAAAGACCCTAATGGGGATGACCACCTTAATCAGAAGGACATTAAATGCATATCGTATTCTAAGGATATAATTCCCTGGTTGGAAGAATGCATGAAACTAGAAGCAGTACAACGTATTGACTCGATTCGTGAAATCTTGCTTCAATACCAGAATCTGTTGAAAGACTTGACTGGTCAACCCACAAACATAAGCAACAACATGGAATTATCGGATCTCTTAACAAAAGATGAAAATTACGAACTTATTCCTCAACTAGAACAAATGCTTCTGGGATCAAAAGTTCAGTCTCAAATCAGCTTCTGGCAAAAACTGAAGAACAAACTTGCTGACTATAACATTAAGAAAGAAATCATCGAGGAATCATTGGAAGACAATGTTCGCAATTACTACTGTGCAAAAAGATATAAGCAGTTTGACGTGAGTTTCGAAATCGGCGAATGGAAACAGTCAAAAATTGCACTATCCATAGAAAATTCCCCCAACTGCCCGATTTACTATGCTTTTTCGCTTTTTCAAGACGGCGAATGGGTTACCCCCTGTAACAATGAAAAATATAAGCCACTTGCAGAAAAGTTGGATTGCAAAAAGTACAAGTTCACCGATGAATGGCATATTGGCTGGAAATATCCGAAAAGTGATCTAAGGTTTCCTCATGAATATCAGAAAGATGATAAGAAGTTTTTGTTTTTGCTTGATGAAAAAAAA